>CAKUKP010000020.1 GCA_934663625.1 uncultured Clostridia bacterium
GTTGAAGCCCCAGATGCCCATCGGAATGATGCCGTTTTCAACGATTGCATCGCCGGAATAGATCGCCGCCACGATCGCATCCACATCAATCGCCATCGCGATCGCCTTGCGGACGTTTACATCCTTCAGGAATTCGTTGTTTTCGTTCAGCGCGAAATAGGTCAGACCTACGCGGGAGCAGCTGATCAGGCGATCGGCATACTGCGTTTTGTAGGTGGATTCGATGATGGTGGTATCCAGCGATTCCAGATCCAGAATATCCAGTTCGCCGTTCTGATACATCAGATTCTGGGTGGAGGGATCGGGAATGATGGAAACGATCATCTTCTTAACCGAGGGTTCTTCGCCCCAATAGAGATCGTTGTATTCAAGGGTGTAATGATCGTTTACCACCCATTCGGTTACCTTGTAGGGGCCGGTGCCGATGGTATCTTCACAGGCGATGCCGAAGTTATCGACCGATTCCATCGTTTCCTGATCCACAACGGATACGGCGGGGCCCGTCAGTTCCGCCACAAAGCCCGCGTTCGCGGCGCTCAGCGTGATGGTAAAATGGGTATCGTCGATCACGGAAAAACCGGTAAGCGTATCGGCCTCGCCGTTCTTCAGCGCTTCCGCACCCGCAACCTCCAGTGGAATATCATCGTTCACGCCGCCAGATGTGAGCAGACGTTCGAAGGTGTACTGCACATCAGAAGCCGTCAGCGCGCTGCCGTTGGAGAACACCACGCCGTCGCGCAGCGTGAAGGTGTAGGTCTGTCCGTCCTCGGATACCGTGTATTCCGTGCACAGGCTGGGCACGATCGCCGTAGAGCCGTCCGCCTGTACTTCGGATTCAAACAGGCGATCGAACACGTTCATCGGAACCATGTAATTATCGGTGGTCTGCGCTACGTCCATCGTGGTAATATCGTAGAGCGCCGCCACGCGGAGCAATCCGTCCTCGACGGTTTCGGCAAATGCCGCGCCGACGGAGATCGTCAGCAGGGCTACAATCAGGATCATCGCTGCAATCTTTTTCATGGGATAACACCTCCGTGCGTTTTATGTTCCCATTATACACCGTAGGAAATGCCGTCTGCAACGCATATTCTGCGAAAAAACCTGCAAAAACTGCTGTTTTGCCATGGAAATCCATTTTTTCATTCCCGCTACAGCGTATATGGAAAATCCGCAACCCTTTTTATTTTACGGATTGCGGATCATTTCAGCTATTTTTATTGCTGTTGTTTATTTGCGTTTGCCTTCGCAATTTCACGAAGAATGGTATTGACCATGGATACCGTCGTGGGAATGCCGCCCTTTTTGCCGCGCACGACAATCGAAGTAAGATCGCTGTCAATCAGCTTTTCCTTCAATTGTACAACGCTGGCAAAACCGGTGCACGCTGCCAGAACGCATACGTCGCTCATCGGTTCGTGCGCCCTGCGGTAGATCAGGCGGTTGATTGCCGCCGGCGCGCTGCCGACCACCATCAGCTTGGGACCGGCGAGCGCCAATCCGCAATCCACGGCAATTTCCGCGCGGGTTACCCTGCGCTGCTCCGCCAGCATGATCACCTGCGGATCTTCAATGAAGGAAATCACCTTCGCGCCGCGGTTGCCCATTAGCGAAGCATCGATGCTGTTGGCGACGAGCATCGTATCTGTGATGATCGTGCCGCCCATTTCAAGCAGTCGTTTAATGTGCGTCAGTGCCGTTGGGCTGAAATATATGCTCTGCGAAAGCGCATGATCGCCCGTTTCCATTTCGATTTCAGATAAAATAGTGGACATTTCCTGCGTAATATAAGGAAGTCCTATACCGTGCCGATTTTTATCGGTCTGCAGCCTGCGTATCAAGATAACACTCTCCAATTCATCGGTCGTTTTAAGCACAATAGGTCGACACATACAGATTAGATTATTTTCGCTTTATTGTCAAGTGTTATCTTGTTGTATTGCTGTTAATTTACATTCAGTTCTCATTTTGCATATTTTGTTTCAACAACAGGAAATTTGCACCCGTAATTCGTAGGAAATTCCCTCATTTTGGGCTTTAACGACAGGAAATACATCCTGGTATTCTGCATAGTAAATGTATTCATTCGGCTTTTCTTTCGAATATCATCAGTATTGCCCATATTATTCACGATGTATTTAGTGATATCATTTCCGTTTATATTGAATATTTTTGATTTTTCCGTACAAATCTATTGTCCGGGTTTGATCTTTGTTCTTAATATTTGCGATTTATTTTATTCATTATGTATAGATTTCCAAAGGCATAGGCGCCTGATGGCGGACATAAAAAGAAGCAAAGCAGCTGACCAATTCATCCACAAATGAACTGATCAGCCGCATATTGTTTTAGAAGAATGTAATTCTCAATATGAAGACAATGCGTATAGGGCTCATTCCACTAATTCTAATTAGAGAATCGCTCAAAAAGCAGTCCTTTCAACATCGCATGCATCAGGATGTCCCGCATTATGAAAAGGTATGTGCCTGATTCAGAAATACCATATAATCATCATATGCCTTCGGCGGAAATTCCTTCTCTATGGCTCTCCCATTTGGCTTCGTATCATATACATCTTTCGGATTGCCAATAGAAGCTATTTTATCGCCAACAAAATAAACAAAAACGTATTCAATCTCCCTTATTGTAATTGTATCTGAATTATTCGCGATTTGTACGATTATTGCATCAATGCCCTCGTTTGCAGAAATATCTACATACTGCGAATGATTCTGATATGCAGGATTATCCTCTGCCGCAACTTCCAATTCCAGTGATGCACTGGCATAACCCTTCGGAATCTTTATTCCTGATACTACGGTATATCCAGGCAATACAGCGTCATGTCCATCTTTTTGATAATCTATGATATTTCCACGCTCATCATAGTAATAGATCGTTACATCAATCTCGCCAATTTTATGATCCGATGTGTTTTTGATGAAAACGCAATACTTATTATCAGCCGTTCTATAGGCAACAGCGACGGCTTTATTATTCTGCCAACGCAAAGTATACTCGTCAGCGCCTACTCTGGACTCAACAATCGAAAGCTTATCTTCAACAATTTGAGAATTGTTCGTGTGGTTATCCGCATCATCGCTCTCGGTTTTTAAATCAGCGCTTTCCACAACTTGTGGATCTTCGTGCGCAGCTTCTTCATGCAACACTTCTTTTTCCATGGTTTCTTTTCCAACATCCGTTTCCGATTGTTCTGTTTCTTCAGAACCCGCTTCGGTATCCGGCAATTCGTCCGGCAAATATGCAAGAAAATCTGATTTTTGTATACCATCACTGTTCATCAGGATTTCTGCAGTGCTATTGCACAGGAATTCCTTATTATCAATATCCAGAATTCCTCCATAAGACATAATATCCGCCGCAGGTAAGGATACTACATCAGAGAACCCCTGATAAACGCAGAATACTTTTATTTTTCTTCCTTCCAAACCGGAATATACCGTTCCATCGATGATTCCTTCTTCCCCAATATAGCCAGTGGTTATTATCCATTTATTTCCGTCGTCCTGTTCAATTATTACATACGAAACGCCCTGAATTGAACTGTATTCGGAAATCACAGCGTCAATAATGATCAGATCGTTACCAAGACCATTCACGCTGGCATAGCTATTATACTTATCGTATTTAGCATAATGAAAAGCAGCAACAGAATCCGCACTCGCCAATTCTGTATTCCCCTGCGTTCCATCTTTGGGGATCGCATCATCGGAGAACAATATGGTAGTATCTCTGATTGTTACAATGCCCGTAATTTCCAAACCATTTTCGCTTTGGAAAGCTTCCACTGCCGTCTTTGTTTTTTTCCCAAAGTCGCCATCAGCTTCCCCATCTAAATAGCCCAATTCGATGAGTCGTTTCTGCAGTTCGACAACATCAACGCCCTTCGATCCCTTTTGCAAAGCGGCAAAGGCATTACCAGAAATTGCAAACATCAATGTGATAATGAACAATAAAGCAAGTATTCTTTTCATTTTCAACGGCCTCCTTGCGTCAATTCGCCAATACGATTCTCCATTATAAATTCCATACATATTTTAACATATGTGCGTACGAATGTAAACAATTAGAGTTCTAAATGCCATTTTGTATTTGCTACCATGTTCCAATACCTTTCCGCAGTTGACTAGATAACAAAATTCGGGTATAATTTTGTTATCGGGAGGTGGTATTCATGCCGACGATCAAGTCCAGCGCAGAACTGCGCAACAGCTACAACGATATTTCCAATTTCTGCCATACGTATGCGGAGCCGGTGTTCATCACCAAAAACGGCAAGGGCGATCTTGCCGTGATGAGCATTGAGGTTTACGAACAACTCATTGGTCGTTTTGAACTGTACGGTAAATTGCAGGAAGGCTTGCAGGATATTGAACAGGGGCACACCCGCTCCGTTTCGGACGCAATGGCGAATTTGAGGAGCCGCAGAAATAAATGAAATACGATGTTTGGCTTACACGCTCCGCCGAAAACGATCTGAACGAAGCGGCAGATTACATCGAATTCGTTCTCATGAATGCACAGGCGGCGGATGATTTAATGAATGCGGCGGAAGAAACGTTTACAGCGCTCGCTGAATTTGCCGCGCGCCATCCCCTGCTTAATGATCCCGTGTTCAGGGCATGGGGCATACAATTCGTCCAGATCAGGCACTATATCGCATTTTATACGATTGACGAAGCGAATCAAAGGGTTTATATCGTGCGATTCCTGTACAAGAAGCGTAACTGGATCGGTATCTTGAAAAACGATTTCACACTTGAATGATAAAGGGGTTGCAAAACAGCAACCCCCTTGTCGATTATTTGACGGCTCAATACATATACCCGTCGTAATCATCTTCCCATTGCGGATAATTTGCGATCTTTTTGTAGATTCCCTCCAGGCTGCCCATATCCAGCGGTTCTTCGATTCGATCCTCGGCGATGACGCTTACCGGACGGCAGATCGAGTCCTCATCCGCCCATGCAAAGCAGCCGTAGGTGACCTGCGAGGATACGACGCCCGGCTCGTAGGCGTGCACCAGCTTATCGCCCTTTTCCGTATAGAAATAGAACATGCTGCCGGTTTCATCGCCGTATTGAAGCGTTGTGATATAGCAGAAATAATCCGTCGTTCCGTACAGCTGTTTGAAGGCGTACAACACGGACGTACTGCTGGATACTTCATTGCTGTCGTCCAAGAAAGTGCCCGCCCAGCGCGCTTCCGCAGGATGCGCTTCCAGCGTTTCCACATCGGTAAATTCCGCGGAGGTCAGGCTCATGTAGAGATAGACGTAATCCGCGTTCCATTCGGCAATCTGATCCGCAGAAAAATCGAGCGTGATCTGATCCTTCGCCGTTCGGGTCAGGGTGATTCCGGAATTCTTCGTGCAATAATGATCATCGTCGATCTGATAGATATCGCCGGAGAACAGCGTTTTGCCGCTGCCATAATCGTTCAGTTCTGCCAGAATGTAGGGATTTCCGTTTTCATCCGTCGTAAATCCATCGGTTCCGCGCAGACGCTGGCAGGAAATCTTCAGTTCCAATCCCGTTCCCTGCGCATAATACAGGCCGACCCAATCGCAGTATTCTCCGCCGGTATATTCGCGCCATTCCGACCAGCTGTTCAGACCGATGTATTCCAGATCGATCGGACGAATCAGTGGCTTGGACAAATCCTTCAGCGCATATGCGGGCGCTGTCGCGATCAGCATCACGATAAGGCAGACCGCCGCCATTTTAATCAGCAATCCATTTTGTTTATTCTTCGACATAAGCATAGCTTGCCCTCCCTTTGTTTCCGTTCCGTCCTTTATTGTAAGATTCTTCCTTTGCGGTTACAATCTGTGACAGGATTTGTGCATACTTTGACACGTTTTCTGTCACAATCTGGTCAGGCGCGCGGAAATATATTATACTGAAAGTGGAAATATATATATGGAGGAAACAGCATGAAACGTTTTTTGGGAATAATGATCGCATTTCTGTTCGTCTTAACGTTTGCGCACGCCGCCCTCGCCGGCGAAATGCCCGTCCGGCGCGACTGCATCGCGATAAATATGGATGGCAGCTGGCAGGATTACAATCTGGAAATGAACGAATACGCCTACTGCCCAATTTCGATCGAGTTCAATGGCCGCCTGGACGTAAGCGTTCAAACCTGCTTCGACAACATGCATTACGTGTATCTTCTGGATCAAAACTATGAAACGATCAGCTATGCATCCGTCTACGGCAGCGGCGAAGCATCGCCGGAGGTTACACGCTTCACCTTCGATCTGACCGCCGGCGCCTATTACATCCGCGTGGAATCCTGGAATGATTGCAGCGGCGTTTTCCGGATCAAGGCCGGCTTCACGCCCTCGACCGCGCCCACGCCGGACGGCGGAAGCAGCTTCCAGACGGCGGCGGACTATGCGCCCGCGATCGTAACCGGCTTTGTTTCTTCAAGCGGACTTCCGTCGATGTCGCAGAATCTGGAGGATTACTACAAGTTCAGCGCGGAAAAGGGCGCGTACAGCATCATCATCGCCGCAACCGATCCCGAAAGCAGCCTGTCCTGCGAAATCTACGATTCCGCCTATCAGCCGGTGCGCACCGTGTACAGCTACAACGGCGCGGCGGAGGTGGAATTAAACGACGGCGTATACTACGCCCGCGTGCTCCCCGAAAACGCGCTGTCCGGCGATTATCTGCTGAAGATCGACAAAAAATAAAGAACGTTACGAAAGCGCCTGCGGCCAACCGGTCGCAGGCGCAATATTATATCTGATCAATGTAGCGCCGGAGCAGTTCCAGCGTTTCTTCTGTAGAATAGACCATCGGGCTGCCCGTAAGCCCCTGCAGGAAATCCGCGAATACCTTGCAGATCGTGTTTTCCGCGATGTGGATATCGCAGGCATACGCGCCGTATACGAAGGCGTTCGTCGTATAGATATGAATTCCCGTCTGCGGCGACAGATAAAAGCTCAGGTAATCCGGAATTTTCAGCTGTCCGGGGCGCACTATGATCCCGCGGATCGCGCCGCTTTCAATTTCATCATACAGCGATTGCAACATCGCCTTCAGATCGGCTTTTTCCAGCGGCGGCACGTACTGCGGCGGCAGATCCTGCAGCGTGCAGGTTTGAATCATGTCCGTAAGACCCTTTTCCGTGAATATCGTCAGATAGTTCTTTTTGATCTGGCGAAGTACGGAAAAATGGTGTTCTACCAGACGGAACATTTCTTCATACGGCATATCGGCACTGTTCAAGTATTTTCGGATCACGTTCGGAGTGAAATACCGTCCGGGACACGGCTGCGACATGATCACCTGCAGCGCATCCGGCGCGGTGCCCCGAATGTACTCCGTCAGCACCTCCAATATGTTGGCGCTGCATTGAATCAGCGGATCAAAATTCGCAA
Source organism: uncultured Clostridia bacterium (assembly GCA_934663625.1). Lineage (GTDB taxonomy): Bacteria > Bacillota > Clostridia > Christensenellales > Aristaeellaceae > SFTH01. The sequence continues at coordinate 7,412 of CAKUKP010000020.1, forward strand.
TCAGCGTTTTGAACCAGCTGCCGTAATACGCGACCAGATCGCGATCATCGCAGATCTGCGCGGTGGTCAGATCATCCGATAAGGTGATCAGGTAATGCGGCGTTACGATGTAGCGGTACATCGGCGATACCGCGATCGCGCCGACCGATTCCGTAAAATAGTACGGCCGATAGCTGCCGCGCGAAGCCAGGCACAGCGGAATCACGGAGCCGAGCTTTTTCAGATTCTGCCTGCGGGATTCGCTTTGCATTGCGCGCAGGGAAAGCAACTCCGTCACATGAAAGCTTCTGCCGTTCAGCCAGAGCTCCATCAGTTCCATGGTGATATCCAGCTTATCCGGCACAAACAGCATAAATTCCGCCTTCGGCTCATGCGCCGTTTCATAGATCAATACGGATCGTATCGCGCTGTGCACCGCATATTCCCCACGAATCAGCTGATTGACCATCGAAATTGCGCCGACCTCCGGAGGCGGCGGCATGACGAAGCGAATCGCGGAAAGATTGTTCAGAAGATCGCATACCGCCTGCCGGTTTTCATAGGCCTCCTCGCCCTGAAGGTGCAGATCGTACAGCCGGAAAAACTCCTGCCGTTCATCGATGGTCATATTGAAATGCGATGCGAGCGATTTCAGCGCCGGATACGGCAGCGTCCGATCGCCCGACATCGCCTTGTGCAAAAGCGTTCTTTCAATATTGCAGCTTCGGGCGACCGAGGATACGGTTTCGCCGCTCACAACAATTCGCGCTTTCAGATAATCGCCGAATTTCGACATTTCAGCAATATGCCTCCGCAGGCCGCACGATTGCGCAGCCGGTTTCCTGATCGAATCCATCCATCACCAACAGCGATTTTGCGCCCTTCACGCGCTTTTCCACCGGTTCCGCGGTGGAAATCATCACGCACACGCCGACGACCTCCGCCTGGAATTCGCGCATCATATCCACCATGCCCTGCAGCGTTCCGCCGCCCTTCATGAAATCATCCACGATCAGGGCCTTCTGGCCGGGCTGCACGGCTCTGCGCGCGAGCGCCATGGTTTCGATGCGTTCATTTCCGCCGCCCGCGATATAATTGATCTTCACCGCGGAGCCTTCGTAGGCGCGGCTGTCGCGGCGCGCGATCACCAGCGGCACATCCAGCATGCATGCGGTCATCAGCGCGATCGGAATGCCCTTGGTTTCCATCGTCAGCACGAAATCCGGTTCGTGATCGTAATACTGGGAAGCCAGGATCTCGCCCAGCGATTTCGCGATTTCGGATTCCGCCGTGACGTCCGACGTATACAGAAATCCGCCCGGCAGCATTCTGCCCGGCTGGCTCAGACGTTCGGAAAGCGCGTCCAGTATCCGCTTCGTGCGCGCCGCGCTGGGCATCGCGCGATAACGAACGCCGCCCGCCGCGCCCGCGACGGTTTCGATTTTGCCCAGATCGAACGCCTTGAAGGATGCGCTGATCAGATCGATATCTTCGCTGATGGTAGATTTTGCGGAACCGAACATTTCACAGAATTCACTGAACGTATGAATGCGGTTCGGGGTGTCGGTCAGAATGTGCGTCATCGCGCCCAGCCGTTCATTTCGCTTGATCTTGTCCATTTCGATGCTCCTCTACCCGAATTATATTTCGATATTTATTATTATAATTCGGTATTGTTAGAATTCGATCATTTTTTCTGTTAGTTTTCGAACTCCACGAACTTTTAACGAAGAAACGCCCGCAAAAGCGGATGGACGCTTGCAGTTTTGCGCCGATTCAACTATAATGTATGGTAGGGTTATTGTGAAAAGATTTATCCTTTGTATTTGGAGATGTATATACATGACGGCAAACATCCATGATTTTCGCGGCAAGCACGTACATTTTATCGGCGTAGGCGGCAGTTCCATGTCGGGTCTCGCCGGTTTGCTTCAGGAAGAGGGCTACATCGTAAGCGGTTCGGATAAAACGCGTTCCCACAAAACGGATCATCTGGCGGAAAAAGGCATTGAGATTCATATCGGTCACGATGCGCAGAACATTCACGGTGCGGATGTAATCGTATATTCCGCCGCCATTTCTCCGGATAATATCGAACGTTCGGAAGCGCGCAGATTGAACATTCCGCAGATCGAGCGCTGCGATCTGATCGGTCAGTTGATGGCGGGCAGCAATTTTGCCGTGGGCGTGAGCGGCACGCACGGCAAGACCACCACCACATCCATGCTGGCGCAGGCATTTTTGTCCGCCGGACTCGATCCCAGCATTCACATCGGCGGCGAGCTGGATTTTATCGGCGGCAGCACGCGCAGGGGCGACGGGCACGATTTCATCTGCGAAGCGTGCGAATTCCGCGAAAGCTTTCTGCATTTCATGCCCACCGTGGCGATCATCACCAATATCGATGAAGATCATCTGGATTACTATCGCGATATCGATCACATCGAATCCGCATTCCGCAAATACGCCAATCTTCTGCCGGACGACGGCTGGTGCGTGGCCTGGGGCGACGATGCGCGCGCACGGCGCGTATGCGTAAACAGCAAATGCAATCATATGACCTACGGAATCGGCGAAGATAATGATCTTCGCGCCGTAAACCTGACCTACGACGAACTGGGGCACGCCGATTACGACGCTTACCTGCACGATCGGATGATCGGGCATTTCCACGTGGGCGTTTCCGGCGAAGCCAACATGCTGGACAGCCTTGCGGTGGTCGCGGTATGTTCGATTCGCGGCGCGGATATGGCCGCCGTCGCGCGGGCGCTTGCCGGTTTCGTGGGCGCGCATCGGCGCAACGAACTGACCAGCGTGACCGACGGCGTAAAATGCTACACCGATTACGGCCACAATCCCGCAGAAATCAAAAACGCCCTGAAGATCGCGGGGCTTCAGCCGCACGGCGAGCTGTGGTGCGTATTCCAGCCGCACACCTATTCGCGCACGAAATCGCTGTTTGATCAGTTTCTGGAAACCTTCTACGCCGCGGATCACGTACTGGTTACGGATATTTGCGCCGCGCGCGAGGTGGATCCCGGCGATATTTGCGCGAGCATGCTGATTGAACCGCTGCGCGCGCGCGGCGTGGATGCGGTGCTGACCCCCACCTTTGATGATGCGGAGGCATACCTGCGCGCCCATTGGCACAGCGGCGATATCATGATCAGCCATGGCTGCGGCGATATCGATCTTTTGAATGAACAGATCGCGCTGCACGGCGATACGAAGGAAAAGGCATAAGCTCGGAGGAAATACCCTTGAAAAGACTGAAGATACGAAAGAGCGGATTTACAAAAAAACGCGCCGTATGCGCGCTGATCGCGATATGCCTTTGCGCGGCGACGCTTTGCGGATGCGGAAAACAGGCAGCGCCCGCCGATAATGCGGAACCTGCGCAGCAGGGCAACTTCGCGCCGGAAACCACCGCCGCAGGCGGGCTGACCGCCGCGCTGGAACAGACGGCGGCGATTGATCTGACGGCGGACGCAAACATGCCCACCGAGGATTCCCAGCCCGCGGCGCAGGATATTCCCGCGGCACAGGATGTGCCCGCCGCGCAGGACGTTCCCGCCGCGCAGGACGTTCCCGCTGCGCAGGATGAACAGCCCGCCGCCAACGATGCGCCGACCGCAGCCGCGACCGCCGCGCCCGTATCCAGCTCCGTATCCACCATCGACGGCTACGGCGAAGTGACGAACGATGAACTGGGCATCCACATCAGCTATCCGGTAAACTGGCAGAATCAGCCGGGACGATCCACCATCTGCTATCTGCAAACGAACACGGACGGCGCGTATCCCGCCCGCGTGTGCGTCACGATGAAAAAACTGGCGCACAGCTGCAACGATACCAAGGCGCAGGCGCAGCTGGTATCCTATCTGAAGAAGCTGCGCGAACAATACGACGCCAGCACCTTCGAAGTGGATCTGAATCTGGATACGGAAACGCTGTTTATGGGGCGCAAGGCGATGTCCACCACCTATCTGGCATACGACGGCGAAACCGAAATCAAAGGCTATGTGATTTTAACCTATTTCGATAAATACGTATACTGCTATCATTTTCTGTGCGGATACAATGATTATTCCAAATATGAATCCGCGATTCGCTACATGCGCGATTCCGCGCAATGCACGCTTTCGCTGGACAACTGATATAACTAGAATTGCACAATATAAAGCGCCGCAGAAAGCCGTGAAGGCTTCCTGCGGCGCTATGTATATAAATGCGAGCGACGTCTATAAGCCGAGTTCTGTATTAGACGATCATCTTTCTAGGCCTTAAGTTGCCATAAGGCTCAAGCGATTACCTGAAAGCGTGACGGGCCGCCACATAGCTTTACTTTCAATCTTGCACCGGGTGGGGTTTACAGAGCGGACAAGTCGCCATGCCGCTGGTGAGCTCTTACCTCGCCTTTCCATCCTTACCCGTCGAAACGGCGGGCGGTTTATTTCTGTTGCACTTTCCTTGAAGTCGCCTTCACCGGCAGTTAACCGGCACCCTGCCCTGCGGTGCTCGGACTTTCCTCAGACGCATGCGCCTGCGACCGTCTGGCGTCCTCGCAATTATATCGCAATTGTATTTTGTTTTATTCGGGGCTGTACAGGATTCGGCCGCAGTTATCGCAGCGCACCAGCTTATCGCCGTTCTTCATTTCCAGCATGGTTGCGCTGGGCAGCGACATGAAGCAGCCGCTGCACTGCCCGTCCACCAGCTTCGCCATCGGCGGCGTACAATGCTGCTTGATGCTGTTGTAGCTCTGCAAAAGCTCCGGATCCAGCTTTTTGGCCTCCGCTTCCGTCTTGGCGCGCATCGCCTTCAGCGTAGCGGTATCGCGCTTGAATTCCACATCGTAATCCGCCTTCAGCTGATCGTATTCGATCTTCGTCTTGGCGGCACGCACGCGGATTTCGCGCTGCTGGCGATCCTTGATCTCCGCATCGCGGTTCATCTTGGTCAGTTCCTGCTCATAGCGGGTCAGGGTGTCCATCAGCTTCTGCACAGGCTCCATGCGCGCCTGCGTTTCCTCTTCCGTCTTGGGAGGATTGCTTTCCAGCTCCTGCATCAGTTCCGATACGGATTTCTGCAGGCGCTCCGCCTCATCATGAACCGCTTCCAGACGATCGGCCATGGCGGCAACATCGCTTTCCAGCTTTTTCATGTTGTTCTGCTGATCCATCAAAAAGGAGCGCTGCTTGAGCAGCTTCTGCCTTTTTTCCGATTGGCGAATGCTGGTTTCAAAGCGGTCTGCTTCCATATCCACCTGCATAAACTGCCACAACATATCCAACTGCATAATTCGTCCTCCATTTCTATCTAAACAGCTCTGTTTCGCTCAATTGAATGTCTATCTTATATTGTAACGCATTTGCGGCCTTTTGTAAACCTTCCGCAAGTGTTGAAATTGCGGGAAGCTCCGTCGCGCCGTGTCCGGCCTCCAGCACGCACATGCCATCCTCATACGCGCTCCACGCCGCGTGGTGCCCGATTTCGCCGGTCAGGAATACATCCGCGCCGCATCGCCGCGCCATCTGCGCATAGCTGCCGCCGGAACCGCCCAGCAGCGCGACGCGATGAATTTCGCGATCCGCTTCACCGTACCTGCGGATGGGCGCGCCGAGCACGCGCTGTGCAAAATCGGAAAATTCGCCGAGCGTGCACTGTTCCGGCGCGCCGATGCGCAGCATATCCTGCTCCGGCGCTTCGACATCCGCAAGCTTGAGCGCGCTCGCCAGCGCATCGTTTACGCCGCCCGCGGCGATATCATAATTCGTATGCGCCGCGATCAGCGAAATATGGTTTCGAACCAGTTCGCACAGCATTCTGCCCTCGGCGTCGTCCTCGCGCAGATTTTTTCTGCCGGAAAACAGAATCGGATGATGGGTGATGATCAATTGCGCGCGCCGGTCGATCGCCTCGCGCAGCACCGCGGTATTTAGCTCCAGCGCGCACATCGCGCGCTCCGCGCACGCATCGTATCGCCCCGCCAGCAGACCCACGTTGTCCCATTCCTCCGCCGTTTCGAAGGGGGCGATCCGATCGATCAGATCATAGATATCGCGTACCGTTGGAATCATATCGCCAATTCCTCCCACATGCGCAGTTCGCGTTCGATCTGCGCCGCCGTCTGCGCATCCGCACCGCCGCGCGCGCCGTCCAGCGCTTTCGTCAAAACGCGCAGCTTGAACGCGCAGTAATCGGCAAGCTCCGCCGTATGCGTGCGCATCAGCACGGGGCCGATCAGCGCTTCCGCATCGGTAAGCGCCTGATTGCCTTCCTCCGCCACGATAATCGGATAGATTCTGCGCCCGTCCCGCGCAAGGCGTTCATCGGCGATTCGCCATCCGCAGCGGCACAGTGCGCGCCGCAGCTGCTCCGCCGCCACATTGGGCTGCAAAATCAGTCTGGCGCCCCGCAGGCGATCTTCGGCATTTTCAAGAATGCCCGCGATCGTTTCTCCGCCCATGCCCGCGATCACGGCGACGTTTACCCTGGTATGCAGCGCCAGCGCACCGCTGCCCACGCAGAAATCCGCGCGATCCGCAAATCCCAGCATGGCGATCAGCCTGCGCGCCTTTTCCAGCGACGCGGCTGAAATATCCGTCAGCACCACCCGATCGCAGCGCGCATTCTGAAGCAAAAACGCGCCGAGCCTGCCATGATCGCTTCCGATATCGGCGCAGACGGGGCAAATGCCCACCAGATCGGCGATCAGGGACAGGCGCGGATCGAGGGATATTCTTTTATCGTACGCCATCAGTCGATGGAATCCTTCAGCTTGCGGGAACGGCTGGGATGGCGCAGCTTGCGCAGCGCCTTCGCTTCGATCTGGCGAATGCGTTCGCGCGTTACCTTGAATTCCTTGCCGACCTCCTCCAGCGTGCGCGCGCGGCCGTCCTCCAGGCCAAAGCGCAGCTTCAGCACCATTTCCTCGCGCGGGGTGAGCGTGGAAAGCACGCTCATCAGCTGTTCCTTGAGCAGCGTAAACGCGGCGGCCTCGGCGGGCGCGGGCGCATCGTCATCGGGGATGAAATCGCCCAGATGGCTGTCCTCCTCTTCGCCGATGGGGGTTTCCAGCGATACGGGCTCCTGCGCGATCTTGATGATTTCGCGTACCTTGTCCTCCGGAATGCCCATTTCCTCCGCGATTTCCTCCGGCAGGGGTTCGCGTCCCTTTTCCTGCAGCAGCTGGCGGGACACGCGGATCAGCTTATTGATGGTTTCCACCATGTGCACGGGAATGCGAATCGTGCGCGCCTGATCTGCGATCGCGCGCGTAATCGCCTGGCGAATCCACCAGGTCGCATAGGTGGAAAACTTATAGCCCTTGCGGTAATCAAACTTTTCAACCGCCTTGATCAGACCCAGATTGCCCTCCTGAATCAGATCCAGAAACAGCATGCCGCGCCCGACATAGCGCTTCGCGATCGATACCACCAGGCGGAGGTTCGCTTCGCACAGGCGTTTCTTGGCGTTTTCATCGCCTTCCTCCATGCGGCGGGCGAGTTCAATTTCTTCTTCCGCGGACAGCAGCGGCACTTTGCCGATTTCCTTGAGATACATGCGCACGGGATCATCGATGGAAATGCCTTCGGGCACGGAAATATCGATTTCCTCCTCCGGCGTATCCTCGGTAATCTGCGCTTCCGGAATCGCATCGTCCTTCAAAACTTCGATATTCAGTCCGCTGAGTGTGTCCAGCACGCGGTCGAACTGTTCGCTGTCCATTTCCAGATCGCCCAGCGTTTCCAGAATCTCCTTGTAGGTTAAAATGCCCTTCGATTTTCCGGTCTCGATCAGTTCGCTAATGCGCGCCTTCACCATTTCGACATTCGCAGCAGTTTTATTCACCATTTAAGACTCCTTTCGACCGGTCAACTCTTCAAGCGCCTGTGTAATTTCCGCCATTTGCGTATACATTTCCATTTTCTGCGCGGAATCCGCCGTATTGATCTTTTCCTGTATCTCCCGCATTCGCTTTTCCAGCCGCGATCTGCGGATCGTATCCAGACTGTTGTGCGCCAGCGCCATGATATCCTCGCGTTCTTCGGGGATGGGCGAATAATTCACCGCCTGTACGACGGCGTTGCGCGCTTCATCATCATCGATGCTCTCCGCCAGCAGCGCCGCGCTCTTTCCGGAGATCAGCCATTGCGCGGTTTGCCGGTTTGCTTCCGTTTCAAAATCCTCCGGCCGAATCATTTCCGCCGGAATTTTGCCCGAAGCCAGCAGCGTAAGCAGGATTCGCTCCGCCAGCACGACCTCGTCCGGCCGCTGTTTTTCATGCGCCCGCGCCGTGCGTTCATGCGCGACCGGCGGATTCGGCTGTGTCACGCCGATCTGGCGCAGCAGGATATCGCGATCGTAACCGGTTTCATGCGCAAGCCTGCGCAGATGATTTTCCATTTCGATCGGATTGCGCACCTTTTTCAGAATTTCGCAGCAGCGCAGCGCGTACTGCGTCATGCCGTCCTGCGTAGTGATATCCAATCCGTCCCGCGCGCGCAGCATGCGGTATTCCGCCGCATCGTATTTGGGCAGCGCATCGAAGCCCGCAAGCCCGTTGGCGCGGATGAAATCATCGGGATCCTGTCCCTTGGGATAATCGATCACGCGCGGCTTCAGCGCGGGCTGTGCATCGAATATATCCAACGCGCGCAGCGCAGCCTTCTGCCCCGCGCCATCGCCGTCATAGCTGATCCAGACCTCCGGAACATAGCGCTTGATCAGCCGCGCCTGTTCCTCGGTCAGCGCCGTACCCAACGTGGCAACCACGCCACGAACGCCGTATTTGCGGAGGGAAACCGTATCCATATAGCCCTCCACCAGCACCAGCCTACCCACATCGCGTTCGTTCTTTAAGAAATTCAGGGCGTATAACCCCATGCGCTTGTTGAACACGGGGGTATCCGGCGTATTTAAATATTTCGGCTGCGCATCGCCCATCGCGCGCCCTCCGAAGCCCAGCACGCGCCCCTGCGCGTTGATGATCGGGAAGATCGCGCGCTCGCGGAACATATCATAGTATTTCCCGTCCCGCTCCACGGCAAGCCCCGCCTTTTTCAGCAGCGGCGCATCAAAGCCCTGCTGCTGCATGTAGTGCAGCATCGTATCCCAACCGGCGGGCGCAGCGCCCAGACCGAACCGGCGAATATCCGAATCGTTCAGGCCGCGATGATAGAAATAATTGAGTATCTTCGCGCCCTCGTCCGTCCAGAGCTGGGAATGAAAATAGCGGGCGGCAATTACGTTCGCTTCGTAAATGCGATCCCGTTCCTGCGTACTTACGCCCGTTTTCCGATCATTTACAGCCGTTTCCGGAATTTCCATGTGCGCGCGCTCGGCGAGCAGCTTTACGGCCTCCGGAAATTCCAGCCGTTCCAATTCCATTATGAAATTGATCGCCGTACCGCCCTTATGGCAGCCGAAGCAGTAATACATCTGCGCATCGGTATCCACCGAAAAAGACGGTGTTTTTTCATGATGAAACGGACAGCAGCCCCAGAAGCGCCGCCCCTTCTGTTTCAGGGGAACATATTCCGATACGATCTCTTCCAGATTGACGCGCGATCGCAGCTCATCCAAAAAAGCATCCGAATATCTTGCCATCTGACGCGCTCACCCTGATCCTTTCTTTCCATCACCCATTGATCGCCGCTCGGCTTTAACCCATATTCGCCACAGAAATCTTTTTTCCTGCATGGGTTCGACAATTTTTATGAAAATTCATCATCGCAGTTTCAAGGGACTGTAATCCCGAAAACATACATACTATATAGATTCTACGCAGTTTGCAAAATACCTTTTACATCTTTCGAATTTTCGCAATACTTTTCATTTCCGTGCAATCACCCATTTTTTCAGCCGTCATAGGATACTCTGAAATCATTTTAGAATCAGGAGGATCCGCATGGCATCCATCGTATGTAAATTCGGAGGCAGCTCGCTGGCCTCTGCCGATAGAATGCAAAGGATACGCCGCATCATCGAAGCCAATTCCGACCGGCGCTACATCGTGGTGTCCGCGCCCGGAAAGCGAAACGATGCGGATCGTAAAATTACAGATCTGCTGATCGACGCGGCAAACGCGCCGCGGGGTGAAAATCAGCTTATCGTATCCCGAATCTGCAAAAGATATTCGCGCATCTGTAAGAGCTTGCGCCTGAATTACGATCCCTGCCCCGATCTTACCAACGCGCTTTCGGGGCACGCATGCGATCGCGATTACATGGCGAGCCGCGGCGAATACATCTGCGCCAGAATCATGGCGGAATATCTGCGCCTTCCGTTTGTCGACGCGGAAAACCTTATTCGCCTTCGCCCGGACGGACGGATCGATGTGCCCGCGAGCCGCGCATCGATTCAAAGCGTTCTTTCCTCATCCGCCCTGCCCCGCGCCGTGATCCCCGGCTTTTACGGAATCGACCCGCAGGGAAAGCTGCGCACGCTTCCGCGCGGCGGATCGGATGTGACCGGCGCGATGATCGCAAACGCCATCCGCGCAAGCGTTTATGAAAATTGGACGGACGTGGACGGAATATGTTCCGTCGATCCCGCAATTTCTGACGACGCGCGCGCAATCGGCGAAATCAGCAAGCGGCAGATGCTGTCCGTCGCCGAAGCGGGCGCGGGCGTTCTGCATCCGGACGCGGTATCGATTCTGCTGACCGGAAAAACCGATATTCATCTGAAGAATACGTTTCATCCGGACGGCGCGGGCACGCGCATTTCGAATCGAACGGACGTGCGCGTTTCCTGCATCGCCTGCCGCGCGACGGAGCGTGCGAATCAGATGGAAATTTCCGTATTCTATCCGCCGGAGGCGATGCTTCAATACATTTACAGCGAAATGAATCCTATCCATATCATTCATATGCGCGATCGAATCAGAATAATCGTACCCAATGTTAAGGTTGCGGACAGCATCCGCATTCTGGAAAAAATGCTGTAAAACAGAATTATCGACGCATTCTTTCGGAATCTGCCGACCCGCAAAGCTACGGTTTAACAAATTCTGCATTCGACAAAAAAGGTTCCGTAGCTCTTTCAAGCCCCGGAACCTTATCGTTGCAAGAGGACAATCTTGCAGGATTGACGCATCAATCACGTTTCTTCCAGAGAAAAGCAACATGCTCAATGCAAACAGCTTACTGCCTGTTTTTGACCGCGCCGATGATAAACAGCACCGGTAGTACCAGACCGAACAACAGAGATATTACGTTGAACTTTCCGCCGCCGATTACAGTAATGACGCTGCCGAGCACGCACAGCACCGCCACGATAATGCCCCATGCCAGACAGACGTTCGCTTTCTCCGGCTTCTTGCAGTTTACACAGCCGATAATACCGGTTACCAGCTCCGCGGCGGAGCTGATCAGCAGGAAGATGCTGCCGACGTACAGCATAAAGGAGCTTACGCCGAGATTCACCTCTTCCGCACCGACAGCTTCCTTCGCCGCCGAAAGGAGCACGCTGACGCCCAGCAATGAGATAATGCTCAATATCAAAGCTATGGCGCCGAAGATAATCAACAAAATACCTGTCACCTTGAGAAAACCGGATCCTTTGGGATTGTTCTGCGTCATAAATACTTCCCCTCCACTTCAATACTGTATATGCAATCCTCTCTGGCGGATTGACCATAGCCAAGCTCCGTTGACGCGCGCTCCGTATTTTCGAACGGCACATCGGCGGCGACCGCTTCATCTCCTTTGTTTTAAACGGCGAAAGCCTTACGTCTCTATCGTATAATACTCTTATTTTAACGTATTCCCTGCATTTTCGCAAGCCGTGCATCCATATTTAATATTATACGAATCTTTATCAGCATTATGCATCCAATCATACTGTATATATTGTCTATAATGTACATTACCTCCGTTTTATGCGAGACCGCCTTCCGCCGCCCCGACAGATCTGCGCCTAGCGGAGCGCCTCGATTTCCGCAATGCGGGCGTGCAGCTTCTCCAGCAGGCTCTTATTGGTTTCCAGCTTTTCCTTTTCCTTTTCCACCAGCTCGGCAGGCGCTTTGGCGATGAAGCCCGCATTGTTCAGCTTGCCGTTTGCACGGGCAATTTCGTTTTCCACGTTCTTCAAATCCCTGGTCAGGCGCTGGATTTCCTTTTCAATGTCCACCAGTTCACCCAGCGGGATGAACAGTTCGCACGGCTCGGTCACGCAGGACGCGCTCTTTTCCGGATTGCTCGCGGAAGCATCGATAAATTCCACCGCGCTGGCGCCCGCCAGACGCTTGAAATAGCCCTCCGCCGCAGCAAGCGAATCGCGCCAGCCCTCGTGCGGCTTCAGAATCAGCGTCGCGCGCTTGGACGGCGCAACGTTCATTTCCGCGCGCAAGTTGCGGATCGAACGGATTACCTCCATCACGCCCTCGAAGCGGGAAGCGGTTTCGGCAAAATCATATTCCTCGCGGCAAACCGGCCATTCGGCGGTGATCAGCATACCCTCTACGTTGGGCAGATAGCTGTAAAGCTCCTCCGTGATGAACGGGATGTAGGGATGCAGCAGCTTCAGGATGCCCGTCAGCACGTACAGAAGCACTTCCTGCGTGGTGTTCTTCACATCGCCGTCCTCGGCATACAGCCCCTGCTTGGCGATTTCAATGTACCAATCGCAGTAATCCGACCATACGAAATCATACAGCTTCGTCGCCGCCAGACCCAGATCGAAATGCTCCAGATTATCGGTGATTTCGCGCACGGTGTTCTGATATTCGGTCAGAATCCACTTATCGGCGATGGACAGCTTCTCCGCCGCAGGCAAGCCCTTCGGTTCAAAGCCCTCCAGATTCATCAGCACGAAGCGGCTGGCGTTCCAGATCTTATTGCAAAAATTGCGGTAGGTTTCGATCTTTTCATTGGACAGGCGCACATCCGCACCGGGCGCAACGCCCATCACCAGCGAGAAGCGCAGCGCATCCGCGCCGTACTGATCGATCACGGAGATGGGATCGATACCGTTGCCCAGCGATTTGGACATCTTTCTGCCCTGCGCATCGCGCACCAGACCGTGCATCAGCGCTACGCTGAAGGGGCACTTGCCGGTCTGCTCCAGTCCGGAAAATACCATGCGCGCCAGCCAGAAGAAGATGATATCATAGCCGCAGGAGAGCACGCTGTTGGGATAGAAGGTCTTGAAATCCTCGGTTTCCTCCGGCCAGCCGAGCGTGGAGAACGGCCACAGCGCGGAAGAGAACCAGGTATCCAGCACATCTTCATCCTGACGCACGGGAGCGCCGCACTTCGGGCATACGGTGATATCCTCGCGGGATACGGTCAGTTCGCCGCAGTGATCGCAGTAAAACGCCGGAATGCGGTGTCCCCACCACAGCTGGCGGGAAATGCACCAGTCGCGGATGTTTTCCATCCACTGCATATACGTCTTTTCAAAGCGCTCCGGAACGAAGGTCAATTCCTTATTCTTCACAACCTCGATCGCGGGCTCCGCCAGCGGCTTCATCGATACGAACCACTGATCGGAAAGATACGGCTCCACCACGGTATCATGATGGCGATAGCAGGTGCCCACGTTGTGGGTGTAGGGCTCGATCTTTACCAGATAGCCCTCTTCCTTCAGCTGCTTTACAACGGCTTCGCGGCATTCCATGGCGGTCATGCCCTGGAAACGACCCGCGTTTTCGTTCATATGGCCATCCTCGGTCAGAACGCAGATGATCTCCAGATTGTGGCGCAGCGCCACTTCATAATCGTTCGGATCGTGCGCGGGGGTCATCTTTACCGCGCCGGTGCCGAATTCCATTTCGGCATAATCATCCGCGACGATCGGAATCTTCTTATTTACGATGGGCAGCAGCACCGTCTTGCCCACCAGATCGGTATAACGTTCGTCCTTCGGATTTACGCATACGGCGGTATCGCCCAGCATGGTTTCCGGGCGCGTGGTAGCGACGATGATATCCCGTCCATCCGGACCCGGATAGCGAATCTGCCACAGATGGGATTTCTGTTCCACATATTCTACTTCCGCATCAGAAAGCGCGCTCTTGCAGGCGGGGCACCAGTTGATCATGCGCTTTCCGCGATAGATCAGACCCTTTTCATACAGGCGCACGAAGGTTTCGCGCACCGCTTTGGAAAGGCCGTCGTCCATGGTAAAGCGTTCGCGCGACCAATCGCAGGAAACGCCCAGCTTGCGCAGCTGGCGCACGATGCGTCCGCCGTATTCGCGCTTCCATTCCCACGTGCGCTCCAGAAACTTTTCGCGCCCCAGATCCTTCTTGGTAAGGCCTTCCTTCGCCAGCGCTTCCACTACCTTTACTTCGGTAGCGATGGCGGCGTGATCCGTGCCGGGCACCCACAGCGTGGGATCGCCCTTCATGCGATGATAGCGAATCAGCACATCCTGCGGCATTTCATCCAGCGCATGACCTACGTGCAGCTGACCGGTGATGTTCGGCGGCGGCATAACGATGGTAAACGCCTTCCTGCCGGGATGCTTTACCGGCTTGAACGCGCCCGATTTTTCCCACATATCATAGATGCGGCTTTCGATCTGCTGGGGCTGATAAACCTTTTCCATGTTGAACTGACGATCTTCCATATTGTCCTCCTATGCAAGTATTGCGATCAGCGTACCCGCCGCGCAGATGATCAATCCGACCAGCTTCACGGCATTTACGGTGTTTCGATTGGGCGTTTCTTCCTTTTTGATCTTTCCGGCGATGCGCGGCGCGAGCAAAACCACCAACAGCCCGATCGCCATCACGGCGATGCCGATCTGATTAACTCTGGATTCATCCAGCGGACCGGAAAAGACCTTTTGGAACCAATTCATTTCCCCCACGCCTCCCTCTCTCGTATGCCATATTCCGGTAAAACCAAAAAACGCGAAACAGATTCGAAGGGCGAATCTGTTTCGCGGTACCACCTTGCTTTTGCCCGCACGCGGGCCTTTCTGCGCTGTAAGGGGCGCGCCCCGACGCGCCTGATGATTTCAGCGCGCCGCCTTGAAAGCGACCTTCGCGGCATCGCGGTTCCGATCGGTCTTTCAGCCACGAACCGATCTCTCTGCTGAGGCGCTGCCGTTACTCCTCTTTCGCACGGGCTTTTATAAATATCTATTACAGATTATAACATCGATCGCGGCGTTCGTCAATCGAATTTATCCGCTTTTTGTATTTTAACCGAAGCGCGCGCGGGGTTTGCAATCAAAAGCCGTCGAACTGATTGCGCGGATCGCGGCTCTTGCGCTTTTTATCCGTATCATCCAGAAATTCAATCTCCAGCTTCTGAAACGGAACCTCCTCCATGAAATGATCCGGCAGGAACGTGGTGTGCCCGAAGGCTTCGTATTCATATTCATGCTTGCGCAGCCAGATCGGACAGGGAATGTCCATGCGGCGGCAGATTTCCGTGAGCGCTTCCTGCGCATCGCCGCGCGCGCAGGGCTCGGTATCCTGCTGTGCGATTCTGTGCTTAACGATCATTCTTACCCACAATCTGGCCATCTGTACCTCCGCGCGCCGCGCTTTGCGGTGCATCAACGTAATCTGCATCTATTATAAGCGTTGTCCGCGCCGCCGTCAATATGCCGTTTTCGTTTGCAGCAGAGGTTCAATATCGGTACTTTCACCATCAATTACCGCTTCGATGTGCACATGCGCGCCCAGATGCGCTTCGCACCGCACGCGATCGCTCTGGCGCGCAATGCATTCGCCCGCGTCCACATGCTCGCCCGCGCGCACAGAAGTCTCTTGCACGCCCATGTAGCGAATGAACTCATCGCCGGTTCGAACGGCGATCGTGCAGCCAAGATGGTCATCCTGCAATATTTCCGTCACCGAGCCCGCGCACAGCGCCAGAACATCGCCGTTTTCATAGCAGATATCGGTACCGAGATGCGCTTCCCACTGGCCGAGCGCCGCGTTCAGCTCGGGTGCATCCGAAAACGCGCGCAGAATATCCGCGCCCGATGGAAGCTGCGGCGCAAACTTTTCCGGTTCCGCCGCAGGCGCATCCAGCGAAGTCGGGCTTGCCAGCATCATCTGCGCCGGTTCACTCTGCGTAATCTCCGCTGCCCGCCGATCGCGGTATCCGTCCGCCGCCAGCGCGATCGCAATCAGCACCGCCCCGACCGCGCCATAATAAATGATTCCCGCGCGGCGGCGGCGCCATAGATCGGCGATCGATTTTGCGGCGCGATGCAGGGCGCGCGCGGTCTTTTTCATTTTTGTTCTTACCCCAATTCGAATGAAACGCATAAAACAACCCTCCCCGTTTCTTCAGTATCGGCAAAACGGGAAGAGTTATTCCATTTTGATGATTTTCTAATGCGGTCTTCTGCGATTTTCAGTTTCGTTTCGCCGCGGCGCGTTCCGGTAAGGGCTGCGCGCGTTCGGTGCACCCTGTGGTCTGCGCGGTGGAGCGCCCGCGCTGCCGGTGCGGTTCTGTCCGCCCGCGCCGCGCTGCATGCGCATCTGGCGCAGGTATTCCTGCCGCCTGCGTTCCAGAATCCGCCTGCGCGTGCGCTGCTTCTGTACGCGCCGCACGATCACCAGAACGATGATCAGCACCAGAATCAGAATCAGCACGACGATCAGAATTCTGAACAGCGTATTGCCGAACATCTTCAGGAACGGAAGCTTCTCCTGCAGGTATTCGCCAAGGCTGCGCTTTACTTCCTTCTTTTCGATATCGCGCCCCGCCACCAGCGTTGCCGTGATCAGTTCGCCGGTGCGCGCATCGGTGAAGGAATATGTGCCCATGATTTCGCCCTTGCTGATGGGCGCGGTCATCGGATGGGTAATTTCCAGCCGCGATCCGGCGACGAATTCCTGCTCCACTGCGGGCAGCGCATCGGGATTATCGCGCTCGACCATGCGAACATAATTAGAGGAACTGACCTGCGCGATTTCAAGGTTCAGCCGGCCGCCGTTGATATCATTTTCGCTCGCATCGGAAACCACGAAGCTTGCGATCTTCGGGCTGGTCACGGAATACATCTGCTCCAGCGTGTATACATCGTAGCACGTCCAGCCGTAGGCGAACAGATACGCCGTATCGATCCAGCGTTTGGCCTTGGTAGAACAGTTCAGCACCACGGAAATCAGGTGTGCTCCGTCCTTTTCCGCCGCGCCGACAAAGCAGTTGCCCGCCGCGGAGGTAGTGCCGGTCTTTACGCCGACGCAGTAGGGATAATAGTATTCGGAATCGGAGCGCATCAGCATATGCTCTGAACGAAGCTTGATATCGCCGCGCTCGTTTACATGGATCGTCGCTTCCACCGTACCGGCGATTCTGCGGAAATCATCGTTCTGCATCGCGGTTTTGGTAATCAGCGCGAGATCATACGCCGTGGTATAATGATTATCCTGCGTATAGCCGTGCGCATTGGCAAAATGCGTGCCCGTGCAGCCCAGCTCCGCCGCGCGTTCGTTCATCCGGCGCACGAAGTTATCCACCGTGCCGGATACGATCACCGCGATGGCGTTCGATCCATCGTTGCCGGAATTGATGCACACGCCCAACAGCAGATCGCCGAACGTCATCGTTTCGCCGGGGTATACGGGGATCAGCGAACTATCGCTGGGCACATCGGCGGCGGCCTGCGGAATCGCAATTTCGCGATCCATCGGAATGCCGCTCTCCACCGCCAGCAAAAGCGTCATGATCTTCGTGGTGCTCGCCGGATGCATCCGGATCTTATCATCCTTGGCAAAGAGCACGTTGCCCGAATCGGCGTCGATCAATACCGCGGACTGGCAATCCAGCCAATCGGCGGTCAGCTGGCTGTAATCCCTGGGCGGCTGCGTGGGTTCGACCGTCTGCGTCGCAAGCGGCGCGGCCTCCGACAGCGCGGCGGGACACAATGCCGACAGGGCAATCAACAGAATCAGAATAAGCGCAGCAAATCTGCGTTGCATGGCAGTTTCCTCCAAATATCGGCTCGTGCGTGCAGACAAATGTTTCACGCACGTAATATTCATGCTTTCACATCTACCATTATAGCATTCGAAGGGCGTTTTGTACAGTGGAACAGAAAATTCTAACATTTACAAGACAGGTCTTGCAATAGCCGTTCCAAACGTGTATAATAATATTGACGAAATCATGAAGCTGTAACGTTTATATAATGCTTTGTTGGGAAATACGCAGGTTCGGAGGGTAAGACGTGTCAAAAAAGATATTGATTGTTGATGATGAACCTTTAATCGTAAAAGGTTTGAAATATTCGCTGGAACAGGACGGATATGAAACCGATTCGGCGCAGGATGGCGAGGAAGCCGTAAACAAATTTTTCGCCGGTCAGTACGATTTGATTCTGCTGGATGTGATGCTGCCCAAGATCGACGGCACCGAGGTATGCCAGCGCATTCGCGAACGCAGCAATGTGCCGATCATCATGCTGACCGCCAAGGGCGATGATATGGATAAGATTCTGGGGCTGGAATACGGCGCGGACGATTATATGACCAAGCCGTTTAACATTCTGGAGGTCAAGGCGCGCATCAAGACGATCTTCCGCCGCACCGCGATGACCCAGCGCGATTCCGGCCAGCGCATCATCACCGTGCGCGATATGCAATTGAACATGAACAACCGCAGCGTGAGCGTCGGCGGCAAGGATGTGAATCTGACCGCGAAGGAATTTGATCTGCTGCAGCTGTTCGTAACGAACCGCGGCAAGGTTTTCTCCCGCGAAAGCTTGCTGGAAACGATCTGGAAGTATGATTATCTGGGCGATCTGCGCACCGTAGACGTGCATATCCGCCGCCTGCGCGAAAAGATCGAACGCGTGCCCAGTCAGCCTGAATACATCTTCACCAAGTGGGGAGTTGGCTACTATTTCACTGACAAGGATTAAGGGAGTTCTGCACTCCATCCGCTGGAAGATACTGATTTCCTACCTGCTGATCATTTTAATCGCGTTTACGGCGGTCGCCGTATCGCTGATTCAGCTGGTCGGCGATTATCTGTTTAACCAGCGAATCCGCGACGACCAGAGGATTGCCGAATCGCTTTCGGGGCAGATCGGCGGTGCTCTGGTCGAACTTCATATGGACGAGGTACAATCGATCGTGCGCAGCGCTGCCGAAGAAAGCGCCGGGCGCGTTCTTGTTGTGGATAATTACGGCGTGGTACAGATCGATACGCAGTCTACGCTGACCGGCACGCGGCTCGCCAATGCGGAAATCGCCAGCGTTCTGTCCGGCTCGGACAGCGATTACGGATTTTATGATCTGGGCAGCGTGGATGGATTCTGGATTCGCGCCGCCGTGACCGGCTACAGCTCCGTGGGCGCGATGTCCGCATTCTATGCAAAGGCGGTCTACGATGGCAGCGCGCGCATCGGCGTACTCGCCTACGTCTCCACCGTGCAGGAGATTTATGAAAACCTGCGCAGCATCCAGTTCAAAATCATCATCTGGCTTCTGCTGGTCGGCGCGCTGGCGCTTCTGTTCAGCCTGCTGGTGACCCGCATGTTCACCCGCCCCATCGGCGAATTGAGCGAGGGCATCCGCCGCATGACCGGCGGCGATCTTTCCACGCGCGTAAACGTGAGCGGGCACAACGAATTTACCGATCTGGCGATGGCTTTTAACAGCATGTCGGAAAAGATCGAAGCGCTGGACAAAACCCGAAGTCAATTCGTATCCAACGCATCGCACGAATTGAAAACGCCGCTGAGCACGATGAAGATTCTGATCGAAACGCTTCTGTATCAGGATCCCATCGATCCCGCCATGACGAAGGATTTTCTGACGGACGTAAATAAGGAAATCGACCGTCTGAACCGCATCGTATCGGATCTGCTCACGCTGGTGAATATCGACAGCGGCGGTACGAAGCTGAATCTGACCGATATGAGCATCAGCGCGCTGCTGGAGGAACAGGTCAAGCGCCTGCTTCCGCTGGCGCGCGAAAACGGCATTGAAATCAATTTGAACGCACGCGACGACATTCATGTAACCGGCGACGCGACGAAGCTTCAGCAGGTGATCTACAACGTAATCGACAACGCGATCAAATATACCCCGCGCGGCGGCGAAGTGACCATCACGCAGACGCGCGCCGGACGCAGGGTGATCGTTCGCATCGCGGACACCGGCATCGGCATTCCGGCGGATGATCTTCCGCACATCTTCGATCGTTTCTACCGCGTGGACAAGGCGCGATCCCGTGCGACCGGCGGAACGGGCCTTGGGCTTTCCATCGTAAAGCAGATCGTACAGGCGCACGGCGGCACGATCACCGCCGAAAGCGTAGAGGGCAAGGGCACGACATTCATCATCGAACTGCCGATTCAGGCAAATGCATAACCGAAGGGAGGGCGACCGACATGCGAACGCGGCGTTTGCGCGCATTGATTGCGCTGATATTATCTCTTTCGCTGCTGTGCGCCTGTTCCGCTGGAAATCAGAATGCCGATTTCGCCGCGGAGGTGCAGCTTCCGGAGCCGCCCGCCATCGATGACCGGCAGATCATCGGCGAGCACCTGCCCGAACGCGAATGGGAGGTACGGCTATGCTATCCATCCGAATCCGGCGCAGCGCTGGGCAGCGTCGCGCAGGTTTTTTATGCAGATAATCGAATCGATCTGATGCGCGATGTGTTTACCGCGCTGTTCAGCTCCGAAGCGTACCGGTATGCTTCGCGCGCGGGTCTGGGCGATATTCGTTTGCTGGATGTGGAATACAGCCGCGGCATCGCGGTATTGAATTTATCGATCGAAGCATCCGTGCATCCATCACAGCAGGACTATCTGAATATGTGCGCGGCGATTGTGAATACCTATCTGGATATCGACGGCGTGGATGCGGTTTCCATTCTGATTGCGAACCGCAGCGATTCGCTGTACGCCATGCCGATGGGCGTATTTACCGAGCCCATCGACAGCCTGACCAACGCCGTGGCGAAGCTGCAAACCGAGCAGAGCCGCTACACCGGCGCGCACGGCGATCCGATCATCCGCACCGCCGCGCTGTACTACCCCGCAAACGGGCAGCGCCGGTTCGTTCCGGAACTGCGCAGCATCCGTTTTTCCGAAAATAACCTGATTCAGGCGGTGATCGAGGCGATCGCGGCGGGCACGGAGTATCCCGCCTGCGCCGCATCCCCCATCCCCGAAAATCTGAATCTGCTCTCCGACGCGCCGACCATAACCGTGACCGGCGATGGTCAGCGCATTGCGGAGATTGCCATATCGGATAAGGCGATCAATTATATGGCGCTTTCCGGCTTTGATCTGTGGCAGCTGTACGGATCGATCGTATTATCCGTGACCGGCTTCGTACCGGAGCTGGACGGCGTTCGCTTTTCGCTGGCGAGCGCGCAGGTGGATCAAATTCAAATCGGTTCGCGCGAAATCCGCTTTGAAAACGCCGTGATGCGCCGCGATGATTTTTCCGATCTGATCGGCGGCGCCGCGCAGATGATCTTTGCGGACGCGAACGGAAATCTTATGCAGATGGAATGCGCGCTTTCGCAATACGCGGCGCTTTCCCCCATGCGTACGCTACAGGCGATGATCGATCTGCCCACGCAGAACGCGGAGCTGCACAGCGCGTTCCCGGCGGAAATCACCGCATCGGATGTACTGGGCGTTTCAACCGAGGACGGCGTGGCGACCGTAAACCTCTCCGCGAATTTCTACGCCGCCTGCCAGCAGGCAGATGATGCGCAGGAGCGCAATATCGTCTACGCCGTAGTCAACGCGCTGTGCGCGTTTGATTCCGTTCGCGCCGTACAGCTTCTGATCGAGGGCAGATCGATCAATACGCTCTCGCACAACGTATATCTGCGCCAGCCGCTGATCGATGATCCGGGCATGGTGCTTTCGCATTCCGCTTCTGCGACTACAGCGCCAGACGAATCCCCCGCGCCCGCATCCACGAATTGATCTGCAAAAGGTACGCCAGCATCTGCGGTCCCGTCATCAATTGCCCGTACCACGGCGTATCCGTAACGGACAGATCCGATGCGGCGATCTGTGCGACGCGCTCCACATCGATAAACGTCCACAGCGGCGCGCGCGTATCCGCGATCAGCTTCGTCATCAAATCCCGTATCAGATTCGTGTATTCCGCGCTGCACGTTTTCGGATACGGGCTTTTTTTGCGCATACGCAGCTTTTCCGGCATGATATCGCGCACCGTGCGCCGGTACAGCCCCTTATCGATTCCATCCATGCGCTTCATATCCCACGGCACGGAATATACATATTGCACGATTCGATCATCGCAAAGCGGCGTGAGCACTTCAAGCCCGCAATCGCCGCACATTTTGGACGCGCGCTCCTGCAAATTCGGCATGAAATAATCCAGGCACAGCCTTTGCATCCGGAACAGATCGCGATCCGCGGGCTTCGCAGCTTCCACATCATAGCTGTTCAGCGAAGCTTCCAGCGCATTGCGCGCATAATCTGCAACGTTGATCTTTTCGCGTACATCGCGCCGCAGGATCGACGCACGAAGCTCCATGCTTCCCGACCATGGGAACATGCCGTTTTGAATTTCGCCGTTTTCGCGGAACCACGGATAGCCGCCGAACACCTCATCGCCGCATTCGCCGGAAATCACGCTGGCATTGCGCTTTCGAATCTGACGGGCGAACAGCAGAAGCGATGTATCCACGTCCGCCATGCCCGGAAAGCCGCGCGCGGCGACCGCCGTATCCAGCGCATCCGCGAGATCGCGCTGCTTCAAAAGCACCTTTCTGTGCAGCGTGCCGAACGCCACCGAAGCCAGATGAATGTACGGCGCATCCATCTCCGGCCGGAATGCATCCGCCACATAATCGCGATCGTTGCCCGCGTAATCCACCGAATAGCTGTCCACCCGCCCAACGCGCTGGCAGAGCAGCGCGGTCAGCGCCGTAGAATCGATGCCGCCCGATAGCATGCACGCCGGATGTAAATCCACGCAATCGTTAATCGCCTGTTCCAGCAGATAGCGCACGTGTTCTACCGTCTGTTCCTCCGAATCGGTATGCGCCTGCGCGCGCAGTTCAAAATACGGTATCTCCTGTGCGCCATCCGCATCGATGTGCAGATAATGCCCCGCCTTCAGCGCATGAATCGAGGATAGCGGCGTTTTTCCCGGCGTGCGCGCGGGTCCCAGTGCAATCAGCTCGCACAGGCCGTCCGCGTCCAGCACCGGCTGCGACGCGCCGCATGCCAGCAGCCCGTCCGGATGATCGGATACCACGATTCCTTCCCGATCTCCGGCGTAAAAAACGATCTGTTCCCCCATTCGATCACGCGAAACCAGCATGCGATCCTGCGCCGCATCGATAATCCATACGCTGCACGCGCCCTCGATGCGCGCGATACAATCCGCGCCCCAGGCTTCATACGCCGCCAGCGCCGCCTCATTCTGATTTTCGAACTTTTTCCCCAGCGCGCGTTCGAGCGCAGCAGTGTTTCGCATTCTTCCGCGCACGTGCACCAGACAATCGCGGCTGCGCGCCACATCCTCGGTACCGATCATCATGTTCCCGCGCGACAGGCAGGCCTCCATGCCGGTCTTTTCCATGCACGGCTTCAGATTGCGCTTATACGAACCGATCAATCCCATAACATCACGCTCCAATTCATCCATCATTCTATGTATCGCCTTGCGGCGCAATGCTTGCGCCCCGCTTTCCATCTGTGTTATAATTAAAAAAACGATGATTGTATCTCACAGGAGGTATATTTATGCAGCTTACGATTCTTGGCAACAACGGCCCCTATCCCGAAACCGGCGGCGCCTGTTCCGGATATCTGATCTGCGACGACGCGTGCAAAACGCGCATATTGATCGATTGCGGCACGGGCGTTCTGGCGAATTTGCGCAAATACGTGCTGCCGCGCGATCTGGACGCGGTGATTTTAACCCATCTGCACTACGATCACATGAGCGATATGCTGCCGATGATCTATGCGCTGCAATTCGCGCCGCGCGATATGCCGCTGCCCGTATACCTGCCGGATTCGCCGGAAAACGTGCGCACGCTTCTGAATGTACCCGCCTACGATCTGCGGCTGATGGATGCATTTCAAATCGGCGATATGCGCATATCCTTCGCACCGATGCGCCATCCCGTGGAAACGCGCGGCGTGCGCATCGAATGCGATGGCCGCACGTTCGTATTCACCGGCGATACGAATGAAACCGATTCGATCGACGCGCTTGCGCAGGGCTGCGATCTTCTGATGATGGGCGCGGGACTCAGCCGCGACGACTGGCACGAAAATGCGCCGCACCTTTCGGCGGAGCGCTGCGCGCGCCACGCGGCGGCGCTGCATACCAGGCTGCTGATCACGCACCTGAATCCGAAATACGATCCCGCCGCGCTGCTTGCGGAGGCGCAGAATGTACATCCGGATACGTTTGCCGCGCACATCGGAACCACGTATTCCGTTTAAACATGTCCGTTCGGCAATTTGAGCCGCTGACGCGGTTTCTGCGCACGCGCCCGCTGATGCTTTGTGCTTGCCTGTTCCTGATCGGCTGCATCATGGGACGGATTCTGAATCTGAACGTCTATCTGTTATCGGGCGGCTGCATCTGCCTGATTGCGGCCGGACTGTTTCTTGCGCGCAGAAATCGCAGGTGGATGGCGCTGATCATCGCAATCGCCATGCTGCCGCTGGGCGCGCTGCGCTTTACGCTGGCATGGCGCGCCGCCGATCCGCTGCCGGAGCAGAAAAATGCGCACATCACCGGCGATATCGTGGATTTGTTCGATTACGATATCGAGAAAACCCGCCGCGTATGCGCCGTGAACCATCTTACAATCGACGGCATACCGGTGAGCGGCACGCTTCGGCTCTACATTCGCGGCGAATTTGACGATCTGAAGGAGATGCATATCGCCCAGCGCGTCGAATGCACGGGCAACATCTATACGCCGGATTGCGCTTCCAATCCATTCGAATTCGATTTCGCCGATTACCTGCGCGTGCAGGGGCTGAACGGCTATGCGTCCGTCAAGGTGGAAAACGCGGCGTTTTTCGATCGCGCGGTACAATTTTCGGATGTGCCCGCAGTGCTGCGCGGAAAAATCGCGGCGCGCATTGATCGCCTGTTCCCCGAAAACGGCGGCATCATCAAGGCGTTTCTGATCGGCGATCGATCCGATCTTGCCGACGATCTGCGCGCGGCGTACAATCGATCCGGCATTGCGCACCTGCTGGCGATTTCCGGAATGCACATCAGCATTCTGGCGGGCTTTTGCATGTTGCTGCTGCGCAGGTTTTTAAAACGCGGTTGGGCGTTCGGCATAACGATGGCGCTGCTGCTGGCATATGGATTTTTAATCGGCTTTTCCGCATCGCTCCTGCGCGCGTTCATCATGTTCGGTCTGTACAATGCCGCGCCGCTGCTGGGCAGGCAATCTGATCCGCCGACGAATATCGCGGCGGCGCTGATCGTAAATCTCGCACTGCGCCCGATCGATATTCTGAATGTTTCCTTTATTCTGTCCTACGCCGCCTCGGCGGGCATCATCTTTCTTTCCGATCCGCTATGGGCGCTTCTGCATCTGGAACGCTTCCGCAATCTGAAGCCCGAAAACGGCGTGCGCGGCTTTTTGAAAACGCGCCTGCCGCGGAGCATCGCGCAATCGCTGATCCTTACCCTTTCGGCGCAGATCGCATCGCTTCCGGCGGTCATCCGCTTCTTCGGTGCGCAGCCGGTTTGGGGACTGGTTACGAACCTGATCGCCGTGCCCATCGCCATGATTGGCTACATCGCCGCGCTAATCGCGGTAATTCTGGGGTTTGCGCCGCTTCCATGGATTGCGGATCGATTGTACGATGTGCTGAACCTCATCGTGCGCCTATGTTCCGATCTGCCGCTTTCGATGCTTCGAATCGCGCGGTTTCCGTGGTGGCTGATCGTGATCTACGCGCTTGCGCTCCTGCTGTCCACAACGATCATGCGCACGCCCCGCCGCATCGCAAGGTATCTGCCGCTGCTGATCCTGCCGGCGATTCTGATATCGAACCTCTGCGCGTATTCCACTTCGCGCGGGTGCAGCATCGTATTTCTGGATGCGGGCGAAGCGGACAGCGCAGTGATCTGCGCGGAACACAAAATCTATCTGGTGGATGCGGGCGATCGCTATTCGCCCATCGCCGATTACGTAAGCGGCATGAACTACGAAATCGAAGGCGTATTTCTATCGCATCCGCACGCAGATCATGTGTGCGGCATGGCGGATCTTCTGGAGGTTTGCCGCCCGAAATGCATCTATGTTCCCGTCAGCTGGGATCATTACCCGCCCGCCGACAGCGTGCGCGGCTGCATCGACCGGATTCAGGAATTGAATATTCCGATCAAAACGCTGTCCGCAGGCGATGCGATTCAGCTTTCTGAAAATGTTTCCATGAAAGTTCTGCATCCAACGGCAGGAATTTTCGCCGATTCGGCGAATGATGATTCTATGGTACTGCAAATGGAATACGGCGATTGCCGCGCGCTGTTCTGTGCGGACGTGCCGGCGGAATCCGCGCCGGAATCCATCGGTGATATCGATATTCTAAAAACGGCGCACCATGGCAGCCGCGATTCGATGAATGCGGAGCTGATTCAGAAAACGAGCCCATCCGTCGCCATCGTTTCCGCGGATCACGCGAGCAATCCAAAGCACCCCGACGCGCAGACGATCGCCTATTTGCAGGGTTCCGGCGCGGCGGTATACCGCACGGACGAATGCGGCGCGATTACCTGCACGCTGAATACGGATGGTTCGGTGCAGGTGCAGACTTACTTATATCCGGAGGTTTCCGAATGAACTGGGAGGACTTCTTTGAAAACACGCGGGCGCAGCGCTTTCAGAGCCTGTATCTGTTCACCGGCCCCGAAGCGTGGACGAAGCGCGAAGCGCTGGAGCTTCTGCGCGCACAGCTTCTGCCCGCGGGACTGGAACAGCTGAACGAAACGATTCTGGACGGCGCGACCGCGCAGAAGATCATCGACAGCGCCGAAACGCTTCCCGTGATGTGCGATCGCAGGCTGGTGACCGTGCGCGACTGGGCGCCGCTGATTTCCGGCAAGGGTGGCGATGAAAACGCGGATTTGAAGCGCATGATCGAATGGATGCAGGATGCGCCGGACAGCTGCACAATCGTATTCTACGTAAGCGAGGACGCGCAGCTGAAAACGAACAAGCAGATGAGCCAATTTCGTGCCGCGGTGGAATGCATCGATTTTTCCTATTTATCCAACGCGGCGCTGCTGAAATGGTGCAGCGCGCAGCTCAAGCCGCTGCAAAAGCGCATATCGGCGGTCGCGGTCAATGAAATGGTAATGATGGCGGGCAGCGAACTGACCCGCATTCACGCGGAGCTGGGCAAGCTTTCCGCCTACATCGGCGATCGAACGGAAATTGAAATCGACGATGTGCGCGCGATCGTCACCCCGTCCATCGAATACAAGGTGTTTCTGATTCTGGAAACGCTGCTGAACGGCGATATCGTGCAGGCGACGACGGCGACCAATTCCGCCCTGCAGGGATCGAACCCCACCAGTCTGATTTCGCTTCTTTCCTCGCAATTGCGCAGATATCTGTACATCAAATACGTGCAGGACGGCAAGCGCACCGATGCGGAAGCCGTGCAGGATCTGAAGCTGAATCCGGCGAAATCCAAATACATGATTCGCCAGACGAAACAGCTGGTACGGCGCGTAAGCGCGGATAGGCTCAAAGCGTGCTACGCGGATTGCATCGAAGCGGATTACGCCGTAAAGAGCGGCCTTCTGCGCGATCGCGCGGCGCTGGACGCATTGATGTTAAAAATCGCGCAGCGTGCAACCAATTGAGTCTTTTTTACGTCCAAGAACCGGAGGCGATAGATATGTTCCAAAATAAAATGAAAAGGCTGACCGCCATCGCAGTTGCGATGCTGTTGCTTTGCATGTGTACCATAGCCAATGCGGATGTGCCGCCGCTTTCCGATCGTCTGTTTGATTGTGCGAAGGGCGCAATCGGCGCGCTGGCCGCCGGACAATATGACCGGCTGGTGACTTCGATGCCGTTTTCGGATATTTCTCCCAGCGCGGATGAATGGCAGAGCTTTGCGCAGGGCGCATTTTCATCGCTGTCCGGTTCCGATCCGCAGACCTATTATGCCGTCGCCTATCGCATCGGCAGTTTCTGGAAAATCGCCGTGCCCGTATCCGAACCGAGCAATGACGGCGTAGAAGCGCTGGTGCTGGTTTCCGAGGACGGCAGCACGATCAGCGGCTACGCACGCTCCACCTGGGGTTCGATTCGCAGCGAATACGAATCATCCGATTATGTGAAGTGGAACCACGAATACGTATCCTCCACCTCCGCCGTAATCGAGGCGGACGTGGACTGAAATACGCCAAATCAGAAAGGGGTCTTTAGATGAGGTTTGAATATCAGCATCCCGCAGATCAGCTTGTCATGATCATGCAGCGCATCTATGAACGCGGCATGACCACCACATCCGGCGGCAATCTTTCCATTATGGACGATGCCGGAAACCTGTGGATCACCCCCGCCGCCATCGATAAAGGCACGCTCACGCGCAACGATATCATCTGCGTAAAGCACGATGGCACCGTGATCGGCCCGCACAAGCCGTCCAGCGAGCTGCCCTTCCACCAGAGCATTTACCGCCGCCGTCCGGACATCCATGCGGTGCTGCACGCGCATCCGCCGGCGCTCGTGGCGTTTTCGGTTGCGCGCAGAAAGCCCCTTCTGAAGCTTCTGCCCGTGGTGCCCACCACCTGCCCCAACGTTGAATTCGCCGATTATGCGGTTCCCGGCAGCGATACGCTGGGTGAAAACATCGCCCGCCGCTTCGAAGAGGGCACGAACATCGTATTGCTGGAAAACCACGGCGTTTGCATCGGCGCAGAGGATATGTTCCAGGCGTTTATGATGTTTGAAACGCTGGAATACACCGCGAATCTGGAACTGACCGCCTGCAAAATCGGCACGCCGCACGAAATCAGCGCGCAGGAGCTGGCGATCACCCGCACGAATCATCACACGCACATGGATGATTTCATCCCGCGCATCATTACCGCCGAAGAGCGCGCCGCGCGCCGCGATATGATCACGCTGATTCGCCGTTCCTACAACCACGGCCTGTTCTCCGCCACCCACGGCACGTATTCCGTGCGGCTTTCCGATGGTTCGTTCCTGATTACGCCGTTCGGGCGCGATCGCGCGTACCTGAGCGAGGAAGACCTCGTGCGCGTCAAGGCGGGCATGAAGGAACAGGGCAAGATTCCCTCCCGCGCAGTCGCCTACCATCAGGCGATCTACGATAACAACCCCGAAATCAACGCGGTGTTGCTGGCGCATCCGCTGCACGTGATGGCGTTCGCCGTGACCGACGCGGCGTTCGACCCGCGCACGATTCCGGAAAGCTATATTC
>CAKUKP010000021.1 GCA_934663625.1 uncultured Clostridia bacterium
TAAGCTTTGATGCCTTGAATCTATGGGCATCAAAGCGTGGGTTTGCGATAACACAGAACAGAATAGGAACAAAGAATGCTTGCCGCTTGAATCAATGGCGGCAAGCATTCGTCTTTTCCAGCGCGGCAGCAGCTGGGCTCAAGCGCACTGCGCTTGAAAAATTCGTGTGGATTTAATGCAGACAGCGGCGGAAACGTGTATAATGTTGGGTATAGAAATCGTATTGTGGGATGATATATGATGCAATTTTCGGATACTTATGATGTTGTGATCATCGGCGCGGGGCATGCGGGCTGCGAAGCCGCGCTGGCGTGCGCGCGCATGGGACACAAAACGTTGCTGGCGACGCTGAATCTGGATTCGCTGGCGATGATGCCCTGCAATCCCGCCATCGGCGGCACGGGCAAGGGACATCTGGTGCGCGAGCTGGACGCGCTGGGCGGCGAAATGGGGCGCGCCATCGATGATGTGTTCATCCAGAGCCGCATGCTGAACACCGGAAAAGGCCCCGCCGTGCATTCGCTGCGCGCGCAGGCGGATAAGAAGGAATACCAGAAGCGGATGCGTCGCGCCGTGGATGATTGCGAAAATCTGGATCTGCGGCAGGCGGAAATCCGAAGGATCATCGTCGAAAACGGGCGCGTAATCGGGGTGGAAACCACCACGGATTCGCGCATCGCGTGCCGCGCCGCGGTAGTCTGCACCGGCGTATATCTGAAATCACGGATCATCATCGGCGGCTGTAGTTGGAACGGCGGCCCGCAGGGGCTGATGGCGGCGAACGCGCTGACCGAAAACCTGATCGATCTGGGCTTTGAAATCCGTCGCTTCAAGACCGGCACGCCCGCGCGGCTGGACGGGCGCACCATCGATTTTTCGAAGATGGAACGGCAGGACGGCGACATGCCGATCGTGCCCTTCTCCTTCATGACCGATCCCGCGCCGCTCCGCAACCGCGCAAGCTGCTATCTGACCTACACCACGCCCGAAACCCATAAGGTGATCTTCGATAACATGGATCGCTGCCCGATGTTTGATGGATCGATCACCGGCACCGGCGCGCGATACTGCCCGTCCATCGAAACCAAGGTGGTGCGCTTTAAGGATAAGGATCGCCATCCGATCTTCATGGAGCCGGAGGGTCTGCATACCAACGAATGGTACGCGCAGGGCATGTCTACTTCGATGCCGGAGGACGTGCAGCGCATGATCTATGCCACCGTGCCGGGGCTGGAGCACGCGAAGATTCTGCGCCTCGCCTACGCCATCGAATATGATTGCATCGATTCGCGGATGCTGACGAACACCTTCCGCGCAAAGCACATCGAAGGATTGTATTTCGCGGGGCAGATCAACGGCACTTCCGGCTATGAGGAAGCTGCCGCGCAGGGGCTGTATGCCGGTATGAATGCGGCGCTGTACCTGTCCGGCCGCGAACCGATGGTGCTCACGCGCGCGGACGCGTACATCGGCGTAATGGTGGATGATCTGGTTACCGTGGGCACCGATGAACCGTATCGTATGATGACCTCGCGCGCGGAATACCGCCTGCTGCTGCGGCAGGATAACGCGGATGTGCGGCTTACGCAGATGGGCTATGATGCGGGGCTGGCGACCGCCGAACGGCTCGCGCGCATGGAAAAGCGCAGAAGCGATACGCAAAGCGCGCTGCGCGCCATCGCCCAGCATCATCTGACCGAAAAGCTGCGCCGCACGGAGGAAAGCTTTGAATCCGTCA
Organism: uncultured Clostridia bacterium; assembly: GCA_934663625.1. Lineage (GTDB taxonomy): Bacteria > Bacillota > Clostridia > Christensenellales > Aristaeellaceae > SFTH01. The sequence continues at coordinate 1,739 of CAKUKP010000021.1, forward strand.
CGGCGAAATATCCCGATTTCCCCGAATTCCCCGCGGATATTCGCCGACAGGCGGAGATTGAGGTTAAATACGAAGGCTATATTTCCCGCCAGCAATCCGAGGAACGCCGGTTCCGCCGCATGGAAAATCTGCCCATGCCGCAGGATGTGGATTATATGTTATTGACCGGACTGCGCATGGAATCCCGCGAAAAGCTGCAAAAGTACCGACCGCATTCGCTGGGACAGGCTTCCCGCATTCCGGGCGTATCGCCGGGCGATGTGAGCGTGCTGATGATCTATCTGCGCTCCATCGGCTATCGCATGGAGGAAGACGATGCAAAATGAACTGCTGCGCCGTGCCGCGGCGATGAACATTCCCATGACGGAGGAAATGGCGCGCAAGCTTGAAACCTACCATAATATGCTGACGGCGGCGAACGCCCAGTTCAATCTGACCCGCGTGCCGGAGGATATCGGCGAAGCGATCGACCGCAATTATCTGGATTGCGCCGCGCCGGTGAAGCTTCTGCCGCCGGAGGTTAAAACCTGCGTGGACGTGGGCAGCGGCGCGGGCTTTCCCGCCATTCCGATGGCGATCTGCCGCCCCGATCTGCATATCGTGCTGATCGATTCGCTGACGAAGCGCGTGGATTTTCTGCACAGCGTGATTATTGAGCTGCATCTGAACGCCGAAGCCATTCACAGCCGCGCGGAGGACGCGGCGCGCAGGGCGGATCTGCGCGATGCGTTTGATCTGGCGATGGCGCGCGCCGTCGCGCCGATGAACGTGCTGTGCGAATACCTGCTGCCGTTCGTGAAGTGCGGCGGCTGGATGATGGCGCTGAAGGGGCCGGGGCTGGATGCGGAAATTCAGGGCGCGGCGCATGCGCTGGATGAACTGTGCGCCTGCTTTGATCATACGGATCGCGTGGATATTCCGAACCGCGATTGGGATCATAGAATCTGCTGGATCCGCAAATGCGCCGCTACGCCGGATAAGTACCCGCGAAAGGCGGGACGCGCGGAAAAGAAACCGTTATAGGCGCACGATCTTAAAGCACGGCTTTGAATTGCCGCAAATGGGTTGATTTCCACAAAATACCATATATACTTTGTTCAACATGCGCATGGTTGCATGGCGATTTGTCGAAATCAATTTTCCATTCGTTTACTACTTTGATGGTATAATTTGCGCAATTTCGGATTATAATATTTCCACTTGAAGAAATTGATAGGATATTTCTTCAAGACGATATTTAGGAGGATACAATCATGAAGAAGATTATTGCTCTGGTTATGGTTCTGGCAGTGGCAGTTGTTTGCCTGTGCGCATGCGCGAAGAATGAACCCGCACCCGCGGCCACCGAAGCGCCCGCAGCGACCGAAGCTCCCGTAGAAGCGACCGAAGCTCCCGTAGAAGCGACCGAAGCTCCCGTAGAAGCGACTGAAGCTCCCGCAGAGGAAGCAGCGACCGAAGCACCCGCGACCAACGGCTAATTCGATTGCAAAAAGATGAATCGGCTCCCAGCGAGCCGGTTCTTTTTTTATGCCCGTTTCAGAAATATCCCATTCAAACCTCGCAAAAGATTGATTATTTTCAGTAAATAGAGCACTGTATTCCGTTTTGTGCACTTTCGGCAAATTTTGTGTTATTTGACACTTGACGAAATCATAAATAATCGGTAGAATAAAAATGTCTTTGTATGTATATTATATACCACTGGCCGAAAGAGGAAGTGAGCAGAATGTCAGAATACATTTTGGAGATTAAGAACATCACCAAGATATTTCCGGGCGTGAAGGCGCTGGACAACGTGCAGTTCAACCTGAAGCCGGGCGAAATCCACGCGCTGGTGGGCGAAAACGGCGCGGGCAAATCCACCTTTATCAAAACGCTGACGGGCGTGCATCAGCCGGACGGCGGCGAAATCATTTTGAACGGCGAAAAGGTGGTCATGTCCGATCCCATCGTCGCCCAGAAATACGGCATCGCTGCGATCTATCAGCACGCCGCATCCTATCCAGATATGAGCGTGGCGGAAAACATCTTCATCGGCCATGAATTCAGAACCGGCCCCTTCATCAATTGGAGTCGGGCGAACCGCGAAGCGCGAAAGCTGCTGGACGCGGTGGGCGCGGATTTCAGCCCCACGGCTTCCGTCGGCAGCCTTTCCGTGGCGCAGCAGCAGCTGGTGGAAATCGCCAAGGCGCTTTCCATGAACGCCCGAATTCTGATCATGGATGAACCCACCGCGGCGCTTTCCCGCAGGGAGAGCGAGGAATTATACGCGATTTCCCGCAAGCTGCGCGATCAGGGCACGGCGATCATATTGATTTCGCACCGCTTCGAGGATATTTACGGTCTGGCGGATCGCGTGACCGTGTTCCGCGATGCGCAGTACATCGGCACATGGGATATGCCGGTGGACGAGCATCTGCTGGTACACCACATGGTTGGGCGCGAAATTACGCAGCTGTTCCCGAAGAAGGAAACGCAGATCGGCAAAGAGGTGCTGAAGATCGATCGCCTGAGCCGCACCGGCTTCTTCCGCGATGTATCGCTTACGGTGCGCGAGGGCGAAATCGTGGGTCTTACGGGTCTGGTCGGCGCGGGCAGAACCGAAGTGGTGGAAGCGGTATTCGGCATTACGAAGCCGGATGGCGGCGATGTATATTTCAATGGCGAGAAAATCACCGGAATTCAGCCGATTCAGGCGATGCGCAAGGGCATCGGGCTTTTGCCGGAGGATCGGCAGAAGCAGGCGCTGCTGCTTTCCTGGTCGATCAATTACAATATTTCGCTTTCGGTGCTCGAAAAGTGCGTGTACGGTATTTTCCTGAACAAGAACCGCGAATACGCGCAGTCCGATGAACTGAAGAATCTGCTGGCGGTGAAGGCGCCCGACAGCCATACGCCGACCGGCGCGCTGTCCGGCGGCAATCAGCAGAAGGTGGTGGTCGCCAAGCAGCTGGCGGCGGATCCGAAGCTGATCATACTGGATGAGCCCACCAAGGGCGTGGACGTGGGTTCCAAGGCGCAGATCTATGAAATCATGTCCGATCTGGCGAGCAAGGGCATGGCGATATTGATGATTTCCTCCGAAATGCCGGAGGTGATCAACATGTCTGATCGCATTTATGTGATGAGCGAGGGCAAGATCAGCGCGGAATTCAACGCGAAGGGCGTAACGCAGGATGCGATTCTGAAGGCCGCCATGCCCAAGAGCAAGGAATGAAGAAGGGAGCAGATACGATATGCAGATGAAAAAGGAGCGCAAGCCGCTGTATACGCTGCTGATTGAGCATCGCGAAATTCCGCTGCTGGCGGTACTCGTGCTGCTGCTGATCGCGGTCAGTATCCGCGTGCCGGGCTATATTCCCAAATCCTACATGAACGTGCTCAAGAACGGATCGATCAACATGGTCATGTCCTGCGGGATGCTGTGCGTGCTGCTGGTGGGATCGATCGATATTTCGATCACCGCGATATTGGCGTTCGTGGGCTGCGTGACGGGTAAATTGATGGGCATGGGCGCGATTCAGAGTACGTTTCTGATGTTCGCGCTGGGCATTTTCATCGGCGGCGGCGTAGGACTGGTCAACGGCGTGCTGATGAGCTACGGCCGCGTGGTTTCGATCATCGTAACCCTGTCCACCAGCTACATCGTGCGCGCGCTGATCCCCATGCAATGGCTGATGGGCATGAACAAGATCAACCCCACCGATTTGACGAATGATTTCGCCTTCTTCCTGACGGGCAACAGCTTTCTGGGGCTGCCGCTGCTGGTATGGATGGCGATCGCCGTCACGGTGATTACCGGCGTTTTCCTGAAATACACGCGCACGGGGCGCAATCTGTACGCGGTCGGATCGAATGCCGAAGCTGCGCAGATGCGCGGCGTGCCGATCAACCGCATTCGCGTGCTGGCGCACATTATCTGCGGCGCGACGGCGGGGCTGGCGGGCGTGATGTGGCTCAGCTTTTATAACGCGGTGGAAAAAAGCACCGGCACCGGGCTTGAAATGTTCACCATCGCGGCGTGCGTGCTGGGCGGCGTGAGCGTCACCGGCGGCTACGGCAAGATCACCGGCGTGGTGATCGGCGCGGTGATGATCGCGCTGATCGATAACGCCATTCCCATGCTGGGCATCGGCAATTCCATGATTACCGAATTCATCAAGGGCATTCTGTTGCTGCTGGCAATTCTGCTGAACGTGATTCTGCAGCGCATCGCCAACAAACAGGATCTGGCAAGGAGGAACATCTGATGAAAAAGAAAGTGATCTCCTTCTTCAAAAGCTGGGAATTTTTCCTGCTGTGCCTGCTGGCGCTGGTGTGCATCATATTCGATATGAAGGATTCGGCGAATCTGGCGGCGGGTCTTTCCAAAAAGGATGTATTCAATTTCGCGAACATCGTGCGTTCCCTGCGCCCGTACATGCTGTATTCGTTTATGACGCTGGGCATGATGCTGATTCTGGCGCTGGGCGATATGGATATTTCCGTGGGCGCGATCGCCACGCTTTCGGTGGTGGTGCTGGCGGTGCTCTACCGCGCGCTGACCAACGGCGGCATGGCGCTGCCGGTCGCGTTTGCGATCTCCATCGCGGCGTGCCTGCTGGTGGGCGTCGTCTGCGGGCTGATCAACGGCATACTGGTTACGCAGTTCAAGGAACTGTTTCCGATGATCATCACGCTCGCCACGCAGCTGTTCTTCCGCGGCTTCAGCTTCCTGCTGATCGGCGGCGAAACCATCACCTTTAAGGATGATACGTTCAAGCTGCTGAAGGAACTCAATTCCCTGATCGATCTGGGCGCGATCAAGCTGCCGGTAATGATCCCGATCTTCTTCGCGTTCGCGATCGTATTCTTCATCTGGCTGCATCTGACCCCGTCCGGACGCAGAATCTTCGCCATCGGCACCAATCCCGTGGCGGCGCGCTTTTCCGGCGTGCGCGTGGATCGGATCAAGGTGATCTGCTATGTGATCGCCGGTCTGACCAGCGCCATCACCGGCCTGTTCTTCGTGGGCGCGACCAGTTCCTCCGTGAAGGCGGATATCATGGACGGTTACCACATGTACGCCATCGCGGCGGCGGTGCTGGGCGGATTTTCCACCGACGGCGGCAAAGGCAGCGTAATCGGCGCGGTGATTTCCCTGTTCATCTTCGGCATTGTGAAGATCGGTCTGGGCACGCTGTTCGGATTTGCGGATAGCTCGGTCAATCTGTCGGTCGGCGTAATTCTGATTCTGTCGGTGCTGATTCCCAACATCGCTCAGGATGTGAAGAATAAAAATCGCGTGCGCAGGCAGCGCGCGGAGGCGGCCGCCGCAAAGAAGGCGGCGTAAGCAATTTGATCTGGTTTTGCCATACGGCAAATAAAATATAAGGAGGAAATTATCCATGAAGAAAATCCTTGCACTCGTTCTGGTTGCCCTGATGGTTCTGGCGGGCGCTGCGCTGGCGGAAGCCAAGGCGGGCGAAGGCCTGTACATCGGCGTCGTTTACAAGCAGTCCGGCAACGCCTATTTCCAGGCTTCCGTAGACGGCATCCAGAAGGCCGCCGATGAACTCGGCTTCACCTTCGAACACGATGGCCCCGATGATGGCTCCAACGATGGCGCGATCCGCATCATCGAAAACTACATCACCAAGGGCGTGGACGCGCTGATCATCTCCGCGAACGATCCCGATGCGCTGGTGGACGTTTGCACGCAGGCGATGGAAGAAGGCATCAAGGTTGTTTCCTACGATGCGGAAGTTGCCTATCCCGGCCGCGATCTGGATGTACAGCCCTCCTCCGCGAAGAACATCGGCCTGACCCTGCTGGAGTCCATCGCGAAGTCCGTGAATTATGAAGGCCAGATCGGCATCGTATCCGCGATGGCGACCGCGCCGAACCAGAACCTCTGGATTCAGTACATCGAAGAGGAACTGGCTGCCAACGAAGCCTATAAGAACATCGAATACATCGGCACCGTGTACGGCGATGACGAGTATCAGAAGTCCTTCGATGAAACCCAGGCGCTGCTGAACAAGTATCCCGATCTGAAGGGTCTGATCGTGCCCACCACCGTTGGCGGTCCCGCCGTTTCCAAGTGCGTGCAGGACGCTGGCCGCGATGTGAAGGTAACCGGTCTGACGCTGGCTTCCGATATGAAGACCTTCATCGATGCGGGCATCGCCGATGAAACCTTCCTGTGGAACCCGATCGATCTGGGCTATGTGGCTTCCTACGCTGCGGTTGCGCTGTGCAACGGCGATATCACCGGCGCTGCGGGCGATAACGTAGTCGCGGGCGATTACAACCTGACCGTTGAAGATAAGGGCGAGGACGGCGCGACCATCCTGTACCTGAACAAGCTGAACTGCTTCAACAAGGACACCGTAAACGACTGGATCGACATCCTGTAAGAATACGCTTCTCAAATTACTCTGCACCATCTGTTCGCATCTTGGCGCATTTTAATATGAGAATCGTATTAATGGTTTGACAATTGCAGGACATTGCGCCGCCCATCATGGGCGGCGCTTTTGCTTTGCAAGTAAAAATGAATGGCAAATACATGTGCAGGGGCAGGAATTTGCGCATTTGTGTGCGAATTAAATATATATTGGGTATTGGGGATGATGGGGAGGTATGCAGGCTTGAAACGAATTTTGATGATCGCATTAATAATTGCGTTCGCGGCGCTGGGCTGCGCCGCGCTGGCGGAGGACGAAGTATTGCTGCGGAGCGGCGATTTCCAATACAGGCTGTTGGAAAATGATACCGCGGAGATCGCGGGCTATCTGGGCGTCGGCGATGATGGAGAAATCAAACTGAAAATTCCCGCGGAGATCGATGGGTACGCCGTGACGCGCATCGGCGATGGCGCGTTTGCCTACAATACCGCGCTGTACAGCGTGGTGATTCCAGAGGGCGTGGAGACCATCGGCGCATCCGCATTCAACTGCTGCACGAATCTGGAAAAGGTCGATATCCCCGATGGCGTTCGGGAAATCGGCGCGAGCGCCTTTGCTACGACGCTGCTGGGTGAGATCGCGATTCCGGACAGCGTGATCAAAATTGGGAACGGTGCGTTTACCGGCTGCGATGCGCAGGAAATTACCATCCCTGCCAGCGTGACCGAGATCAATGGGAATCCGTTTGTACGTTCATCCGCCGAGGTGCGCGTGGATTCGGATTCAGCGATGTTTGAAGTGATCGATGGCGTATTGTTTTCCAAGCCGGATGGGCGGCTGATCAGCTATCCGAGCGCCGCGGGTGAAAAGACGTATACAATTCCCGATGGCACCCGCGCGATCGGGAAAAGCGCTTTTGCAGATGTCGATGATTTGTCGGAGGTCGTCATTCCGGACAGCGTGACGGAGATCGGCGATTATGCGTTTGGGTTCAGCAGTCTGGAGCGCATCGTTATCCCGGAAAGTGTGACGCGCATCGGCGATAATGCGTTTGCGTGGTGCGCATCGCTGCGGGAAGCAGCGCTGCCGTCCGGTCTTGCCGAAATTCCGAAAAAAGCATTTTCCAAGTGCGAACTGCTGACGAACATCGTTATTCCGGAAGGCGCAGTCAAGATCGGCGCGGGCGCGTTTTCCGAATGCAAATCACTTACGGAACTTGTCCTGCCGGCGAGCGTGACGGAAATCGAAGGAAACCCGTTTGTGGGCGCAGAGCAGCTGCATATTTCCGTTTCACCCGATTCTGCGGCGTTTGAAATTGTGGACGGCGTGCTGTTTTCCAAGGCGGATCAACGATTGGTTTATTATCCCGTGGACAATCCGCAGGAAAGCTATGCGGTGCCGCAGGGAACGTGCATCATCGGCGATGGCGCTTTCAATGGCTGCGCCGCGCTGAAGCAGATCGTTCTGCCGGACGGCTTGACGGAAATTGGCAGCGGCGCGTTTGCAGAATGCAGCCAGCTTGCGGAGATTGAACTGCCGCAGGGGCTGATCAGTATTGGCGATGAAGCCTTCGATGATTGCAGACAGTTGGAACAGATGATCATTCCAAATAGCGTTGCGTCCATCGGCGATTCGGCGTTTTCCTTCTGCAAGCAATTGCGCCGGATTGAAATTCCCGAGGGTGTGCAGCGCATTGGCAGCGGCGCATTTTCCTATTGTGATCAGTTGACGGAAATTGCCCTGCCGGATAGCATTATCGAAATCGGCGATAATCCTTTCTATTCGATGGATGCGCTGGTAAGCATTTCCGTATCCCCGAATGCGGCGGGCATTGAATTGATCGACGGCGTTTTGTACGCCAGGGCGGATCAGCGGGTAGTATGCTGTCCTCCCGCACTGAATATGGCGCGCCATGAAATTCCGCAGGGAACGCGCGTTATCGGCAGCAATGCTTTTACCCGCTGCGATGCGCTGGAGGAGGTCGTCATTCCGGACAGCGTAACGGAGATTGGCGATCATGCGTTTTCATACTGCAAATCGCTGACGGAACTTGCGATTCCCGCTTCGGTAACGAAGATCGGCGTGAATGCTTTTGACGATTGGACGGTTACCCTGTGCGTAGAAGAGGGCAGCTTTGCGGAGCAGTACGCGATCGAAAACGGGCTGATGTACGGGTATCCGGATGGCACCTACGGCTACAAGCGGTTCCAGAGCGGCGCATTTGAATATGAAATTCGCGATGATGGCACGGCGGTGATCGTAGGCTATCTGGAGGAGGATTTCGGCGAGGACGGCGTTCTGGAAATTCCTGCCGAGCTGGACGGTTATCGCGTGACGCGCATCGGTGCTGATGTGTTCCAGTTCTGTTCCAATCTGGAAAAAGTAACGATACCGGAGGGCGTAACGGAAATCGGTGCGAATGCATTTGGGCATTGCGATGCGCTGGAGGAGGTAGTTCTTCCGGACGGCTTGAATGTGATTGACGAGGCTGCGTTCTGCGCCTGCACATCGCTTGCGCAGATTTCGATTCCCGAAAGCGTGACCTTCATCGGGGACAGCGCGTTTATCTGCTGTGAATCGATTCCCGAAATCATTTTGCCGGACGGCGTGACGCGCATTGCGGATGATACATTCAGCGGATGTTTTGCGCTGGAGAGAATCATTCTTCCGGAGGGCATTACCGAAATCGGTTCCTATGCGTTCAGCGGTTGTGAACTGCTTTCGGAGATTGCGCTTCCGAACGGTTTGACGCGCATCGGCGAACATGCGTTTTCGGAGTGCAAATCCCTTTCGGAAATCGCGATTCCGGATGGCGTGACGGAAATCGGGGAAGAAGCGTTCTACTGGTGCAGCAATGCGGAACTGATCGTGGGCGAGGGCTCCTGCGCCGAACAATACGCGCAGGAAAATGAAATCCCATACAGCTATGCGCAATAATATTTGAAAAAGATGGGCAGAGAGGAATTTTGCGAAAGCAATTCCTCTCTGCCTGTTTAAATTGAGAATTGTTTACCGCGCGCCTTTCATTCAGCCCTGCTTTTCAAAATCGGCGGCGGGATGCTTGCACAGCGGGCAGATGTAATCATCAGGCAGGTCTTCGCCTTCGTAGACATAGCCGCAGATTTTGCACACCCAGCCGGGCTTATCATCCTGCTTCGGCGCGGGCTTGGGCTTGATGTGGTCGAAGTAGTAGGCGTAGGTGACGCTGGCTTCCGCATTCAGCGTCTGCGCCTGCGTGACCTCGGCGACGAACAGCGTATGCGTGCCGTAATCCAGTGCGTCCACAACCTTGCCGGAAATGAAGGCGTTGGCGTGCTGATTCAGGTAGACGAGGCCGTTATCGCTCACGCGGATTTCATAGGGGTTGCCGTCGAACTTGTTCACATCGCGGCCGGACTGGAAGCCGAAGCGCTGGAACAGCTCAAACGGCGCGGATTCCGTCAGGATGGACAGATTGAATACGCCGGTGCGCTGAATCATATCGTGGGTGTGATTTGCCTTGTTCACGGCGATGGCGATGCGGCGGGGCGTATCGGTCAGCTGGATGCCGGTGTTGATGATGCAGCCGTTGTGGCGATCATTTTCGCGCGCGGTCAGCACGAACAGGCCGTAGCTGAACTTGAAGAACGCGGCGGGATCGATCCCCGCGGGCGCTTCGGCGGCGGAAGCTGCCGGTTCCGCTGCGGGCATGGTTTCCGCGATCGCGTCCGCCAGCGCGGCCAGTTCCGCGATCTGATCCTCCTTCAGCGCGCTGCGGATGGTGACGGGCGCGGAAATGAACTGCGTGCCCTTCAGGTTTTCCAGCGCGCGGCGCATCAGCCCTGCGCTGGTGGGCGCCCAGGAACCATTTTCAATCAGCGCGATCTGGCGGTTGCGCAGGTTGTGGTTCGCGATATCGTGCACCAGATTTTCCATGCTGACGAAGATGCCCGCGTTGTAGGTGGCGCTCGCCAGCACCAGATGGCTGTACTGGAACGCCTTGGACAGGATGTAGCTGGGGTGCGTGGCGGAAACATCGAACATTTCCACCTTGATTCCGCGCTCCGTGAGCAGCGTCGCCAGAATGTTGGCGGCGTTTTCCGTGCCGCCGTAAATGGAACCGTAGGCGAGAACCACGCCCGGCTCCTCGGCTTCATAGGAAGCCCATTTCAGGTACTTCGCGATGAAATCGCCGATGTTTCTGCGCCATACGAAGCCGTGCAGCGGGCACACCATATCGATCTGAATGGTGGAAGCCTTCTTCAGAATCGCGTTCACCTGCGATCCGTATTTGCCCACGATGTTCGTGTAATAGCGGCGGGCTTCATCCAGATAATCGCGCTCGAAATTCACCTGATCGGCGAAGATCTTGCCGTTCAGCGCGCCGAACGTGCCGAAAGCATCCGCGGAAAACAGGATCTTATTCGTGATTTCATAGGTCATCATGACCTCCGGCCAATGCACCATCGGCGCCATGACGAACGTAAACTGCATAGCACCGGTGGACAGCACATCGCCTTCCTTCACGATACGCACTTCGGGCGCTTTTTCAAAGTGGAAGAACTGATCCAGCATCGCGCGAATCTTTGCGTTGCACACGATCGTGGTATCGGGATAGCGCAGCATCAGTTCATACACCGTGGCGGCGTGATCCGGCTCCATATGGTTGACCACCAGATAATCCAGCTTGCGCCCGCCCAGCATGTGCGCGATGTTTTCAAAGAACTGGCCGGAAACGGAACGATCCACGGTATCCACCACCAGCGTCTTTTCATCATCGATGAAATAGCTGTTGTAGGATACGCCGGTCGGGATGGGATATACGTTTTCAAACAGGGCAAGACGGCGATCCTCACCGCCGATCCAGGTGATTTTATCGGTAACTTTTCTCGTGCAATACATACGCGCAGTTCCTTTCTGAATGATTTGGCCTGGTTGTTCTGAAGTATATATACCCATAAAAACGTGCTTTGACGCACAGAAGGCGTTCCGAATATTCCGGAACGCCAAAACTTAACTTATCTTACGGTGCGCTTCTTCGCCCACATCGCGGGGGAGAGGGACAGAATCAGCGGCATGATTTCCAGCCTGCCCAGCAGCATCGCCAGCGAAAGCACCAGCTTGTTAAAGCCGTTGTAGGCGGAGAAATTGCTCGCGGGGCCGACCGCACCCAGACCGGGGCCGATGTTATTGAAGCAGGAAATCGTGGCGGACAGATTCGTTTCCAGATCGAAGCCCTGCACGGACAGAATCAGGAATGTGGCGCATGTAATCACCATATACAAAACGAAATAGCTGCTGACGCTCTTGAGCGTCGCGCCGTCCACATTCTTGCCCTCGAACCGTACGGAGCTGACCGAGTGCGGATGTATCAGGAATTTCAGTTCCTTCATTGCGGTTTTGCACAGCATTACCGCGCGGCTGACCTTCAATCCGCCGCCGGTGGAGCCTGCGCACGCGCCGATCATCATCAAAACCAGCAATATGGATTTGGACAGCTGCGGCCACTGGTTAAAATCCGCCGTGGCATAGCCGGTGGTGGTGATGATCGAAGAAACCTGAAACGCCGAATGGCGCAGCGCGGTCGAGAAGTTCTGGTAGATGGGCAGGATGTTGGCTGTGATCAGCGCCACGCTCGCGCCCACGATGCCGAAATAATACCATACCTCCGAGCCCTGCAGCGCGGCGCGGAAGCGGCGCGCCAGCAGCAGATAGTACAGATTGAAATTCACGCCGAACAGCAGCATGAAGATCGTGATCACCCATTGCAGATACGGGCTGTAGCCCGCGATGCTGTCCGCCTTGACGCCGAAGCCGCCCGTGCCGGCGGTGCCGAACGCGTGCACGATGGATTCAAACAGCGGCATGCCGCCCAGCAGCAGCAAAACGATTTCCACGCCGGTCATCACGATGTAGATCTTATACAGGATACTGGCGGTATCCTTCGCGCGCGGCATCAGCTTGCCCACCACGGGGCCGGGCATTTCGGCGCGCATGATGTGGATCGATCGATCCGAAAGCCCCGGCACCAGCGCCATCAGGAATACCAGTATGCCCATGCCGCCCACCCAGTGGGTGAAGCTGCGCCAGAACAGCAGGCCGTGGCTCATGGCTTCCACATCCGTCAGGATCGATGAACCGGTGGTGGTGAAGCCGGAAACGGTTTCAAAGAACGCATCAATGTAATTCGGGATTTCGCCGCTGATGAAGAACGGCAGCGCGCCCACGGCGGAGAGCACCAGCCAGGTGAGCGCCACGGTAACGAAGCCCTCGCGCGCGTAGATCACGCGCGTTTCCGGCTTGCACAGCAGATGGATCGATAGTCCCGACGCGCCCGCGATTCCCATCGAAATCAAAATCGCCCAGAAACAGGCTTCGCCGTAGATCAGCGCGGTGATCGCGGGCAGCGACATGAGCGCGGCTTCCGCCAGCAGCATCAGCCCGACCATGCGCAATATCATTTTACGATTCATATTATGTATCCTCAGGGCAGCAGAATATCGGTCAGCTGGTGAATTTGCATTCCGGCGGCGAGTACGATGATGTGATCGCCCACGTAGATGCAGTCCGTACCGGAGGGGATGATCGTCTTTCTGCCGCGAATGATGCCCGCGATCAGTATGCCGCTGCGCAGGCGCATTTCCGCGAGCGAAATGCCGGTCAGAATGCAATCGGAATGCACGGTGAATTCAATCGCTTCCGCCTTGCCGTCCAATATGCGGTACAGCGCTTCCATATTGCTGCCCAGCGAATTCTGCAATGCGCGGGCGTAGCGCGATACCACGTTGCTGCTCACGTGGCGCGATGCGATCAGGCTGTCCAGCCCCAGACGTTCGGCGGTGGCGTGCAGTTCATCGCGGTTGACCTTCGTAATCACCTTCGGCAGCCCCTGCGAAAGGGCGAAGAAGGAAACCAGAATGTTTTCTTCATCCATGCCGGTCAGCGATACGAACGCATCGCGGCTGGTAAGTCCCTCCGCCATCAGAAGCTCCTGCTTGCTGCCGTCGTCGCAGATCACCGTTGCGCCGGGCAGAAGCTCGGAAAAATGCTGGCAGCGCTGATGATCCCGTTCGATCATGGTAACGGCAGTGCCGCTGGCGAGCAGCATCCGCGTAAGGTAATACGCCGCGCGGCTCGCGCCCAGAATCATTACGCTCTTTGATTGCTTGCGCAGAATGCCCAGCAGCTTCAGCAGCTTCGATATTTCGGAAGGGGCGGCGGTCAGTTCGATTCGGTCGCCCGGCTCCAATACGTAATTGCCGTCCGGGATCACCACGCTGTCGCCGCGCTGCACCGCGCAGATCAGGAATTTGGCGTCGTAGCTCTTGCGCAGTTCGTGCAGCTTTACGCCGCACAGCGGCGAATCCTCCTTCAGGCGCAGCTCCACCATTTCAAAGCTCCGGCGCGCGAAGTATTCTATTTTGACCGCGCCCGGCAGCTTCAGCGTGTAATACATATCCTGCGCCGCCAGCTGATCCGGATTCATGATCATCGAAATATCCAGCTGCTGCCGCATGAAGCCGAAGCTCTTTTCGCTGTATTCGGGGTTGCGAACGCGCGCGATCGTGTGCTTCGCGCCCATGCGCTTTGCGATGAAGCAGCTGAGCATGTTGCATTCATCCGACCCCGTGGCGGCGATGAACAGCTCCGCGCGCTCAACGCCCGCTTCCACCAGCGTATCGCAGTTGGTGCCGCTGCCGCATACGTACATGCTGTCGTAGATGTTCGATATTTCGGAAATCACCTGCGGGTCGGAATCCACCGCCACGATGTCGTGTCCCTCCGACAGCAGATCGGAAAGGATCGTGGATCCGATTTTTCCGCAGCCAACGATCACAATATTCATATGATTAATCTCCTATATTATCAAATCGCTTAGCGTCATTATATACCAACGCGCGGCGAAAATCCACCCTTTTCGTGCGCAGAATCCGGTTCGTAACGCGCACGGCACGGTTTTTAGCGCATTTTAGCGGATTTACAGATCGTTTGCGCGGCGCACGTCCTCAGGAAGCACCGCCAGAATGCGATCGACCAGCGCGGTCAGCTGATCCTGCGTCCGCGCTTCGGCGCGCAGCGTGATCTGTTCGGCGGTCACGGATTTGCGAATCAAAAACCAGCGATCGCCGAAATCGGCGCGAACGCCGTCCATGCGGCTGATCTGCGCGCCGTCCTCCGCCGCCATATGCTCCGCGCGGCGCAGGCATTCTTCCTGCCGGTCGTAGGGGCAGAAGTAGCGCAGATCGGGCGTGATCGGGGGAATGCGGATCGCGTCGGTCAGCTCGCCCAGCGTTTTTTCGCTTTGCGAAAGCAGCTCCGCCATGTACAGCGCGGCGAACAGGCCGTCGTCATAGCCCAGCTCGCCAAAGAAGAAGTGTCCGCTGACTTCGCCCGCGATGGCGGCGTGATTTTCCAGAAAGCGCCGCTTGATGAATGCGTGCCCGCTGCGCTCCGGCAGCGGCGTGCCGCCCATTTCCAGCACGGTATCGCGCACGATGGAGGATGATTTCTGATCGTACACCACGGGCGCGGGATGATCCGCCAGCGCCGCGCGGATGAACAGCGAAAAGGATTTTTCGTTCTGAACCGGCTCGCCGCGCTCGTTTAAGAATACGGCGCGATCGCCGTCGCCGTCGAACGCCACGCCGAAATCCGCGCCGCAGGCGCGCACCGCCGCGCCCGCAGCGGTCAGACAGGTGTAATCGGCGGGGTTGGGGGAACGATTCGGAAACGCGCCGTCCGGCGTACAGAACAGCTCGGTCACGCGGCAGCCCGCGCGGCGGAATATTTCGGGCGCGATGGCGCTCATCGCGCCGTTGCCCGCGTCGATCAAAATGTGCAGGGGCTTTGCGATGTGGAAGTGGCGCGATAAAAAGTCCATATAATCCGCCGCCGCGTCCCAATGATCGATCGTGCCGCTGCCGGTGGGGTAATCGCCGCGCAGCGCAATATCGCGCACGCGATCGATCGTATCGCGCGTAACGGGCTGATCGCCCAGCATAAATTTAATGCCGTTGTATTCGGGCGGATTGTGCGAAGCCGTAACCGTCGCGCCCGCATAGGCGTTCAGCCGCTTCATGGCGTAATACAGCGCGGGCGTGGGGATCGTGCCGAGGTCGGTAACCTGCGCGCCGGACGCGATCAGCCCATCGATCAGCGCATTTTTCAATTCCGGCGTGGACAGGCGCACATCGCCGCCCACCAGAATCCGACGCCCGTCCAGCAGCGCCGCCAGCGCGTGGCCGATCCGGTTGGCGTCCTGTGCGGTGATTTCCTTTTGATAAATTCCGCGAATATCGCAATCCTTGTAGATGCTCATGTTATACCTCCGCTCCGTAGATTAAACGCATATCGCATAAGAACTGATGATACAGATCATCGTACCGCGCGATCAGGCCGGGATCCGGCTCCGCGATCTTGTGATAGCGAATCAGCTGGTCGGAAGCCGCGCGCAGCGATCCAAAGTACGTTGAAGCCGCCAGCAGCGCGCCGCCCATCGCCGCGTCCACCACATCGGGCACCATCAGCCGTCGGTTCAGGATCGAAGCGCGAATGCGCAGCCAGAGATCGCTCCGACACGCGCCGCCAGCAGTACAGATTTCATCGCCCACGGCACAGCCGATATGCAGCATATGATCGTAGATCATGCGCTCGGCAAAGCCCACGCCCTCCATGATCGCAGGATACAGCCTGCCGCCGGTGATATCGCCGCGGTAAAAGGCTTCGCAATCGGCGGATACGAAGGGGAAGCGCTCGCCGCGCCCGGTCAGCGGGTAGCAGCGCGCGCCGGTGGGAATCAGCGATTCGGATTTTGCGTTCATTTCATCGAACGAAGCTTCGCCGCGCGCCTGATTCAATACGCGCCCGCCGAGGTTCGATGCGCCGCCCAGCAGCCAGCCGTCGGGCAATTTGTGCGAATAGCATGCGCCGCTGGGATCGATCGTAAGTTTCTGCGTCACGCCCTTCAAAACGAAGGTGGTGCCCAGAATTGAAGCCCAGCGTCCGGGTGCGGTCGCGCCCGCCGCCAGCGCGGATGCGTAGCCATCGGAGGAGCCGCCGGTGATCAGCGTGCGCGTGGACAGGCCGAGCCGCTCCGACGCGCGCTTTGAAACGTTTGCGATCGGCGCGCCGGGGCGCACGATGCGCGGAAGCTTTGCAATATCGATTCCCAATTTGGAATTAAATTCCGCCGGCCAGCGATCGTTCAAAAGATCATAGCCGGTTTTCAGCGCGTTGGAATAATCCGATACGGCGTATTCGCCGCACAAAAGGCCGGTAATGTAATCCGCCTGATGCGCAAACAGACGGGTTTTTGCGTAGATTTCGGGCATTTCTTCCTTGAACCACAGGATGCGCGGCAGCGAAAACGAAGCGCCGAAGCGATAGCCCAGCCTGCCCTCAAGATCACCCATCGCCTGATGCACGCGCGACGCCTGTTCGCGGGCGCGCGGATCGTTGTACATCACGCCGTTGTACAGCGGGCGCATGTTCTCATCCAGCGGCACGATCGTTCCGCTGGTGCCGTCCACCGAAATGGCGGCGATGCATTCGGGATGATCGATCTGCGATACGCATTTTGAAATGCATTCCTCCGCCGCGCGCGTCCAGGCTTCGGGCGATTGCTCCATCCAGCCCGCCGTTTGCGCGATGTTCAGCACATCAAACGGCACGGAAGCCGCTGCGCGCACAACGCCCGATTCATCCACGGCGACGCAGCGAATGCCCTGCGTACCCACGTCAACGCCCATAAACAAATTGTTCATTCGATCATCCTCCCGCAAAAGCGCTTTACAGGCAATTGCTGATTCTATAAAACGCATCATATTCAGATGCCAATTCTAATATTATTATAATGAATCTATCCGCGCATAGCAAGCATAAAAATGGTTGATGGGAGATTGTTCGCGAACATCGAGTATAAAGCTGTTCGTGATATGGTAGACAGAAAACGATTTCGAAAATTTCACATGACGTGCGAATATACGAATTCACATCGAATCATGGAATATTTCTCACAAAAGACGAAAAAATCGTAAAATAATCACTTTACAAATCAAAGAAAATAGGTTAAGATAAGGATGCAGTATTCATGAATGAACTGGGAGTGTTCGCATATTGCGGACACGCTTCCCGGAAATCTCCCATGAAATGGAGGAATCGGAATGCACGATGTGATTTTGTCGATGCGGGACATCGACAAAGTGTTTCCGGGCGTGCGCGCGCTGGACAAGGCGCAGTTTGAATTGCGCGCGGGCGAGGTACACGCGCTGGTGGGCGAAAACGGCGCGGGCAAATCCACGCTGATGAAAATCCTTTCCGGCGTCTATACGAAGGACGGCGGCACGGTGCTGCTGGACGGGAAGGAAATCGACGTTCAGAACACGCTGGAAGCGCAGCATCTGGGCATCAGCATCATTCATCAGGAAATCAATCTGATGCAGGATCTGACTGTTTCCGAAAACATCTATATCGGGCGCGAACCGATGCGCGGCTTCATGATCAACCGCGCGCTGCAGGATCAGCGTACGAACGAGCTGCTGGATTCGCTGCATCTGAACGATATCCGCGCGAACACGCGCGTTCGCGTGCTGACCGTCGCCAAGCAGCAGATGGTGGAAATCGCAAAGGCGCTGTCCTTCGATAATACCCGCATCCTGATCATGGACGAACCGACGGCGGCGCTGACGGAATCCGAAATCGAAGATCTGTTCCGCTTTATCCGCATGCTGAAGGCGAAGGGCGTGGGCATCGTATACATATCCCACCGCATGGAGGAATTGAAAATCATTGCCGACCGCGTAACGGTGATGCGCGATGGTCAATACGTGGGCACGCGCGATATGGCGGATGTTTCGATGGATGAAATCATCAACATGATGGTCGGGCGCGTAATTTACGAAGAACCGAAGCAGCAATCCGCCGTGCCTGCGGACGCGCCGGTGGTGTTGGAGGCGAAGAATCTGAATTCGCCGATGGTGAAAAACGTGAGCCTGACCCTGCGCAAGGGCGAAATTCTGGGGCTTGCGGGGCTGATGGGCGCGGGACGAACTGAAACCGCGCGCCTGATCTGCGGCGCGGATCCGATGACGTCCGGCGAAATCTATGTAAATGGAAAGCGGGCGCACATCAAAACGCCGAACGATGCCGTGCAGGCGGGCATCGGCTATCTGAGCGAGGATCGAAAGCGCTTCGGCCTGTGCCTGGGGCTGGCGGTGTCGGATAATACCGCGCTGCCGAATCTGGACGCGCACATGAAGGGCGTAGTGATCGACGATGCCAAAATTCGCAGAACCACGCAGAAATACGTGGATCTGATACGAATCAAAACGCCCAGCATCCGAACGCTGGCGCGCAGCCTGTCCGGCGGCAATCAGCAGAAGGTGGTTCTGGCGAAATGGCTGGAGCGCAACTGCGATATTCTGATCTTCGATGAACCTACGCGCGGCATCGATGTGGGCGCGAAGAACGAAATCTACAAGCTGATGAACGATCTGACCCAGCAGGGCAAATCCATCATCATGATTTCTTCGGAAATGCCGGAGCTTCTGCGCATGTCGGATCGCATCGCGGTGATGTGCGAGGGCGTAAAGACCGGCGAAATGACCATCGAAGAAGCCACGCAGGAAAAGATCATGGCGCTGGCGACCCAGCTGATGTAACGGGAGGATGAAGGAATATGAAGAAGAAATTTGACACGCAAAAGCTGCTTGCGCCGCTGGCGCTGGTGATCCTGTATATCTTTTTTTCCATCACTGGCAGAAACTTCTTTGGAATCGACGGGCTGAAGCAGATTTTGCAATCCTGCTATTACATCGGCTATATGGCGTTTGGCGTGACGTTCGTGATTATCACCGGCGGCATCGATCTTTCGCTGGGATCGAATATGCTCTGCTCCGCGCTGCTGGGCGGCGTGGCGTACAAGCTGTGGGGCTGGCCGCTGATTCCGGCGCTGATTCTGGTGCTGGTCGTGGGCGTTTTCTTCGGCTTCTGCAACGGCGTGATGATCGCCAAGCTGAAGCTGCCGCCCTTCATCGCCACGCTGGGCACGCAGATGATCACGCTGGGCTTCGGTTCCATCGTATCCAAGGTGCAGACCATGTATTATCCCACCATCGGATCGCCCGATCAATGGTTCCGCTCCGTATTCTACATCAAGGGCAATTTCCCCACCGGCGTTCTGTGGCTGGCGGGCGCGTTCGCGGTGGCGTGGTTCCTGCTGAACAAAACCCGCTTTGGCCGCTACGCCTACGCCATCGGATCGAACGAGGAAGCCACGCGCCTGTCCGGCGTAAAGGTGGACCGCTGGAAGATCGCGGTCTACGCAACCTGCGGTTTGTTTACCGCGATGGCGGGTCTGTTCTACGGCGCGGCGTACACCACCATCATGCCGGGCAAGGGCAACGGCGAAGAAATGAACGGCATCGCGGCGGTTGTCATCGGCGGCACTTCGATGGCGGGCGGATCGGGCAGCATGCTGGGCACGCTGCTGGGCGTTCTGATCATGGCGACGCTGAAAAAGGGTCTGGCGTCCGTGGGTCTGCAGGCGCACTGGCAAACCTTCTTTACCGGCTTTGTGGTGATCGGCGCGGTGCTTCTGGATATCGCCCGCAGCAAGGCGGCGATGAAATCGGCCAAGAAGGCTGTATAACCATTTGTACAATTTTTGCCGTGACGGCAAATTAAGTAACAGGAGGAAAACTACATGAAGAAGATTCTCACTCTGGTTCTGGCTCTGCTCCTGATCGTGGGCTGCTGCGCGATGGCAGATGAGCCGATGTACATCTCCGTCATCTCCAAGGGCGAACAGCACGCCTTCTGGCAGGCCGTTCGCAAGGGCTGCGAGGATGCGGCCGCCGAATATGGCGTAGAGATGTTCTACTATGGTCCGCCGTCTGAATCCGATATCGCCCTGCAGGTAGAAGCGCTGAACGCCGAAATGCAGAAGAAGCCCGATGCGCTGGCGCTGGCCGCGCTGTCCACCGAGGCCGTTATGGGTCAGCTGACCGAATGCGTTGATAAGGGCATTCCGGTAATCGGCTTCGACTCCGGCGTGCCGAACGCGCCCGAAGGCGCGATCTACGCCACCGCCTGCACCAACAACAAGAACGCCGCAGCGCTGGCCGCGGAAAAGTTTGTTGAGCTGGAAGGCTTCACCGACATGCTCGCCGCCGGCACCGCGGATGCGCCCGTCGTGATCGGCGTGCTGTCGCAGGATGCGACCTCCGATTCCGTTTCCAGCCGCACCACCGGCTTTGTAGACAAGATGACGGAGCTCGCGAGCGCATACAACACCGTTTCCGTGATCGGCCACGATCTGTGGGCGAAGGAAGCAGAGGGCGCAGGCGTGATCATCAAGGTTGAAATCGCGGCGACCCCCGAAATCACCGATGTAACCAATGCGGCGAACGCGCTGCTGAACACCGAAGGCATGAAGGCGATCTTCTGCTCCAACGAAGGCGCGGTAAACGGCTTCCTGGCGGCGACCTCCTCCGGCGCGGATCTGGGCGAGGGCGGCATTTACGATGGTCTGATCGTCGCGGGCTTCGATGCTGGCTCTCCGCAGAAGAATGCGGTTCGCAACGGCTGGTTCGTCGGCTCCGTAACGCAGGATCCCTATCGCATCGGCTATCTGGCGATTGAACTGGCTGTGAAGGCCGCCAACGGCGAAGAGGTATCCGACGTCGATACCGGCGCGCAGTGGTACAACGCCGAAAACATCGATACCCCCGAAATCGCGCTGCTCGTGTACGATTGATCGATTGACAGGATTTTCCAGAGCGGGAACCGAAATGGTTCCCGCTTACGTATTTTCTCCACAGGCACAGGAATTTCAAATATTTGCCTTCGCATATGCTGGAAATGGCGGCGCGTTTGTGGTATGATGGGTGCAATTCCAATTTCGGAATCCAAAAAATGCGCAAGCCCGCGCGGAGGTGAAGATAGATGTATTTAAAGATCAACGGTTATGAAATCAGCTGCGCCGAGGGAACCACCTGGATGCAGGCGTATGAGATGCTGCCGGAGGAGAGAAAATGTAAAAATCCGCTGGGCATTCGCGTCGGCGGCGAAACGAAGGCGCTGATCGATCCCGCGACGGAATATGCGCACGCGAAGGTGCTCACGTTTAACGATGAAGAGGGGCGGCGCATCTATGAACGTTCGCTGATGCTGCTGTACATCACGGCGGTGCGCCGCGTGCGTCCGGATGTGCATGTGCGCATCGAACATTCCTATGGGCGCGGGCTGTATACATCCCTGCTGGAAACGGCGGCGGACGATCAGTTTGTGCGCGATGTCGAAGCGGAAATGCATCGTCTGGCGGAGGCGCGGCTGCCGTTTGCGCGCAAGCGCGTCAGCACCGATGATGCGCAGGAATATTTCGCCCGCACGGGGCAGACCGACCGGCTGCGCATTTTGAACTATCGCCGCTTCCCGTATTTTACGCTGTATTCCATCGGCGATGGGCCGGAGGATTATTTCTACGGCATCATGGCGCCCGATACGGGCTCGGTGCGCGTGTTCAAACTGGTAAAGTGCGGAAGCGGCGTGGTGGTCATGCGCCCGAAGCGCAAAAACAGCGCGGAACCGGCGGGATTTGAATTCATGCCGAAGCTTCAGCAGGTATTTCTGGAGAGCAGCGAATGGAACCGCATTCTGAACTGCCGCAATGCCGCCGATCTGAATGAAATGGTGGAGCAGCACAGGATCCGCGAATTCATCCGCGTAAACGAAGCGCTTCAGGAGCATAAGATCGATGAAATCGCCCAGCAGTTCATCGCGTCCGGCGCGCGGCTGATTCTGATCGCGGGGCCTTCCTCATCGGGCAAGACCACGTTTTCCAACCGCCTGTCGATCGCGCTGCGCGTGTACGGGCTGCGGCCGGTGAAGATTTCGCTGGACGATTATTATCGCAACCGCGAAGAACTGCCGCGCGAGGCGGATGGAACGATCGATTTTGAACGGATCGATACGCTGGATACGCATCTGATCTCCGATCATTTAAAGCGTCTGATGGCGGGGGAAACGGTCGAACGGCCCGAATATGATTTTACCACCGGAATGCGCAAGGAAAAGACGCATCCGATGTGCGTGGAGGATGGCCAGCCGATCATCATCGAAGGCATTCACGGCCTGAACGATCGCCTGACGGAGGGCATCGATCGCGCGCAGAAGTTCAAAATCTACATCAGCGCGCTCACAGTGCTGAATCTGGACGATCACAACCGCATTCGCACGACCGACGCGCGGCTTCTGCGCCGCATCGTGCGCGATAATCTGTTCCGCGGCACGCTGCCGGAGGAAACCATGTCCATGTGGGATTCCGTGCGGCGCGGCGAGGTGAATTACATCTTCCCCTATCAGGAAAAGGCGGATGCGATGATCAATTCATCGCTGACGTATGAACTGGTGATCATGAAGAAATACGCGTTCCCGCTGCTGGCGGCGGTGCATCCGGACAGCCCGCATTACACCATGGCGCAGCGACTGATGAAGTTCCTGAATTATATTCAGGTGGCGGACGTCGAGGACGAAATCCCGATCAATTCGATTCTGCGCGAATTCATCGGCGGCAACGTGTTCTACCGCAATAACGACTAAATTGCCAAACTGCGCCGCATGTGCATTGATTTTACTGCAATCGTACATAATAGCGATTGCAAGGAGGAATGCACATGAAACACACAGCAACTTTTCTTTTGATCACGGCGATGGCGCTTTCGATATGCCTGACCGGCTGCATGAGCGGCGGCAACGTGGGCGAAACGGTCAATCCCACCCCCACAGCGGATTTCATGCCCAACATGAATAACCGTCAGACGCAGGAGAGCGCAGATTACGATTGGAAGGCGAACGCCGCCAAGGTGGAGGCGAACATCGGCAGGATTTCCGAAATCGCCGAATGCCGCGTGGTGGTCACCGGCAATACCGCGCTGGTGGGCGTGAAGTTTGACAACAGCTACAAGGGCGAAATGACCGAACGCCTGCGCCAGATGGTGGCGGCGGAGGTTCTGGCGGCCGATCCGAAGATCGAAACCGTGGCGGTGACGTCGTATCCCGATGATGTGGAGGACGTATATGAACTGTCCGATCGGATGCTGTCCGGCAAGGATCAGGATGATCTGAAGGAAGAAATCAACGAAATTGTGCGCAACGCGACGACGCTGCGATAGGAGTAGGTTTACCAATGAAGCTTCTGCGCAAATTGCAGATTCGATGGGGCGAGGGAATGCTGATCCTCGCCCTGTTTGCGTTGTTCTGCGCGCACGCCGCCATCGCGTATTTCGCCCGTCCGGTGTGGAATGAAACGCACGCGCCGGTTCACGATGTGCCGTTTGAATGCGTGGATTTTCGCGTGGATATCAACCGCGCATCGGCGGAGGAACTGACAAAGCTTTCCGGAATCGGGGAAGTGCTTGCCCAGCGGATCGTGGATTATCGCGATGCGCACGGCGCGTTTACCGATGCGGAACAGCTGAAAAATGTAGAAGGCATCGGCGAAGCGAAGCTCGAAGCGCTGATCCCGCAGATCAAAATCGGCGGAAATGATTCGTAAAAAGCGTATTGCGCACATCGGGCGCGTTTGCTATAATAAAACTGGAAATTTACGGGGATTGGGGGCGCGATGGGCATGTTTTCGCATTTGCATCTGCATACGGAATATTCGCTGCTGGACGGCGCGTGCAGAATCAGGGAGCTGGTTGCCCGCCTGAAGGAACTGGGCATGACCAGCTGCGCGATTACGGATCACGGCGTGATGTACGGCGTGCTGGATTTTTATCGCGCCTGCAGGGCGGAGGGCATTCATCCGGTGATCGGGTGCGAGGTTTACGTCTGCCCCGATATGGATAATAAAACCAGTACTACCCGCGATTACAGCCATCTGATATTGCTGTGCGAAAATCAGACGGGCTATCAGAACCTGTCCGCGCTGGTCAGCGCGGGTTGGACGCGCGGCTTTTATTATCGTCCCCGCGTGGATTATGATCTGCTGCAAAAGCACAGCGAAGGGCTGATCGCGCTGAGCGCGTGCCTGTCCGGCGATATCCCCAAGCTTTTGCTGGATCGGCGCGAAACGGATGCGCGGCGCATGGCGCAGCGGTATCTGGATATCTTCGGCCGCGGCAATTTTTTCATTGAACTGCAGGATCACGGGCTTCCGGAGGAAAAGCAGGTGCTGCCGAGGCTGATTCGGCTGGCAAAGGATATGGATATTCCCACCGTGATCACGAACGACTGCCATTATTTAACCCGCGATGATGCGCGGATGCAGGAAGTGCTGATGTGCATCCAGACCGGCAAGACGCTGCAGGACGAAAACCGGATGCGCATGGACACGGATCAGCTCTATGTGAAATCCGAGGATGAAATCCGCCGCCTGTTTCCCAATTTTCAGGAAGCGATCGATCGAACGGAGGAAATCGCGCAGCGCTGCCGGGTGGAATTTGAATTCGGCAAAACGAAGCTGCCGCGCTTTCCGTTGCCGGAGGGCGAAACGAATACGGGCTATCTGCGCAAGCTGTGCCGCGAAGGGCTGGCGGAGCGCTATGCGCCCGATCGCACGGACGCGGTGGAGCGCCTGAATTACGAACTATCCGTGATCGAATCGATGGGCTATGTGGATTATTTCTTGATCGTATGGGATTTTATCCACTATGCCAAGACGCACGGCGTGGGCGTGGGGCCCGGACGCGGCAGCGGCGCGGGATCGATCGCGGCGTATGCGCTGGGCATTACGGAGATCGATCCGCTGAAATACAATCTGCTGTTCGAACGATTCCTGAATCCGGAGCGCGTATCGATGCCCGATATCGATTGTGATTTTGATTATGAGCGGCGCGGTCAGGTGATTGATTACGTGCGCCGCCGCTACGGCGCGGATCATGTGGCGCAGATCATCACGTTCGGTACGATGGCGGCGCGCGCCGTGCTGCGCGACGTCGGCCGCGTGATGGGCATGAATTATCAGCAGACGGACGCCATCGCGAAGATGGTGCCGTTTGAATTGAAGATGACGCTGGAACGGGCGCTTTCGGTAAGTCCGGAGCTTCGCCGCGCCTATGAAAGCGATGAACAGGTGCACGCCATGATCGATATGGCGCGCAAGCTGGAGGGCATGCCGCGCAACACATCTACCCACGCGGCGGGCGTGCTGATCACGGCGGAACCGGTGGTGAATTATCTGCCGCTGCAGATGAACGATGATGTGGTCACCACGCAGTTCCCGATGGGCGATGTGGAAGCGCTGGGGCTTCTGAAGATGGATTTCCTCGGCCTGCGCACGCTGAACGTGATCATGGATACCGAGGAAATGCTTTCCGAGGAGGGCGTGCAGCTGCGCACGGAGGATATTCCGTTCGACGATGACGGCGTATATAAGATGATTTCCGACGGCGATACGGACGGCGTATTCCAGCTGGAATCTACGGGCATGCGCCAGTTTTTGCAGAACATGCGTCCCGGCAGCTTTGAAGATATCATCGCCGCCATTTCGCTCTATCGTCCCGGCCCGATGGATTCGATCCCGCGCTACATTGCAGGCAAGGAGGATCCGAGCAGCGTGAAGTACATCACGCCGCAGCTCAAGCCGATTCTGGACGTAACCTACGGCTGCATGGTGTACCAGGAACAGGTCATGCAGATCGTGCGCGATCTGGCGGGCTATTCGATGGGCAGAAGCGATCTGGTGCGCCGCGCCATGGCGAAGAAAAAGCACGATGTGATGGCGCAGGAAAAAAAGAACTTCATCGAAGGGCTGGAGGAGGACGGGCGCGTGATCGTGCCCGGCTGCGTGCGCAACGGCGTATCCGCGCAGGCGGCGGAGCAGATCTTCGATGAAATGACCGCGTTCGCCAGCTATGCATTTAACAAATCGCACGCCGCGGCATACGCCGTGGTCGCCGTGCAGACCGGCTATCTGAAGCTGCATTATCCGGTGGAATTTATGGCGGCGCTGATGAATTCCATGACCGCGAACACCACCAAGATCGCCTATTACATTCAGGCGCTGCGCAAGCGCGGCATTCCCGTGCTGCCGCCGGATGTGAACGAATCGCATGAAAAATTCTCCGTGGGTTATCAGGACGGCGTAAAGGGCGTGCGCTTCGGTCTGGCGGGCATTAAAAATCTGGGGCACAACGCCATCGAAGAGGTGGTGCGCGAGCGCGAAAACGGCGGCGCGTACCGCGATCTGTTTGATTTTATCAACCGCAACGCGGGTGGCGCGATCAACAAAAAGGGCGTGGAAAGTCTGATTCGATCGGGCGCGTTCGATCGCTTGCCCGGCGCGCGCAGCCAGAAGCTGTACGTATACGAACGCGCGATGGATGGCGCGAACCGCCAGCAGAAAAACGTGGTAGCGGGGCAGATTTCGCTGTTCGATATGGGCGATACGGTGCAGACGCCGCCGCCCCCGCTGCCGAACGTGGCGGAATTCGATCTGCGCCAGCGGCTGGATATGGAGCACGAAGTGACCGGCGTATACATATCCGGACATCCGCTGATGGAATATACGCAGGAACTGAGCGCGCTGAGCATCAATTCGCAGGTGCTGTCCGAACTTGCCGAGCGCGAGGATCACGGCATGGCGTATGATCAGAAGAACGTGCGCATGGGCGGCCTGATCGCGGAAACGAAGATGAAGGCGGTCAAGAGCGGCAATATGATGGCGTTCGTGCAGCTGGAGGATCTCTACGGCGTGACCGAGGTGCTGGTGTTCCCGAAGGTGTACGATCGGGTATCGCAGATGCTGAAAACGGATGATCCGGTATTGATGAGCGGCAAGCTTTCCATTCGCGAAGATGAAGCGCCGAAGCTTCTGCTGGATCGCATTGCGCCGCTGCGCGGATCGGATGCGCAGGAAAATCAGAATGAACCGGCTGCACCGCGGCAGAGCGCGCGCCGTCCGGCGGAGCGGAAGCTGTATCTGAAGCTCCATCAGGATCAGCGCGATCAGGTGCTCTCCATTCTTTCCGAAACGCCGGGGCACATTCCCGTGGTGCTGTACATCATTGAAGAAAAGAAGGGCTATCTCGCGCCGGATCGATATCGCGTGGACGAGGGCTATGATTTCGGCGCGCTGGCGAATCTGATCGGCGCGGATGGAATCGTATTGAAATAAAGAAGCACGAATGAGGTTGTCAGGGGGAGGAAATGGGTATGCAAAGAATCAGGCGCTGCCTGAACAGGCTTCCGCGGCGCACATGGTTTCTGATTGCGTTGTTTGCGGTGATGGGGTTTGGCGTAACGACGTTTACGCGCCTCGCCGAATCGATTAACTGCATCATACTCTTGCCGATTGAAATCACGGCGGCGTATGTTCTGTGGCGCAGAGAGGGCTGCCGCCGCGATATGCCGGCTGTCTTCGGCGCGCTCATCCTGCTTTGGGGATTGCTGGCGTGCGTAATCAATCGAAGTATTCTGGATAAAACCGCGGCGTTTGGATTCTGGGGCATCGCGGCCGCATGGTTCTATATCCTGCGCACGCCGAGAAAGCTTGCGCCGGAATCGATTCGGGATGAATTCTGCGCGGTCTGCGCGGTATATCTGATCTGCTATCTGCCGCTTCTGCTGATTGCGCTGTTTTCGCTGTTTTCGGGCGTCGCCATGTATCTTCCGGGGGACAACGGTTTTCCGGTGGGCATCGTCGCGCAGGGCAATCTGACCGGCCGCTTCCGCGTGATGGACAACGCCAACGATGCCGCCACCATCGAAATGATGTGCGTGCTGTTTGCCGTCTATCTGTTCATCAACCGCAAGCAGCTCGGCTGGCGCATCTTCAGCGTCTTTGCCGGACTTTGCAATCTGATGGTGCTCGCCCATACCCAATCGCGTTCGGGCGCGATTTCGCTGAGCATCGGCATCGGCGTATTGGTATTCCGCGCGGTGTTCGCCCGAATTCCCCGCAAAAAATGGCGCGTCGTACTGGGCGTGCTGGCGTGCGCGCTGGCGTTCTTTGTGGTACTCAAGGGCGTCGATCTGGTGCGCAAGGCGGATATTGAAATCGCGAAGCGTACGGCGATCTACGTGGATGAATCCACGCTCAACGACGCCAGCTATGCGGATCAACTTGGGCAGTTCGACGTCGGCAGCAGCGGCCGCACGAAATTGTGGAAACGCGTCAGCGAATACCTGATGAATCATCCGAGGGCGCTGCTGAGCGGCGTTACGGGCGGAAATGTGATGGAAATCGTCGATGAGGGCACGGGCATTACGACGGGCATGTACAATCCGCATAACTCGCTGCTGGAATGCATTACCACGCTCGGCACGCCGTTTGCCCTGCTGATTCTGGCGTTCCTTGTGTACATGTTTCCGAAATGCTGGAAGGTGCTCACCGGAGAAGGCCGGAATTTCGAATATTTCTTCGTGGCGCTGATTGCATGCATGCTGGCGAACAGCATCACCGAGGTCAATCTGTTCGCGCGGTATTACGGCAACAATTCCCTGTTCATGCTGGCGTGCGGCTATGTGCTGCATGCCTGCGCACGGCAGAAAGCCTGCGTTCGAAGCGGGGGCAGGATCGAATCGAATCCGCAGAAAACGGATGAATCGGTCAGCTGAAATCCGGATGAACACGCGCCCGTGCGTTTTATCGCATCCCATCGTGAAAACCGGCTGAGTACGATGAACACGCATCCGGGCGTTTTATTTCTGAAAAACGGGGTCATCGACCCCGTTTTTGCGTTAATTGTTTGAAAAAAACGGCGCGATTTGCCGGCTTTTTACAAAAATCGCAGTCCGGTTGTTTGAAAAAATGCGCGTTTAGAGGTATAATAAGAAGGTCGTGTGCCGAGGATTTCTGTGCAAAAATGCCGGTTTTTGATATAGCGACAGCGCACGGCGACAGGGATGAACCGGAAGGTTGCGGCTGCGCCGGTAATTTCCGGGGACCAGTCCGAAAATCGGACGACGGAGCTCATGCCCGTCGTGACCAAACAATAACCCACGCCCGGCAGCGTGTGCATGAGTTCAATAGGAGGAACAACAATGGCCAACCAGAAGATCCGCATCAAGCTCAAGGCGTACGAGCACTCGATCATCGATCAGAGCGCGGCGCGCATCGTGGAAACCGCAAAGCGTACCGGTTCCCGCGTATCCGGCCCGATCCCGCTCCCGACCGAAAAGGAAATCGTAACGATCCTGCGCTCCCCCCACAAGCACAAGGATTCCCGCGAGCAGTTCGAGATGAGAACCCACAAGCGCCTCATCGACATCCTGCAGCCCACCCCCCGCACGGTAGACGCGCTGACCAAGCTCGACCTGCCGGCAGGCGTTGAAATCGAGATCAAGCTGTAAACGGCGCAAGCCGGGGAATGATGCATCTCACGCGCATCCCCCACAGTTTTATCAATGGTAACTGCCAAGCGGTTACCCAAACATACCGAAAGAGGTGTAACAATGAAAAAGGCAATTCTCGGCAAGAAGATCGGTATGACCCAGATTTTCGTCGATGACGGACGTTTGGTACCGGTCACCGTCGTAGAAGCCGGCCCCTGCACCATCACGATGGTCAAGACGGTTGCTACCGATGGTTACGAAGCAGTTCAGGTAGGTTTCGATCAGCTCTCCGAGCAGAGAGCCAAGAAACTCCTCAACAAGCCCGAGCAAGGTCATTTTGCCAAGGCGAACGTAGCTCCGGCACGTTACCTGCGCGAGTTCCGCTTCGAGGATATCTCGGGCTACTCGGTCGGCGATACCATCAAGTGCGATGTGTTCGCTGATGGCGACAAGATCGATGTTATCGGCACCAGCAAGGGTCACGGCTATACCGGCGTTATCCAGAGATGGAATCAGCACACGGGTCCCATGGCGCACGGTTCCAAGTATCACCGTGGCGTTGGCTCTCTGAGTGCAAACTCTGACCCGTCCCGCGTATTCAAGAACAAGCACATGGCCGGCCAGTACGGCGGCGATCGTGTTACCGTTCAGAACCTTGAAGTCGTTAAGGTTGACGCAGAGCGCAACCTGCTCATGATCAAGGGCGCCATCCCCGGTGCGAACGGCAGCCTGGTCATGGTACGCGACGCAATCAAGGGTTGATAGGAGGACGCAATCATGGCAAACGTAAAAGTTCTTAACATACAGGGCGCTGCAGTCGGCGAGATCGAACTTCAGGATGAAGTTTTCGGCGCCGAGGTTAACGTAAGTGCGATGCACACTGTCGTCCGCGCCTATCTGAACGCGCAGCGTCAGGGCACGCAGTCGGCCAAGACCCGCACGGAAGTCCGTGGCGGCGGCCGCAAGATCTACCGCCAGAAGGGCACCGGCAACGCGCGTCATCATGGCCGCAGAGCTCCGCAGTTCACCCACGGCGGCGTTGTATTCGCTCCCAAGCCGCGCGATTATCGCATCAGCGTTCCGCGCAAGGTTCGCCGTCTGGCAATGCGCAGCGCGCTGACCTGCAAGGTCAACGATGCTGAAATGATCGTAATCGACAATCTGGCGCTGACCGAAGCCAAGACCAAGAACATCGCCGCGATGCTCAAGGCGCTGAACGCCGAAAAGAAGGCGCTGATCGTGACCAAGGACGTCGATGAAATGATCGTTCGCGCGAGCAGCAACATCCCGAACGTAAAGACCACCTTCGTGGGTTCCCTGAACGTTCACGACATTCTCAACTGCGATAAGTTCATCATTTCGCAGGAAGCCGTTAAGCTGGTTGAGGAGGTTTATGCAGAATGAGCAAAGCATATGACATCATCAAGAAGCCGGTCCTGACGGAGAAATCCTACGCTGACATGGCGGAAAAGAAGTACACCTTCGAAGTTGCCATCGGCGCGAACAAGACCGAAATCAAGAGCGCAATCGAAGAAATCTTCGAGGGCGTGAAGGTTGCTAGCGTAAACACCATGCGCACCATGGGCAAGATGAAGCGCCAGGGCCGCACCCAGGGTCGTACCCCTGAGGTCAAGAAGGCCATCGTTACCCTGAAGGCCGATTCCAAGGGAATCCCGTTCTTCGAGGGCATGGCGGAGGAAGAAGCATAATTCTTTCCTATTAATAGCCCCAGAAAAGCGAAACGCTTTTCAATCATGGCAGGTTCGCCGATAAAGAACCAATTCTAATAAAGGGGAGAAAACACTATGGCAATTCGAGTGTACAAGCCGACTTCGCCCGCAAGGCGTTTCATGTCGGTTCTGACCTTCGAAGAGGTTACCAAGAAGACGCCTGAGCGTTCTCTGGTTACCGATCTGCGTCACAAGTCCGGCCGCAATTTCCAGGGCAAGATCACTGTCCGTCATCAGGGCGGCGGCGCGCGCAGAAAGTATCGTATCATTGATTTCAAGCGCAATAAGGATGGCATTCCGGCGACCGTTAAGGCGATCGAATACGATCCGAACCGCACCTGCTTCATCGCCCTGCTGTTCTACGCGGACGGCGAAAAGCGCTACATCCTGGCGCCTCTGGGTCTGAAGGTTGGCGATACGGTTATGTCCGGTCCCACCGCCGATATCAAGCCCGGCAACTGCCTGCCGATCGAAAACATCCCGCTGGGCACGCTGGTGCACAATATCGAAATCAAGGTCGGCCGCGGCGGCCAGATGGTTCGCTCCGCCGGCACCGCCGCGCAGGTTATGGCAAAGGAAGGCGCGTATGCGCAGATCCGCCTGCCCTCCGGCGAAGTTCGCAAGGTTTCCATGGCTGCCCGTGCAACCGTCGGTCAGGTCGGCAACACCGATCATTCCAACGTTCGCATCGGTAAGGCCGGTCGTTCCCGTCATCTGGGCATCCGACCGTCCGTCCGCGGTGTTGTTATGAACCCGTGCGACCATCCGCATGGCGGCGGTGAAGGCCGTTCTCCGGTCGGTATGCCGGCTCCGATGTCCCCGTGGGGCAAGAAGACGCAGGGCGTCAAGACCCGCAAGCATCGTAAGTATTCCGACAAGCTGATCATCAGCCGTGCATCCAAGAAAAAGTAAGCCCGAAAGGAGGCAAACCTAATGAGCAGATCTGTTAAGAAGGGTCCTTTCATTCAGCCCGTACTTCTCAAGCGCGTTGAAGAAATGAACGCCGCAGGCGAGAAGAAGGTTCTGAAGACCTGGTCCCGCTCCTCCACCATTTTCCCGCAGTTCATCGGACATACGGTTGCCGTCCATGACGGCCGCAAGCATGTTCCGGTATACGTAACTGAGGACATGGTCGGACACAAGTTCGGCGAATTCGCCCCCACCCGTACTTTCAGGGGACACGCCGGTGAAAAAGCGTCTACCCGCAAGTAACGGAAGGAGAGAAAAGATATGGCAACTCGTGTAAAAGAGAAGGCAGCTGCCCGCATTGCGAACGCCGATAAGCGCCCGCACGCAACTGTCAAGTACGTTCGCGTTGCTCCCCGCAAGTGCAAGATCGTTGTTGATCTGATTCGCGGCAAGCAGGTGGACCAAGCTCTTGCGATTTTGAAATTCACGCCCAAAGCGGCTTCTCCGGTTGTTGAAAAGCTTCTGAATTCCGCGATTGCGAATGCAGAAAACAATCTGGAAATGGATCGTTCCACCCTGTACGTCGCAGAAGTGTACGCAAATCAGGGCCCGACGCTCAAGCGCTACTGGGCTCGTTCCCACGGTCGTGCCGACATGATCAAGAAGCACACCAGCCACATTACGATCGTGCTCGACCAGAAGTGAGGGAGGATTAAAAATGGGACAGAAAGTTAATCCCCATGGCGCACGCGTTGGTGTCATCATTGACTGGAGCACCAAGTGGTACGCAGGGAAGAAGGATTTCTCCAACAATCTGATTGAAGACTACAATCTTCGCAAGATGCTGAAGGAAAAGCTGAATCAGGCGGGCGTATCCCACATTGATATTCAGCGTGCCGGAGATAAGCTTCACGTGATCGTTTACACCGCGAAGCCGGGCGTTGTGATCGGCAAGGGCGGCGCAGGCGTTGAAGCGCTCAAGAAGGAAATCGAACAGTTCTGCGGCAAGCAGGTCGCGCTCGACATCATCGAGATCAAAAATCCCGATATCGATGCGCAGCTCGTTGCAGAAAACATCGCACAGCAGCTCGAAAAGCGCGTATCCTTCCGTCGTGCCATGAAGCAGACGCTGGGCCGCGCGATGAAGAGCGGCGCGAAGGGCATCAAGACCAGCTGCGGCGGCCGTCTGGGCGGCGCTGATATCGCCCGCAGCGAAGGCTATCATGAGGGTTCCATCCCGCTGCAGACCCTGCGCGCGCATATCGACTACGGCTTTGCAGAGGCCAAGACGACCTATGGCCGCATCGGCGTTAAGGTGTGGATCTACAAGGGTCAGGTTCTTCCCACGAAGGATCAGAAGGGCTCCAAGCTGGTAAACGCGATGAGCGAATCCACGCTGAACGGCGTTGGCGGCAATCGCAGGGGCGACGGACGTCGCCGCTTCAACCGCGACGATCGCCGCGGTGATCGCGCTCCGCGCAACAACAACAATAACACCGAAGCTAAGGAAGGAGGAAAATAAATCATGCTGATGCCCAAGAGAGTTAAGCATCGCAAGCAGATGCGTGGTCGCATGAAGGGCAAAGCCCAGCGCGGCAATTTCCTCGCTTACGGCGATTTCGGTCTGTCCGCGACCCAGCCCGGCTGGATCACCTCCAATCAGATCGAAGCAGCTCGTCAGGCCATGACCCGTTACACCAAGCGTGGCGGTCAGGTCTGGATCAAGATCTTCCCGGACAAGCCCGTAACCGCGAAGCCGGCAGAAACCCGAATGGGTTCCGGCAAGGGCGCACCGGAATACTGGGTATGCGTAGTCAAGCCCGGCCGCGTGCTGTTCGAGATCAAGGATGTACCGGAAGATGTAGCACGTGAAGCTCTGCGTCTGGCGGCGCACAAGCTGCCGATCAAGACGAAGATCATCAAGCGCGAAGAAGTGAAGATGGGTGGTGACGAGCAATGAAGACGAAGGACGAACTGAACGCTCTCAAGGCGAAGACCATGGCTGAGCTCGACACCGAACTGAAGGAAAAGAAGAGCGAGCTTTTGAACCTGCGCTTCCAGCTGGCCATCGGACAGCTCGAAAATACCGCAGCGATCAGCGAGTGCAAGAAGGATATCGCTCGGATCAAGACCATCATGCGTCAGCATGAACTGGCCGAGAAGGCATAAGGAGGCAACTGAAAATGGCTGAAGTAAGAGCATTGCGTAAAACTCGCAGCGGCGTTGTTGTTTCCGATAAGATGGATAAGACCATCGTAGTTGAGATCCGCACCCGCGTAAAGCATCCCCTGTACGGCAAGATCATGAACCGTACCATCAAGATCAAGGCGCATGACGAAAAGAATGAATGCGGCATCGGCGATACCGTGCGCATCATGGAAACCCGTCCGCTGTCCAAGGATAAGCGCTGGCGCCTCGTTGAAATCATTGAAAAGGCGAAGTAAGCCGATTAAAACCAGAACAGGAGGAAGATTAAAATGATCCAGCCTCAAACTCGTTTGAAGGTTGCCGATAATTCCGGCGCAAAGGAAATCATGTGCTTCCGCGTGCTGGGCGGCTC
>CAKUKP010000022.1 GCA_934663625.1 uncultured Clostridia bacterium
TGACAAACTTGATATTGTCTTTGCTGGATTTATTTTGTTTGCCATGATTTTTGACTCTTTAGTGTGAACAGACTCTAGAAAACAGTATACCGACCAGCCGCTCCGGCGTTGCTCAATTAGCTTTCATTCAGAGGGCAATCGACCGTAGTGGTTAAACAAATCGACGGCTCTCAAAGAAAGCCGCCGATAATGCTTACCAGTGTTTATTCAACAAAAAGTCTGCAAGATGAACGATTCTGATTCCGTTTTCAATTCCGACATCCATTTCATTCAGCGTAACGACATATTTGGGGTAGTGATCCCGTAAGCCCATAAGGTTTCCAACTTCACGATCCGAGTTTTCGGGGATCTGTACGCATACCTGCACATAAACCTTCTCATCCCGCCGCACAGCCACAAAGTCGATTTCCTTTGTGCCGTCCTTGCCGATGAAAACCTCATAGCCGCGGCGCTTCAATTCCAGAAAAACGATGTTTTCTATCGCGCCGTCCAGCATTTTGCGATTATAGCCCAGCAGTGCGTATTTCAAAGATACGTCTGCAAGATAGTATTTTTCCTGCGTTTTCAGGATGTTTTTGCCCTGCAGATCATAACGCTCGCAAGGATATATAATAAACGCCTGTTCCAACCAGCGGAGATAGTTATAGATGCTCTCTACAGATACCTTCCGATGCTCGCTCTTTAGAAAATTCGAGATTGAATTTGCAGAAAATGTTTTGCCCATGTTCTCAATCACATACTTTACCACCCGATCAAAAAGATCCTGCTTGTTGATGCGGTGACGCTTTACAATATCGCGGGAAACGACCGTATGGTAAACGCCGTTCACAATCTGATAGGCGGATTGCGAATCATATTCGCTGAGCGCAATGATGGGGAATCCACCAAAGCGAATGTATTCTTCAAGCAATTCATTTCTGGACAACGCGCTGCCCGCCTTAAAATCAAGATACTCTCTAAAGGACAGCGTGAACACCGGAATCGAAATATATCGTCCGGTCAGGTAGGTGGAGATTTCGCTGGACATAAGTTTGGAATTAGAGCCGGTCACATATATGTCGGCGCTTCCGCTTTCAAGCAAGCTGTTGACCGCTTTTTCCCAACCGTCAATCTCCTGAATTTCATCAAGAAGCAAATAGCAATACCCCTTGCCATCCATAGCGGCAACGAGTTCATCATACATTTGCTTCGCGGTCAGATTCTCCGGAATATCCATTTCCGTATATCTTTTCACGATGATGTTCTCTGCCGGAATCTCGCGGCGAATCAGTTCTTCTCGCAGCATTTCAAAGATGGTAGACTTTCCGCAGCGGCGAATTCCCGCCAGAATCTTAACCAGCGGCTTCCCCATAAACGGCTTGAGCGCCTCGATATAGTCAGGCCTGAAAATCATATAACCACCTCCCTCATTTATATATTATATCCAAACTTCGCCGAAAATGCAACAAGTTTTTATGGTTTAACCAGAAACAGCATATGATAATTTCAAGTTTTTATGGTTTTGCATTGAGCAGTGGCATTCGATATAGCGATTCCCGTTCAGCATCGCGCTTTGAAAACATAAATTCTGATTTGATGAGCATTCCAGTGCTCTCTGATAGCTCCAGAGAGGTTTTGCGATTGTTTTGCAATGGTACTTTATATCATTTGAAATTTTTGTCTATCGCTTATGCATTTTCATCGGTTTTCTGCACTTCAAACAAACGCCCATTGGCGCAGACAACGCCGAAATTGAATTTGCACGGTGGAATATCCGCGCCTTCGCGCATAGATTTCTGCGATGGGAGGGATCAGATATGGCGTCTGAAAATGTAAAGCTGTTGATTCATACCGCGGAAAAGCATCCGGAAGCGGCTCCAAGCGCGCAGGTGCGGCCTGAAAAGCAGCCGAAGCCGCGCCGCGTGCGGCTGCACATCGATATGGGCGATCGCCTGCTTCGAAACGGCTGCATCGCGTGCGCGCTGCTGCTGTCCATACTCGCACTGAAAACGCTGCCCACGCCGTGGGCGAAGAACGTATCCTCCACGATCTCCCGCGCGCTCACGATGCGCATCGATCTGGATCAATCAATCGGTCAGCTTTCGTTTGTGCAGCGGCTGATGCCGGATTCCGCGCTGGTATTTTTAAACCTCGACGGGCGAAGCGATATGTCCGCGCCCGTGCAGGGCGATATCGCGCATCCGTACAGCGCAGAACAGCCCTGGATGATGTTTTCGGCGGCGGAGAACACCGATGTGCGCGCAGCGGCGGACGGCGTTGTCAGCGCCGTGAGCCGCCTTTCCGACGGCACTGTGGGCATATTGATCGATCACGGCAACGGCGTGGAAACCGTGACGGCGAACCTGCGCGAAACCGATCTTCAGGCGGGTGCAGCCGTTTCGCGCGGCGATAAAATCGGTACGGCGGATCGCGATGTATACTTTGAACTTCGCCGCGGCGGCGAAAGCGCCGATCCCGCCGAATTATTGGGGCTGTGATCCGTTTTTCCGCGCTCGGCGTACAATTTGTGATCCCCGTGATCGCGCTTTGTATGCCCGTTCTGGCGCGTCTGCTGGGCTTGCGCGCCATGATTGCGCCCACGGCCTTCGCGCTTACGCTGCATGAACTTGCGCACCTGATCTGCGCACGGATGCTGCGCGCGCAGATCGCGGAGATTCGCCTGATGCCCTTCGGCGGCAGCATTCGGCTGGAAAACCCATATCTATTGCGCCCCGTACAGATCATGCTGATCGCCGCCGCGGGCCCTGCGGGCAATCTTGCAGGTACGATCTGCGCCGCCGCGGCGGCGCATTTTCATCTGCTCTCCCCGCGCATCGCCGCACAGTTCATTCAGGCGAGCACGATTCTGATGCTGTTTAACCTGTTCCCCGCCCTGCCGCTGGACGGCGGGCGGATCGCGCACGCCGCGCTGCAAAACAGGTTCGGGCGCAGGCGCGCGCTGAAAATCTGTCTTGGCGTCAGCGCCGGAACCTCCATCGCCCTTACAGCGGCGTTTGCCGCGGGACTGATTCAAACCGGCAGTGCGAACATCACGCTGATTCTGTCTGCGCTTCTGCTGTTTACCGCCGGACGCGATGAATATACGGCGCTGAACCTTGCCGAGGCAATGCGGTTCGTTCGCAAGGATGAAAAAAGCCCCCGCCCAGCCAGAATCTATCAGCTGGACGAGGACATGCCGGCGCGCGATGCGCTCCGCCTTGTACATCCCAAAGAGGACGCATGGTTTGTTCTGCTGCGCCGCGGACGGCCGTATGCCGCCATCGACGCGGATGGACTGATGCTGAAAATTCAGAATGGAACCGCAGTGCAATCGCCGCTGCGGGATTTCCCCGCGATGCGGCTCATCCTGCCCGTGTAGCCCCCTTCAGCGGTTCAGAATCGCGTCGATCTCGGCAAGCTCATCCGCGGACAGCGCTGGCGCATCGAAGGCGCGCAGGTTCTCCAGAATCTGTTCCGGACGGCTCGCGCCGATCAGCGCGGAGGTCACCACCGGATCGCGCAAAACCCACATCAGCGCCATCTGCGCAAGCGTCTGCCCGCGATCCTGCGCCAGCCGGTTCAGCGCCGCCGCCTTTTCCAGCCGGTGATCCTGCGTCAGATATTCCGGCTTCAAATAGCGCGGATCATGCGCGGCGCGGGAATCCGCCGGAATGCCGTGCAGGTATTTATCCGTCAGCTGGCCGTTGCACAGCGGCGAAAATGCGATGCAGCCCACGCCCTCCTCGCGCAGAACATCATCCAGACCATTTTCCACCGTATCGCGCACGAACATGGAATACTTCACCTGATGAATCAGCATCGGCGTACCCATTTTGCGAAGCACGGAAATCGCCTCGCGCGCCTGCTCCGCGGGGTAATTGGAAATGCCCGCGTACAGCGCCTTGCCGCTGCGCACGATGCTGTCCAGCGCGCCCATGGTTTCCTCGATGGGCGTATCCGGATCGGGGCGATGATGATAGAAAATATCCACATAATCCAGATGCATCCGCTTCAGGCTCTGATCCAGACTGGAAATCAGGTATTTCCGGCTGCCGTGATCGCCGTAAGGGCCTTCCCACATATCGTAGCCCGCCTTGGTGGAAATCACCAGTTCATCGCGGTGCGGCCGCCAATCGCGATCCATGTGCACGCCGAAATTGCGCTCCGCTTCGCCGTAGGGCGGCCCATAATTGTTCGCCAGATCAAAATGCGTAATGCCCTGATCAAACGCCGTGCGGAGCAGCTGCTGCTGCACGCCGAAGGGCGTGATGTTTCCAAAATTGTGCCACAGGCCGATCGAAAGTCTGGGCAGCAGCAGCCCGCTGCGCCCGCATCGATTGTACTGCATGTTCTGATAGCGATCCTTCGATGGAATATACATGAATAAACGCCTCCTCCGTTGCGATTATATTTCTGCGTTTATTATACCGAATCTTTCCGGATTTGACAATGCCGCATTTTCATGATAGGATATTTTTAAGTTAGGAGGCGTTTACAATGCAAATCACCAAACGGCATTGGGGAACCATTAACCATCGCGATATTTATTTATTTGAACTGTCTGACGCGGGCATATGCGCGCGCATCAGCAACTATGGCGGCATAATTCAATCGCTAATCGTACCGGATCGAAACGGCGCGCCCACGGATGTGGTGCTGGGCTATGATACGCCCGCGGAATATGCGCGCGGCGGACATTTCTTCGGCGCGTCCATCGGCCCGATTGCGGATCGAATGGCGGGCGGAAAATGCATACTGAACGGCAGGGAAATCCAGATGGCGCGCAACAGCGGGCCGGATTGCATGCACTGCAGCTCGGACGGCTTTCATACGCTGATCTGGGATGCTGAAATCATGGACGACGGTGTTTCCCTGCGCCGCTATATCCCCAAATTTGATCTGAATATGGAAATCCGGTTCCGCCTGCTGAAGGCGGGTCTGCGGCTGGAATACGCCGCACAGAGCGACCGCGAATCCGCCGTCTGCCCCACCAACCACAGCTATTTCAATCTGAGCGGCGCAAAGACGGATGTGCGCGGCGACCGAATCGCGGTATACGCAAACCGGTATGCCGAAACGGAGCGCGCGGCCGACCCCATCGTAACGGGGCGCGCGATCGTTGTAACCGGTACGCCCATGGATATGCGCCACGATACCGCCATCGGCGATGTGCTGGCGCACAGCGAATTTCGCGAAATCCAGACCGGCGACGGCGTAGATCATTATTTTCTTGTGGACGGTACGGGCATGCGCCCCATGGCGGATGTATACTGCCCCGCGACCGGCATCGCCATGCGCTGCGCATCGGATGCGCCAGGGATACTGGTTTACACCGGAAACGGGCTGGAACGCGAATCCGGCAAGGGCGGCGCGATTTACCGTAAAAACTGGGCGGTCTGTCTGGAAACGGAGCGCTTCCCCAACGCCGTAAATATTCCGGCGCTGCGCAATACCGCGCTTTTGAAGCCCGACGAGCAATTTACATCCGCGACCGAATACACGTTTTCAATCCGGTAAAACGTTCATATGACAAAACATACTGCGCCCGCGGTTCGGAAATCTCCTTCCGGAACCGCGGTCGCAGTAACGTTTATCTATGTTTTATCTGTTTTTCTTGGCGATCTCGGAAATCATGTTCCAATGCGCCGTAACGTAGGAATAGCTCTTGCGTCCGTGCGGAACCATGCAGCCGCTGCAATCCTTCACGCCGTTTTCCAGCCATTTGAAATTGCCGCCGCAGTCACTGCCCAGCGCATACAGCGGGCAATAGCAGAACAGGCAGTTAAAATCCTCGGGATGCGCCGTTTCATGGCACGGGAAAAATTCGCAGTTTTTATTCTGCACAAAGGAATAGCCGCACTCTTCCGGTTTTTTGCTCCACAAATTCTGATCCTGCGCCATACCCAGCCCTCCAATTTCATGTTATAAAAAAGAACGTTTCATTTTCACGAAACGCTCTCTTTTTTGGAGGTGCCACCCGGATTTGAACCGGGGAATGAAGGTTTTGCAGACCTTTGCCTTACCACTTGGCTATGGCACCATAAAAATGGAGCGGTAGACGAGACTCGGACTCGCGACCTCCACCTTGGCAAGGTGGCGCTCTACCAACTGAGCTACTACCGCATGTATATGGTGCCTTGGGGCGGAATCGAACCACCGACACTGTGATTTTCAGTCACATGCTCTACCTACTGAGCTACCAAGGCACAATGGCGATGCGGAAGGGGCTCGAACCCTCGACCTCCAGCGTGACAGGCTGGCATTCTAACCAACTGAACTACCGCACCATTTGGTGGGAACAACAGGGCTCGAACCTGTGACCCTTTGCTTGTAAGGCAAATGCTCTCCCAGCTGAGCTATGCTCCCATCCGTACCGCATCTCGCGGCGACTTGTATATAATACAACAGATTCCCGAATTTGTCAATACCCTCCGCGCGATTTTTTGACTTTTTTTGCAATTTTTCTTCCCCATCAGAAAAATCGCACGGTGACCTTCTTTCCCATGCGCTCCAGACACTTGCTCAGCTGATCCATCAGCTGAAATTTTGCGCCGAACGCCACGGGCAGATTCGGATTCTGATGCGCCGGATTGATGGCGCAGCCCACGAACAGATGAATATCCGTGGCGTAATCGAACAGCGCGTTCGCGATCTGCGCCGCGCCATCGTGCGAAAGCTTCCACACGGGGTTCAGCTGTTCGCCCGCGACATACTCCTGCGCGTATTCCAGAACGCGCGAAATCGTTACCACG
This sequence comes from uncultured Clostridia bacterium, assembly GCA_934663625.1. Taxonomy (GTDB): domain Bacteria; phylum Bacillota; class Clostridia; order Christensenellales; family Aristaeellaceae; genus SFTH01. The sequence goes on from CAKUKP010000022.1 coordinate 6,732, forward strand.
CCCTCGGTGGACAGATCCACGCCGTCCACATAGTAAATCGGCGGAAGATCGCTATCGCCGTAATTCAGCGAGGTTTTGACGTCGGTGCCCAGATAATTCGCCGCGATTCGGTTTGTGGAACCGCCGCACACGATGTGCATGCCCTCCGAACTGAAGAACTGCCGCATCATATCCGGATCCATCTTGGGCGACGAAGGCGGCCCGATCACCAGATTTACATGGTTGTGGCGGCACAGGCGCATGACGGCAAAGGAAGTATCATCCCCCGGCTTGCCCTCGTACAGGCGATTGCATTCGCGCGCCAGCAGCGTGGCGATGCCCTTCGCGGTCATATCCTTGGAATAATGCTCCTCCAGATATTCGATGATGCGATCCCGCCCCCATCCGAACGGATACGCGCCGCCGAGTCCGGCAAAGATCGCGCCGTCGCTCATGACCACGATCACATCATTTTCCTGCGCTTCGAAGCTGGAAAAATAGATCTTCTTATTTTCGATCATGCGCGTATAATACTTGAATTCGTAATTCTTGCCGTTGCGCAGGATCACCGTATGCGGATTATCGAAGCGCGTAAGTTCCACATACTTCTGATCGCGAATCTTCACGATCGTGAACGTAGAATAATTCACATGGCGCACGCTGCACTGCGGCAGGGTTTGCACGATGGTATCCACGCAGGATTCGATCGGCATACCGCCAACGGACATGGTAGCGAGAATCTGCGAAGTCAGCGTCGCCAATATATTTGCCTTTACGCCGCTGCCCAGCCCATCCGCCAGCACGCAGATCGACGTATGATCGTTCATGCGAAATTCGATCTTATCGCCGCAGAGCTGTTCGGTGTACTTGGTCAGCGACATGGAGCCCATATCGGTATAAAGGTCATTCATCGCTCTGCACCGCTTCCTTCAGCTTGGTCAGCACCAGCTTGGTTTCCGCCGTGGTTTCGCCCAGAATCGATGCGATATCCTGTACGACGCGCATCTGCTTGTTGATGACCTGATCGGCAACCTCCAGCGTGCTGCCGATGATTTCGCGCGAATGCGATTCCGCCTTTTCGCGCACGTAGGGCAGGCACATATCCACCTGCGCCACGCCGCGGCAGATGGCTTCCGCCATTTCACGGCAGGTGGAATAACCGCAGCAGCCGCAGTCCAGCGCCGTTTTGGAAGTATCCTTGCGCAGCCGCGACAGCACCCTGTGCAGTGCTTCCTCCGCGGGCTTCGGGCGCGATACCGGCATGGGCGGATACCGCTTGCCGATGGGCGTATCTGTAGTTACGCCGAAATCATCGTTTCCGGAATACTGATTGACCGCGACCGTTCCGCGAATTCGGTTTTCATACCGGTTTTTGCGAATCGCGGGGCCGTTTACGCAGCTGCCCTCGCAGGCGGTCATTTCCAGAAACGTCTTTTTCACATCGCCGTGGCGAATTTCATTCAGAGCGGCGATGCAATCGTTCACACCGTCGACCGCCACGCGGTTCCAGCCCGCCACAGGGGTCATGGATTTTACGATGCCGTCCTGCCGCGGGTAGCGTCGCGCGCGCTTGCCGTCGCCCGGAACGCGATCGACAAAGATCGGCTCTGCGCCCTCCTCACGCATCCATTCGCGAAGCTCATAGAACGTGATGGCGAAATCCACGCTGGGCGCGGTTTCCACTTCGCTCTTGCGCGCGTAGCACGGGCCGATGAACACGGTATAGGCGTCCGGATACTGCTTTTTCAGTATATCGCAGTGGATTTCCATATTGCTCTTGACCGGCGCGAGAAACGGCACGATATCGGGATAATAGCGCTGAATCAGCATCACGATGGATGGACAGCAGCTGGAAATCAGCAGATTCATTTCATCATCGCGCATGATCCGTTCATATTCGCGGGAAACAATTTCCGATCCCAGCGATGTTTCCTGCGCATCGGTAAAGCCCAGCTGCAAAAGCGTGCGGCGCATGCCTTCGATGGAACCGACCGGCAAATCCGAAATAAAGGAAGGGCCGACGCTCGCCACCACCCTGCCGCCGGATTTGATGATATCACGGATTTCATCCACGCAGCTGTTTACGAAATCGCCGCGCTGCGGACAGGTTACCACGCATTCGCCGCAGACGATGCATTCATCCTGCAAAATCGCCGCATGACCGTCCGCATAGCGGATCGCGTTCACGGGGCAGTTTCGGATGCATTTGTAGCAATCGCGGCATTCCACATCCTTCAATCTGATGACTTCGCGCATAGGTTTACAACGTTCCTTTCAATTCGGATGATACGGATAAATGCGGATGACAAAACCGGCGGCTTCACGCATGATGAAACCGCCGGTCAATGCGATCAGAGCTTTGCCAGCACTTCGTTCTTGAAGAAGGTATCCACTTCTTCCGGCTTTACGGAATACACGGTATCATCGATCATCACGCTTACGCCTTCGCCGCATTTGCCCATGCAGAACTTGCCCGCAAGTTCTACCTTATCCTGCAGATGATGTTCGGCAACCAGCTCCTGGAAGCGATTGACCACCTTTTTGGAACCGCACAGATGGCAGGTGCTGCCAACGCAAATCAAAATCTTCATGATAGTCCCCCCTTATGATTTATGGTTTATGGATTGCACAGAATTCGCCGCGCACGGCAATTCTTATTTGAACAGGATCACGATAAACTGCGAACAGAGCACGACCGATACCAGCGCGATCGGATAGGTTGCCGCATACGCGGAAGCCACATCATCCGTGCCCGCCACGCTGATCAGCGTGCCCAGCGCGGGCGTGGAGGTCATGCCGCCGGTAATGGAGCCGAGGTTGTTCAGAAGCCGCAGTTTCAGCAGATTATTCGCCACAAAGAAGCCCACCAGCATCGGCACCAGCGTCATAAACGCGCCGTATACGAACAGCATAACGCCCTCCTCGCGCAGCGTATCCACAAAGCCCGCGCCGCCGCTCACGCCCGCGCCGATCAGGAACATCATCAGTCCCAGTTCGCGGAATACCTTCAGATTCGAGGAAGGCACGCGAATATCTACGGGGCCGATGTGCGCAAAATGGCCAAACAGCAGACCCATGATCAGCGGGCCGCCGGTGGTGCCCAGCGAAAATTCCGCGCCGCCCGGCAGCGGTACGCGAACGCTGCCCAGCAGGATGCCCAATACGATCGCCGCGGTAAACGCAAAGAAACCCATCGGATCGAGCTGGAACAGGCTGCCTTTAATTGCCTTTACGTTGGCGGAAGCTGCGCTTTCAAATACCTCGCGCTCCTTATCCATATCCACCTTCAGGATGCGCGGCATCAGCTGCACAAACAGCACCACGCCCACAACGCCGAAGGGATAGGCGATCGCATAGCCGGTCGTCGCCAGATCCGCCATTTCGCCCGCCGCTTCCTGCGCGGCTGCGAGGCCGGGCGTGCTGGTCAGCGCGCCGGTCAGCAGACCCACGGACAGTTCCGCGCTTACGCCGAACAGCTTGATGGTCAGCACCGATACCAGCGCGCCAGACAGGATGATCACAAAGCCCAGCAGTATGTAGCTGCCCGCGTTTTTCTTAAAATCGCGGAAGAATTTCGGGCCCGCAATGAAGCCCACCGCGCCCACGAAGCAACTCAATCCCAGATTCTGCACCATTTTGAATCCGGCCTTATTCGCCGCCAGATCCAGCATGACGCCCTTGCCAAAGAAATGGCCGAACACCAGCGCTACCAGAAGAACGCCCGCAGTACCCAATTCAATTCCCTTGATTTTGATACCGCCGATCAGATAACCCAGAGCCGCGATCAGAAACACGGCCAGCAGAGCAGTCATGGTTTTATCCCCCTATTGCTGCGCATTGCGCATTGCGCATCGCGCATTGTTTAAAGATTCGCCGTCACACAGGAAAAATCCTGCATGGCAGCGATTCTCCGGTTGTATTTTCGTCAGTTAAACTTGCGGGTATAATCGGGCAGAAGCTTCGGGGAAAGCGCCTGATGCTCTACGCCGATCTTTTCCAGCTCTGCTTCATACTTCTGCACGTGATCCAGCGTCAGCGCGCCGGCGTGCACGTTCTTCGCCTTGGCAGCGGCGTTCTTGCCCGCGCTGCGGCCGAATACGATGATGTCCAGCAGGCTGTTGCCCATCAGGCGGTTGCGGCCGTGGATGCCGCCGACGGCTTCGCCCGCCACGAACAGGTTTTCTACGCGGCTCTGACCGTCCACGGTGATTTCAACGCCGCCGTTCTGATAGTGCAGCGTGGGATAGACGAGGATCGGCGTTTCGCGCATATCGATGCCGAACTTCAGATACATGCGCAGCATGGCGGGCAGGCGCTTTTCCAGCGTGCCCTTGCCGTGGATCATATCGATCATGGGCGTATCGAGCCATACGGCGCTGCCGGTGGGCGTGGGCACGCCCTTGCCGTTGGTGGAGCATTCGCGGATCATCGCCGCGGCGTTTACATCGCGGGTTTCCAGCGGATGTACGTAAACCTCGCCTTCGCTGTTGACCAGCTTTGCGCCCATGGAACGCACCTTTTCGGTGACCAGCGCGCCGTAAATCTGCGCCGGAAACGCAACGCCGGTGGGATGATACTGAAGCGTATCCTGATAGAGCAGCTTCGCGCCCGCACGATACGCCAGCACGAGGCCGTCCGCCGTCGCGCCGTAATGGTTGCTGGTCGGGAAGCCCTGATAATGCATACGTCCCGCGCCGCCGGTCGCCAGAATCACGCACTTGGCGCGCGCGATGCGCACTTCGCCGGTTTCCATGTTCAAAAGCACTGCGCCCGCCACATGCCCCTGATCATCCTTGATCAGTTCGATGGCGGCGGTGAAATCCACCACCGGAATGCCGCGGTTCAGCACTTCATCGCGCAGGGTACGCATGATTTCCGCGCCGGAATAGTCCGCCGCCGCGTGCATGCGCTTGCGGGAGGTGCCGCCGCCGTGGGTGGTGATCATGGTGCCGTCCTCGGCCTTATCAAATTCCACGCCCAGTTCATTGAGCCATTTGATCGCGCCGGGCGCATCGTTTACCAGCTTCTTCACCAGTTCGGGGCGATTGCAGAAGTGGCCGCCGCCCATTACGTCCAGATAGTGCTGCGCGGGGGAATCGCCGGGCTTATCCGCCGCCTGAATGCCGCCCTCCGCCATCATGGTGTTGGCATCGCCAATGCGCAGCTTGGTCACGATCATCACGTTCGCGCCCGCTTCATTGGCTTCGATCGCCGCGGAAGAGCCCGCGCCGCCGCCGCCGATGATCAGCACATCCACATCGTAATCGATCTTATTCAGATCGATATGCATATCCAGAACGCGGCTTCTTCCTTCCAGCATTTCGTTCAGCTCGACGGGCGCTTTTTCGCCCTTGTTGCCGCCCACGCGGATGGTGGTAAAGCCGTTGTCCTTATAATCGGGATGATACGCTTCCAGAAGCGCATCCTTTTCTTCCGCCGTCATGCGGCGCGGCTCCAGCGCGATGTTCGCTTCGCGGGCAGCCTCAACCTTTTTCATGGATGCGAGCATTTCCTCAGTAAATACCATTGTGTCTGCCCCCTTACTTTTCGATATCGCGATGGTTGTAGAGTTCCTTCAGTTCTTCGATGGGCTTATCCATGATCGCCTGAAGCGCTTCCGCGCACAGACCATCCTGAATTTCCTTCACGCGCTCGGTCAGATGCCTGGATTCGGGCGCGATGTATTTTCCGTTGATGCGGCGCGCCAGCATCGCCACCTGCGGGTGGGAGATGCCCGCCGGACAGCGGGACGAGCAGACGCCGCACATGACGCAGTCAAAGGACAGTTCTGCACACTTTTTGTAATCGCCGCGCTGCGCATATGCGATGTACTGCATTACGTTCAGCCCCTGCGAGCAGGCATTGGTGCAGGCGTTGCAGCCCACGCAGGAATAGATTTCCGGATAGAGCTGCATCATGATGGATTCATCCGTGGGGATCTTATTGATATCGTAGCCTTCCTTAATCAGCGGGAAGAAGGGCAGCGTCGCGACATACATATCGTTTTCCACCTTGGTGGAGCACGCCAGACACGCCTTCAGCTCGCGATCGCCCTTGACGCGGTAAACCGTCGCGCACGCACCGCAGAAGCCGTTGCGGCAGCCGCAGCCGCGCACCAGCTTATAGCCCGCATATTCCATCGCTTCCATGATCGTCAGATCGGAAGGAACCTCGTACTTCTTGCCGAACAGGAAAATATTGACCATATCTGCCATTGTGTTATCCTCCGAATCAATACTCATTGGGAAGCGCATCCAGCTGATCAAAGCGGAATACGGGGCCGTCCTTGCAAACGTACTTATCGCCGATATTGCATCTTCCGCACTTGCCCAGACCGCACTTCATGCGCAGTTCCATCGTGGTGTAAACCTGGTCCTTCTTAAAGCCCAGCTCCGTAAGCGCCGCCAGCACGAATTTGATCATGATCGGCGGGCCGCAGACCAGAACCGTCTTGTTGGGATCGAAGCCCAGCTCCTTTACGTAGGTCGGCACAAACGCTACGTGTCCATCCCAGTTGTCCTGCGGGCGGTCGATGGTCAGATGCACATCCAGATTGTTTTCGGGGCGCATCCATTCATTCTGAATTTCGGGAAGATCCAGCAGATCCTCCATCGAACGGGAGCCGTACACCACATCGATCTTGCCATAGTTTTCCCGATTCGCCAGGCAGTAATTGATGACCGAGTGCAGCGGAGCCAGGCCCACGCCGCCCGCGATGAACAGAAGATCCTTGCCCTTCAATTCGGTGTCCACCGGAAAGGGACGGCCGTAGGGGCCGCGGATGGTGATCTCCTGCCCCACATCCATCATGTGCAGCCAGCTGGTCAGGCAGCCGCACTTCTTGATGGAGAATTCCTGATAATCCTTCACGGTCGGCGAGGATGTGATGGAAAACATCGCTTCGCTCACGCCCGGGATGGAGAGCATGGCGCACTGGCCGGGCTGATGTTCAAAGCATTTGCCGCCGCCCACCTTTTCCACGCGGAAGGTTTTGATATCCGGCGTATCGGTGCGAATCGCGGTGACCACGCCCAGCATCGGTATCAGATTGTTCGTCATTTTTCATTCACCCCCAGCGCCTTGATGACCTTTACGATGTTCAGGTTCTGCGGGCACTTGTTTACGCAGCGGCCGCAGCCCACGCAGGAATACATGCCATCGTTATTGGACGGGAAGTATACCAGCTTGTGCATGAAGCGCTGGCGGAAGCGCTGCATCTGCGTCTGGCGGCTGTTTACGGCGGCCATCAGCGTAAAATCGGAATACATGCAGCTGTCCCAGCAGCGATAGCGGGTAACGGTTTTGCCGTTATCGAAATCGCGGATATCGTAGCACTGGCAGGTGGGGCATACGAACGTACACGTGCCGCAGCCCAGGCACGCCTTGGAAAGCGCGTCCCACTTGGGATCATTGAACTTTTCCATCAGATGCTCGCCGTCGAAGCCCGCCAGATTCAACTTCGCAAACGGAAGTGTACGGATGATTTCGGCAATTTCCTTCGGCTGCGCTTCAACTTTTTCGGTATCCGCGTCCGCAAGACCGGCGATCAGGCGATCGCCCTTTTCGGTATTTGCTTCAAAATACATATCGCCATCCGCGATCCACGCGGTCACATCGCCCGCGGGCTTTGCGGGATTTACGCCGAAGTTCGTGCAGAAGCAGGATTCTTCGGGCTGTGCGCACGCCAGCGTAACCACGGTTCCGTGCGCGCGGCGCGCGGCGTAGAATTCATCGCGCGGATCGACGAGGAACACGCGATCCAGCACCTCGAAGCTCTTCGCATCGCAGCCGCGAACGCCGAAGATCACGAAATCTTCTTCATTTTTCGGCGCTTCGCTGATTTCGATGTGCTTGCCCTCCATGCGGAACTTCAACAGGTTTTCCACCTGCGGAAAGAACACATCCTTGGCGGATTTTACGGTTTTCAGTACGTCCAGACGAACCTTTTCGTTTTCATTCCATTCGAAGAAATCCACCTGACCCGCCTTTTCGATGGGCAGATACAATTTCTGCGTTTCCGCGATCTTCGCAAACAGAGTATTCAGCGCATTCATGGAAAGCTTTTTCATACTGCGTTTCCTCCCCTCTGATGCACGATGGACGGTTCGCAATCGCCCTTATCGAAGTTTTCCAGCGGATGACGCTGACCCGCGACCTCGCCCGCCTGATAATCGCCGTAGAGTTCGTTGATATCCTTGATGAACTTGCGGTTCAAAAGGTGCAGCGGGATGCCCTGCGGACACACGCGGCTGCATTCGCCGCAGTCCGTGCAGCGTCCGGCGACGTGGAACGCGCGAATGATGTGGAACATGTTTTCCTCGAAATCATCCGCGGCGGCCTTGTTGGCAACGCCGGAATTCGGATTATCGAACACGCACTTGATGCAGCTGCACGCGGGGCACACGTTGCGGCACGCGTTGCAGCGGATGCACTTGGAAAGCTCGCCGCGCCAGAAGGCGTAGCGTTCGTCGGCCGTCATGGCCTCCAGCTTCGAAACCATGCCGAACTTATCGCCCGTGCTGGTATCCTCGGATTCGCCGATGAATTCCGCGCCCGCCTTGTGTTCCTTACCCTTGCAGCATTCGCACTTCATCAAAAGCACATCGCGGCGGGATACGGTATGATCGCCGTACAGCGTATGCACATTCAGCGTATCGCCGCAATCTTCGATATCCAGAATACCCTTGATGCCCAGCGCGCGAACCTTTTCAACGTCCACCTTGCCGCGGCAGCCCACGCCGATGGGATACACGCGATCCGCATCGATGCGATGTTCGGAGATCAGCTGGTTGTAGGAATAGGTATCGCAGGGCTTTAAGAACACCAGAATCTTTTTGCCCTCTTCCTTCTTTTCCTTCGCGGCTTCGGCAACCAGATATTTGCTCAGATTGGGGCCGCAGAAGGTGTCATACTTCAGGTTATCGATATTTTCCGCCGTGAACACCGCCGGTACGCGATCCCACGGATGCTCGCCCTGTTCCCACGCGAGCACATGATCCACATCGCCGCCCGCGATCAGCTGGCGGGCTCTTTCAATCATCATTCTTTGCATCTCAGATCCCCCAGTTTCTTGTTTTCGCCAAGCTCGGTGATGGTCTTTGCGAAATCATTCATGGTTGCGGAGAACTTCGCGCCCTCGGCGGCGGAAACCCATTCCACGCGCGTGCGGCGGCTGTCGATACCCAGATAGTTCAGCATGGAAAACAGCATCGTCATGCGGCGGCGCGCATAATAATTACCGGTGGTGTAATGGCAATCGCCCGGATGGCAGCCGCAGAGAATCACGCCGTCCGCGCCGCGCTGGAACGCGCGCAGCACGAACAGGGGGTTCAGGCGGCAGGAGCACGGGATGCGGATAATTTTCACGTTCGCGGGATAGCTCAGGCGGCTGGAACCCGCCAGATCGGCGCCCGCGTAGGAACACCAGTTGCAGCAGAACGCTACAATCGTGGGCGTCCATTCCTTCTTTTCGTTCATCGGCATATTGCATCCACCTCCGACATGATCTGTTTGTTGGAGAAGCCCTTCAAATCCATCGCCGTGGACGGACAGGTTACGGTGCAGGCGCCGCAGCCCTGGCATACCGCTTCATTGACGACGGCAATGCGGCGTACCGCGCGCACTTCGGGACCGCGAACTTCCTTTTCAACGTAGGAAATCGCGCCGTAGGGGCATACGTTTTCGCACTGGCCACAGCCGTTGCACACCAGTTCGTTGGAATGTGCCACGCAGGGATTGCAGGTCAGGCTGTCCTTCGCCAGCAGGCCGATGACCTTCGCGGCGGCGGCGCTGGCCTGCGCCACGGTTTCGGGGATATCCTTGGGGCCCTGGCATACGCCGGAGAGGAACACGCCCGCCGTGGGGCTTTCCACGGGGCGAAGCTTCGGATGCGCTTCGGTGAAGAAATCATTGGTATCCATGCTGGCGGTCAGCATCGTGCCGATGGAGCGCGCCGTGGGATCGGGCTCGATCGCGGTGGCGAGCACCACCATATCGCAATCGATGTGCACCTGTTCATTGTCGATCAGATTGCTGCCCTGCACGTGCAGCCGGCCGTCGGATACGGTCACCTTGCCGACCTGGCCCTTGATGTAATCCACATCATACTGCTCGACCGCGCGGCGGTAGAATTCATCGAAGTTCTTGCCGGGCGTGCGCACGTCGATGTAGAATACGTGCACCTTCACATCCGGATACTTTTCGCGCACCAGCATGGCGTGCTTCGCGGTGTACATGCAGCAGATCTTGGAGCAATACTCCTTGCCCTTCGCCGCATCCTTTGAACAGCGGGAGCCGACGCACTGCACGAACACGATCTCCTTGGGATGCCGTCCGTCCGACGGGCACAGCAGCGTGCCCCTGGTGGGGCCGGCCGCGTTCATCAGGCGTTCGAATTCCAGCGAGGTGACAACATCCCTGCTCTGGCAATAGGCGTATTCATCGAACTGGCTCGCGTCGATCGGCTTAAAGCCGGTCGCCACGATGATCGCGCCGTACTGGCGTTCGATGATCTGTTCGGTCTGATTAAAATCGATCGCGCCTGCGGAGCAGTTCTTTTCGCACAGGCCGCACTTGCCGGTTCTGAAGTGCAGGCACTGCGTCTTATCGATCACGGCGACGTTCGGAATTGCCTGCGCAAACGGAATGTATACCGCGCCGCGGGTGTTCAGACCCATATTGAATTCGTTCAAGCCCTTGCGGGACGGGCATTTTTCGGTGCAGACGCCGCAGCCGGTGCACTTATCTTCATTGACGTAGCGCGCCTTTTTGCGAATCTTCGCGGTGAAATTGCCCACAAAGCCGGTAACATTTTCCAGCTCCGCATAGGTGATCAGATTGATCTTTTCATTCTGCGCCGCATCCACCATCTTGGGGGTTAAGATGCACGCCGCGCAGTCCAGCGTCGGGAAGGTTTTGTCCAGCTGGGACATGCGGCCGCCGATGGTGGGCGATTTTTCTACGATATCTACCTCGTAGCCCGCCTCTGCCACGTCCAGCGCGGTTTGAATACCGGCGATGCCGCCGCCGATGACCAGCGCGCGCTTGGTTACCGGACTGGTGCCCGCGGTGAGCGGTGCGTTGCGCTGCACCTTGGCGATGGCGGCGCGCGCCAGAATGATCGCCTTATCGGTGGCTTCGTCCATTTCCTTATGGATCCAGGAGCACTGCTCCCGAATGTTGGCGATCTCCACCATGTATGGGTTCAGTCCCGCCAGCATCGCGGTCTTGCGGAAGGTCGCTTCATGCATACGGGGCGAACAGGAGCAGATCACCACGCCGTTCAGATTGTATTCCTTGATGGCGCTGCGGATCATGCTCTGTCCGTTTTCAGAGCACATGTACTGATAATCGGTGCTGAAGACAACGCCGGGTTCCGATTTCACCGCTTCCGCCACGCGTTTTACATCGACGGTCGCCGCGATATTGCTTCCGCACCAGCATACAAATACGCCAATTTTCTGCATTTTGTGTTGTCTCCTATCACTTGTTATACTTGCGCATCGCGGTTACGATGGCCTGCTGGGGCAGATCGGGATCCCATTTTTCAGGCACATCATTTGCGGTCATGTGGCTCTTGCCCTGCTGACGGATCACCGCCAGTCGAACCGCTTCGATCAGCTTCGCGGGTTCTACGTTCCTCGGACAGCGCTCCAGGCACGCAAAGCAGGACAGGCACATATAAATGGATCTGGAATTCATCAATTCATCGATGCGTCCCTTCTGCACCATCGATACGAACTGATGCGGATGGTATTCCATCTGATCATAGGCGGGACAGGTGGCGGAGCACTTGCCGCACTTCATGCATTTGCGGGGATTTACGCCGCTGATTCGGAGGATTTCCTCGGAAGTAAGTACCTGATCCATTATTTCGCCTCCTCTTCAAGACCCAGCGCCTGATACAGAAGCTCGGTAAAGTATTTTACCGGCAGCACATGCTCCGTCGCGTTGTGCGCAAGATTGTACATGCAAAGCGGGCACGCGGTAATCATCATATCCGCTCCGGCCTTCTGCGCGGATTCGATGATCTGATCCACGCGCGCTTTAGCGAACGCGCGATCTTCCATCGCCATATAACCGCCGCAGCATTCGTTCTTCAGCGAATAGGAAACCGGCGTGGCGCCGATGGCGCGGATAAAATCTTCGATGATCTTCGGATTTTCCGGATCGTCAAACGCCATCACCTTGCTGGGACGCAGCAGCAGGCAGCCGTAATACGCGGCGATTTTCACACCCTTGAGCGGCTTTTTCACCGCTTTTTTCAGGTTGTCAAAACCGATATCATCGCGCAGCATTTCAAGATAATGCACCACCTGCGCTTCGCCCGCGTAGGGCGCATCCAGTTTCAGATAGTTGTTCGCGCGCGTGCGGATGTATTCATTGTTTTTCATATCATCGTTTACGCGCTTCAATACGTGGTGACACGCGGAGCAGAGGGTTAAAAGCTTTTGATCCGCTTCCTTTGCCGCGTTCAGCGCGCGCACCGCGGACAGCTTGGTGGCGATTTCATCCTCCGCCTGCGGATAGACCGCGCCGCAGCACTGCCAGTTTTCGATTTCCTTGAGTTCTACGCCCAGCGCTTCGGCGGAAAGACGGCCGTACCGATCCAGATCCTTCGCCTTTGTACTGAGCGTGCAGCCGGGATAATAGCTGAATATCATACTGTTGCCCACTCCTTAAACCCCGTGATGGGAGATTATCCTGAATTACTGCTGACCGAAATCGATCTGCGCGATGACCTGCTTGAGCACATCCGCGCTGTGGCGCAGCTTATCTTCCTCATCCGGCGTAAGCTCCGGAAGCAGCGTTCCCTTGATGCCCTCGCCGTTTACGATGGTGGGAATGCTCAGGCATACGTCCTCGATGCCGAATTCGCCGTGCATCATGCTGGAGATGCACAGGATGGTATCGCTGCCGTTCAGCAGGGTCTTTACGATATCGCACACGGATACGGCGATCGCGTAGAACGTCGCGCCCTTGCGCGCGATGATCTTGCCGCCGGAGGTGCGGATGTAGTTTTCAATATCGTCCTTATCCAGCTCCGCGCGGAAATCCTCGCGATAGTGCAGGCGGCTGCGGTAGTCCTCGATGCTCAATGAGGAAATGCGCACACTGTTCCACGGTACGAACGAGGAATCGCCATGCTCGCCCAGCACGAACGCGTGTACGTCCTTCTGGTTGATGGACAGGCATTCCGCGATGCGGGAGCGCAGGCGTGCGGAATCCAGCAGCGTGCCGGAGCCAAAAATGCGATGCTCCGGAATTTTGGTGAAGCGATGGAAGGCGTAGGTCATTACGTCCACCGGATTGCTCACGAACAGATACAGCGCGTCGGGCGCATACTTTTCGATCTGCGGCGCGATGGACTTCATGATGTTTACGTTGATCTGGCACAGCTCCAGACGGGTCTGTCCCGGCTTGCGCGCGATACCGGAGGTGATCACCACGATATCAGAACCCGCGGCGTCCTCATAGCTGCCGGCATAGATCTTGCAGGGGGACATAAAGGGCGTGCCCTGGCGAATGTCCATCGCCTCGCCCAGCGCCTTTTTTACGTTTACATCGATCATTACGATCTCCGTTACCAGACCCTGTACCGCCATGGTATAGGCGATGGTGGAACCTACGCTGCCCGCGCCGATGATAGTAACCTTGCTGCTCATATTGCACCTCCGAAAATGAAATCTCGAAATTGAATTATTTTGTACTTGTCTACGCTTCTATTGTAACAGCAAACCGCGCATTTTAAAAGTTAATTGATTCGCATATTTATATTTTATTTTCGTATGTATATCGGTTATTTTGTGGAACGGACATAAATTGCCCAAAAATTCTGTTTTTTTGTTCCTTTTTTCGCGGTTTTGATCGCATCATCCTGCATTTATCGATCTACTCTTATGAATATCAATAAAAAAACAGAAGCGCGGCGCAGTGCCGCGCTTCTGTAAACTTTTTTGTCAAATCCGTGTTTTTTCAGAAGATTGGTATGACAGCTATTGGTATGACATATTTTCGCAGGTTTTATCAGAAAATCGCATCTACGAACTGCCGCGCGTCGAACGGCTGCATATCGTCCAGCTGCTCGCCCAGACCGATATAGCGCACCGGTAGCCCCATTTCGCTGCGGATCGCCACGGCGATGCCGCCCTTGGCGGTGCCGTCCAGCTTGGTCAGCACGATGCCGTCCAGATTTGCCACCTCGCCGAACGTCTTCGCCTGCGCAAGTCCGTTCTGACCGGTGGTCGCATCGATCACCAGCAGCGCCTTTACGACTGCCTCCGGAAAATCGCGCTCTACGACGCGGCTGATCTTTTTCAGCTCCTCCATCAGATGCGTCTTGTTGTGCAGGCGTCCGGCGGTATCCACCAGCAGGATGTCCGCGTGGCGGCCCTTCGCCGCCTGAATGCCATCGTACACCACCGCTGCGGGGTCCGCGCCCTCCTTCTGCTTTACGATCGGCACATCCGCGCGCTGCGCCCACACGGTAAGCTGTTCCGCCGCCGCCGCGCGGAAGGTATCCGCCGCGCAGATGATCACGCGGCGACCCATCGTTTTCATGCGGGAAGCCAGTTTGCCGATGGATGTGGTCTTGCCCACGCCGTTTACGCCGATGATCAAAAGCACCATCGGGCTTTCCAGCTTCATGGGCTCCGCGCTTAAGATGTCCACCAGAATGTCCTTCAGCGCCTCGCGCGCCTTGGCGGGATCGCCGATTTTTTCCGCCTTGCATTTCTCGCGCAGCCGGTTTACCGCCATTTCCGTGGTCTTTACGCCCACGTCCGCCATGATCAGAATGTCAGTCAGATCCTCATAGAAATCATCGTCGAGTTCCTTATAGTTCTCCACCAGTTCGTCCATGCGTCCGGTGAATAGATCGCGCGTCTTCTTCAGTCCGTTTTTAATCTTATCAAACAATCCCATATGCTTACGCTCCTTGCAATGCTTCGTTCAGTTTTACGGAAACCGTCTTGGAAACGCCCTTTTCCTGCATCACCACGCCGTACAGCGCATCGCACCGCTCCATCGTACCCTTTCTGTGGGTGATGACGATGAACTGCGTGTTTTCGGAATAGGATTTCAGATAATCGGCGTAGGTATCGATGTTCGCATCGTCCAGCGCCGCTTCGATTTCATCCAGCACGCAGAACGGCGTGGGCTTCAGATCCAATATCGCAAACAGGATCGCGATCGCGGTCAGCGCGCGTTCGCCGCCCGAAAGCAGCGAAAGCATCTGCAGCTTCTTTCCCGGCGGCTGCGCCACGATATCGATGCCGCAATTCAGCGCGTCCTTCGGATCGGCAAGGCGCAGCTCCGCCGTGCCGCCGCCGAACAGGCGCACGAACGTGCGGGCGAAGTTCGCGTTGATCAGGGCAAACTGTTCGGTGAACTGCTTCTGCATCTTCTGTTCCAGTTCTTCGATGATGCCCTCCAGATCGCACCGCGCCTTGATCAGATCATCGCGCTGGCTGGTCATTTCCTCCACGCGCTCCACCGTGCGGCGGTATTCATCCACCGCGGCGACGTTTACCGTGCCCATCGCGCGGATGCGCTGGCGAATTTCCGCAATGCGCTTTTCCGATTCGCCCAGCTTGAAATCCGGCGTGCGCAGCGGCTGCGCCGTGGCGTAGGTCAGTTCATAATCTTCCCAGATTCGATCCTGTATCTGCTTAAATTCGCTCTCCACGCGCGCCAGCTGCAATTCCGAACGATGATGCTTATCGGAAAATTCATCCAGCCGCGTGCGCGATTGATCGATGCTGTCCGTGATTTCCTGAAGCCGCTTCTGCGCGCCCGTACGCCTGGTATCCGCTTCCGAAAATTCCGCGCGCGCCGCCGTGAGCAGGCCGCGCTGCTGTTCCAGATTCGCCGCGTCCTTCTCCAGCGCCGATGCGCTGTCCGCCATTTCGGATTCGCACTTCTGCAAAAGCGCCTCGGAATCCGAAAGGATGCGATCGGTATCCTCGCTCTGCGCGATCATGCGTTCGCGCTCCTCGCGCATGGCGGTCAGCCCGCGCCTGCGTTCCGCGATCGATACGCGCCGATCGGTTACCGTATTGCGCAGCGCTTCGTTTTCGCCGCGCGATGCATAAATCTTCTGCTGAAGCTCGCGCACCTCCGCCTGTCTGGCTTCATTGGAGGATTGATCGTTCTGCTGCTGATCGTCGAGTCCGGATAACGTATCCGTCACGTCCGCCAGCTGTCCGCTCAGGCGATCGCGCTCCGCCGCCGCCTGGCGCACGCGTTCATCGTTGGCGCGCTGTTCGTCCAGCGCCGCCTTCAGCGTTTCCTCGGCACGGGCGCAGAGCACATCCTGCTGGTGCAGCGCTTCAAACAATTCGCCGCGCTCCTTCTTCAGCGCCGTGCGCTCCTCGTCCAGCTGCCGGTAAATCTCGCGCAGCTTCTGCAGCTGATCGCTGATTTCGGAAAGCTTCTTTTCCGTTTCCTCGATTTCGCGGGAACGGGAAAGCAGGCTGGTCATGCGCGATTGCACGCTGCCGCCGGTCATCGAACCGCCGGAATGCATTACGTCGCCCTCGATCGTCACCAACCGCAGCTGATAGTGGGACGCGCGCTGAATGGCGATGCCGCTGCTCAAATCCTCGGCGATTACGGTTCTGCCCAGCAGATTATCGATCACGCCCTGATATTTGGGATCGAATTCTACCAGCTCCGAAGCCACGCCCACGCAGCCCGGCATGGAAAGCACGCCGCGCTCCTGCGCGGTGAGCGTGCGCCCGCGAACCGATCCGATGGGCAAAAACGTGGCGCGGCCGTAGCGATTCGCGCGCAGATATTCGATCATGCGCTTCGCATCCTCATCGCGATCCACCACGATGTTTTGCAGCGATCCGCCCAGCACCATATCCACGGCGCGCTCCAGCCGCTGCGGCACGCGCAGCAGATCCGCCACGATGCCGTGCACGCCCGATCCGCCGCTGCGCCGCGCCTGCAAAAGCACCTGCTTGACCGAATTGTTGTAGCCTTCGTAATCGCGCTGCATTTCGCGAAGCAGCTTCAGCCGCGAATCGGCGGTCTGCCGCTGCGCCTGCAAATCGCTTACCTGTTCCGACAGCGCCTGCAGGCGATCGTTCAGACCCTGTACGCGCAGATTGTGCTGCTGCGTTTCATTCTGAAGCTCTTCCCTGCGCTGCTTTTCTTCGGCAATTCGTTCCTGTGCCTGCGCCACCTGCGCGTTCAGCGATTCCACGCCCGCCTGCTGGCGCGCGTCGTTTTCCGCCATCGCGGACAATTGATTTTCCAGCGCGGTTTTCATGGCGCTCAAACGGGCGCGCTGCGAACGCACATCGCCCAGACGATTCATCGCCTGGATGATCTGCTGCTTCATCTGTTCGGAACGCTCCTCCATTTCGGCGAGCGCCGCTTCCCGTTCGGAAAGCTCCGATTCGATTTTTGAAAGCGCGTCCGCGGCGCTTTCCACATCCGCGCTTTCAGTTTCGATCTCCGCGCCCAGCGATTCGATGCGATCCAATACGCCCTGCCTGCCCATACTCGCGGCTTCGCGCTGCGTAATCAGGCGCTTCTTTTCCTTTTCAATGGCGGAAATGCGTTCGTGCATCACGCGCACCGCGCCCTCGCACGCCTCCACTTCGCGAATCAGATTCTGCACCTGATCGCGCTTTTCGGCGGTTTGCAGCTCCAGTTCGGAAAGCGCCGTCTGGCATTCCTCGCGGGATGCGCCCAGTTCTTCCAATTCCCGATTCGCGTTTAAAATCGCTTCGCCCAGCGTTTCCACGGATTGCTTCAGTTCGCGAATGCGGATTTCATACCGCTCCGTGCGCAGAAGGAATACGTTTACGTCCAGTCCCTTCAATTCATCGCGCAAGTTCAGGTATTCGCGCGCTTCCTCGCTCTGCTGCTTCAGCGGCTCCACGCGCTCGGTAAGCTCGGACAGGATATCCTCCACGCGATTCAGGTTCGCGGTGGTATTGTCCATCCTGCGCTGCGCGTCCTGCTTGCGCACCTTGTATTTGGAGATGCCCGCCGCTTCTTCGAATACCTGGCGGCGATCCTCGGATTTAACGGACAGAATTTCATCGATCCTGCCCTGCCCGATCATGGAATAGCCGTCCTTGCCGATGCCGGTATCGCGGAACAGATCCACGATATCGCGCAGGCGGCACGCCGCGCCGTTGATTTTGTATTCGCCCTCGCCGCTTCTGTACACGCGGCGGGTAACGGAAACCTCGGTAAATTCGATGGGCAGCGCGTGATCCGTATTATCGAAGATCAGCGTAACTTCGCAGAACGCAAGTCTTTTGCGCTTTTCGGTGCCGCTGAAGATAACGTCCTCCATCTTGGTGCCGCGCAGCTGCTTGGCGCTCTGTTCGCCCAACACCCATTTGATGGCGTCCGCGATGTTGCTCTTGCCGCATCCGTTCGGCCCCACAACGCCGGTGATTCCATCCTCAAATATGACCTCCACGCGATCCGCAAAGGATTTAAACCCGTGGACAATCAGCTTTTTTAATCTCAATTAGGTTTTCGCTCCCATTCTGCTCAATGCTTCGCGCGCGGCCGCCTGCTGCGCGTTCTGCTTGCTGGTACCGCTGCCCGTGCCGAGGCACTCCTCCCCGATCAGCACGCGATAATGGAATATCGGCGCGTGGGGCGGCCCCTGCATTTCCACAAATTCGTACACCGGCATACCGCCGTTGCGCTGCAGCAGCTCCTGCAGGCGCGATTTTGCATCCAGATGATCCGCCAGCTTATCCGGCGAAAGTTCCTGTTTCAGCGTGGCGGCGATAATTCGCGCCGCCGCATCCAATCCGCCGTCGAGATACACGGCGGCAAGCATAGCCTCCATCACATCTGAAAGGATCGAAGGCTTTTCGCGCCCGCCGGAGCGTTCCTCGCCCACGGACAGGCAGATGAATCTGCCCAGTTCGATCCCCCGCGCCGCGCGCGCCAGAGTTTCCTCCCGCACGAGCGATGCGCGAATGCGCGTCAGCTTGCCCTCGTCTATCTCGGGCAGTTCAAAAAACAGATATCGGCTGACCACCAGTTCCAGCACGGCGTCGCCCAAAAACTCCAGCCGCTGATAGTGCGGCACATGATGATCCCCCCCGTAGGAGGGATGCGTCAGCGCCGTCTTCAGCAGCCTTGCGTTTTGAAAATGATAGCCGATTCTGTTTTCCAGTTCTTCCATCTTTGCAGTCATGACTATCCCTTTCGCGTATCGCTTCGCTCAGCCGTTCTGCTTTTCAATGTAAGCGACCACATCGCCCACGGTCTTGATGGTGCCCAGCGCTTCATCTTCAACGGTGATGTTGAATTCGTTTTCCAGATCCATGATCAGCATCATCAGATTCGCGCTGTCTGCGCCCAGATCCTCCAGCAGGCGCGCTTCCGGCGTAATCTTATCCGCGCTCACGGGCAGCTGCATCAGAATAAATTCCTTTACCTTGTCAAATACGTTCATTGTTTCTTCCTCCTGTGGTTTTTTGTCGTTGGTTCAATTTTCGGTTTGCATGTTCTCAATCGCCTTCAGGCCTTCGCGAATCTTGCCGACCACATCGCCCTCCAGCATACCGCGCGCCTGCGCGATGGCGTTCGCGATCGCCGCATCGCCGGAGCTTCCGTGCGCCTTGACCACCGCGCCCTCTACGCCCAGCAGCGGCGCGCCGCCGACCTGGTTGTAATCCATGCGGTTCTTCACCCGACGGAACGCGGGCTTCGCCAGCATCGCGCCGATTTGGGAGGGCAGGCTGCTCCTCAGTTCGGTTTTCAATATGGTGAACAACGCCTTTGCGATGCCCTCGGTGTTTTTCAGGATCAGGTTGCCCGCGAACCCATCCGCCACCGCCACATCGAAATCGCCCGTCATGATGTCGCGCGCCTCCAAATTGCCGCCGAAACGATAGGCGGTCTGCTTTTCCATCAGCGCGAAGGTCTCCTTGACCAGCTTATTGCCCTTTTCCGCCTCCGTGCCGATGTTTACGAGCCCCACCTTGGGATTCTGCACGTGCTTTACGCCCTTCATGTACGCCGCGCCCATCAGACCGAATTGCAGCAGATACCGGCTCTGGCAATCCACGTTCGCGCCCGCATCCAGCAGCAGAACATCCTTTTGCACGCCCGGAAATACGGGGGCGAGCGCCGGTCTTTCCACGCCGGGAATGCGGCCCACCTTGAACATGCCGCCCGCCAGCACCGCGCCGGTGGACCCCGCGGATACCACCGCGCCCGCGCGCTTTTCGCGCACGGCGTTCATCGCCGCCACCAGCGAAGAATCGCGCTTGGTGCGAACCGCCATCATCGGCGATTCATCCATTTCGATCACCTGCGCAGCGTTCAGGATTTCAATCCGTCCGCGCACGTCATTTGCATCGGCAAGCAGTCCTTCAAGCCTTTCCTGCGGCCCCGCCAGCAGGATTCTGATATCCGGCATCGAACGCAGCGCGCTGACCGCGCCGCGCACGATCGCATCGGGCGCGTTATCGCCGCCCATGGCATCCAGTGCAATTACATATTCATTCATCTGCACAAATACCCCATTTTCAGTATTCCTGCATATTCTAACAGAAAATACGCTATTTTTCAAGTGTTCGACCATTAAACCTGCGCGGAAACGCCAGTCGTTCCCCGAAATTAACCTGCGCTCAATCCGGCTCAGGATCGTTTGTGCTATAATGATTGTATTACTTGTTTGATGCGGGAGATGAAGCGGATATGGAACTGTTAAAACAGAGAATTCTGCGCGACGGGCGCGCGCTGGACGAGCATGTGCTGCTGGTAGACTCCTTTCTGAATCATCAGGTGGATGTGAATCTGATGAACGCCGTGGGGCAGGAATTTGCGCGCCTGTTTGCGGATGCGGGCATAACGCGCGTTGTAACCATCGAATCATCGGGCATCGCCCCCGCCGCCATGGCTGCGCTGGCGATGAATCTGCCGATGGTGATCATGAAAAAGCAGGCTTCCAGCATCTTGAAGGAGGGCGTTCTGCAAACCGAGGTTTTCTCCTTTACCAAGAATTCCTCCTATCAGCTCACGCTGAAAAAGCATTTTATACAGCCCGGCGACCGCGTGCTGCTGATCGATGATTTTCTTGCCAACGGCGAAGCCAGCTTCGGCGCGATCCGGCTGCTGGAACAGGCGGGCGCGACCGTGGCGGGCGTCGGCATCGTGATCGCGAAGGCGTTCCAGCCCGGTCTTCAAAGACTGCGCGATGCGGGTTACCGCGTGGAAGTGCTGGCTTCGGTGCGCCGCATGGGCGAAAACCTGATTGAATTCGAGGATTGATATGCGTTCCTTCGATGATGTAAAGCTGTTTTTGCTGGATATGGATGGAACCTTCTATCTGGGCGACCGCCTGATCGATGGTTCCCTTTTCTTCATCGATCGCGTTCAGAAAACCGGCCGCGATTTTCTGTTTCTGACGAACAATTCATCGCACAACGCCGCGTTTTATGTAGAACGGCTGCATCGCATGGGGCTGGATGTTCCGCGCAGCAAGATATTGACCTCCGGCGAGGCCACCTGCGAGGTCATTTCCGAAAAATATCCCGCGAAGCGCGCGTATGTGCTGGGCAACGAATACCTGATCGAGGAATTCCATGAAGCCGGCATACCCGTGGATGATGCAAACCCCGAAATCGCCGTGATCGGCTTTGATACCACGCTGACCTACGAGAAAATGCGCAAAATCTGCGATCTGGTGCGCGCGGGACTTCCCTACATCGCCACGCATCCCGATTTCAACTGTCCCACCGAAAACGGCTTCATGCCGGATATCGGCGCGATCATCGCCTTTATCGAGGCCAGTACCGGCCGCCGCCCCGATCTGATCGTGGGCAAGCCGAACACGGGCATCGTGGAAGCCGCCGTGCGCAGAACGCACATCGCGCCCGCCCAGATGGCGATGGTGGGCGATCGACTGTATACCGATATCGAAACCGGTATTCGCAGCGGGATGCTTTCCGTGCTGGTGATGAGCGGCGAAACCACGCGGGAAATGCTCGCGTCCTCCGCCACGCGCCCCGATTATTCGTTCGATCGCCTGTGCGATATGAATCCACTCCTGTAATTTCATACATGCATCGATCTGGAAAATCCGGTTTTTCACCGGAGGTTCCGGATCGTTTTTTCGCAAATGTGTAACCCGACGGTCCCAAACGGTGCTTGTTTAAGTGAAGGTCTTCAATTCTGAACGGCGGGGAGGTGAACGCCTTGGACGATTCGAAAATCGTAGAACTGTTTCTGCGGCGCGATGAAAATGCGATCCGGCACACGAAAGAAAAATACGGCCGCAGGCTGCGCGATCTGGCGTATGGCATCGTGCGGGACGCGCAGACCGCCGAGGGCTGCGAAAACGATACGTATCTGGCGGCGTGGAACGCCATTCCGCCCCACGCGCCGTGCGATTATCTGTACGCATTTCTCGCCCGAATCGCGCGCCGCATTTCGCTGAACTGCTGCCGCGATCGCAAGCGACTCAAGCGATCCGCCCATATCTGTGAACTGAGCGCGGAGCTTGCGCAATGCATTCCTGCGCCGGACGATGTGGAGCGCCGCATCGACGATTTGATTCTGCAGCGCGCGATCAACGATTTTCTCGGCGATCTGGAAGCGGAGAAGCGGAATATTTTCATCCGGCGCTACTGGTATCTGGACTCCATCGCGGATATCGCCCGACGCTATTATCTGTCCGAAAGCAAGGTGAAAACCACGCTGTTTCGCTGCCGAAGGCAGCTTCGGACGCGGCTTGAAAAGGAGGGTTACACCGTATGAACGGAAATGAATTGCTTGACAAAATGGAATTGATCGATCCCGCCTATATCGAAGCGGCGGACGCGCAACCGAACATGCACAGGCACTTGCGGGTCAAATGGGGCGCGCTGGCGGCGTGCATCTGTCTGGCGATCGCCATCGCCGTGCCCGCCATGGCGGCGACGATACCGGCGTTCTACGATGTGCTGTACAGAATCTCCCCCGCCACGGCGCAGTTTTTCAAGCCGGTTCAGCGATTTTGCGAGGATAACGGCGTTCGCATGGAGGTCGAAGCGGCGTACATTCACGAAGACACCGCGCAAATCTATATCTCCATGCAGGATCTTGCGGGCGTAGGGCTGGATGCAACCACCGATCTCTTCGACAGCTATCAGATTCACGCGCCGTTCGATTCCGAAGGGAGCTGCACGCTTTCGAGCTACGATCCGGATACGAAAACCGCAACGTTCCTGATCACCATTCGCCAGCGGAATGGGCAGCGCATTACCGGCGATAAGTTGACCTTTTCCGTTCGGAAGCTTCTGTTCAATAAGCAAAGCACCGTCGGCGTCATAGAAAGTGTAGATTTGTCCAACGTTAATTTAAGCACGGAAACGCAGATCGTTCGCCCGCGCGGCGTAAGCGCAATTGATTTTGCAGTCAAATCCGACGCGCACAAGGACTATACCGTTCTGAAACCAGATGGCGCTATCGCCTCCCCCGCCAACGGCGTTACGCTGACGGGAATCGGCTACGTGGACGACCGCCTGCACATACAGATATACTATGCGGACATTCTAAATACCGATAATCACGGCGAAGTTTATCTGTTCAACCGAAGAACCGAAGCGCTCATTGCCGGCTACGGCTGCATTTCATTCTTTGACGATTCGAAAAATGGCAGCTACGAGGATTATATCTTTACCGATGTTTCACCGGAAACGCTGGGCGATTACGTGCTCTACGGTGATTTCACCACCGCATCGCCCGCGCTGGAAGGAAACTGGATCGTCACCTTCCCGCTGGAAAACACCGAAAGCGAATGAAGCGGCGCAGGCGGCGACGGGCAGAATACGGCTGCAAAAAATAACAAGCTTCCGCTGTGGAATACGGCGGGACACAATTTGTTGATAAAAGCTGCACAGTTCTCCGGCTCCCTCTGTCGAGGGAGCTGGCTGCACGCTTGCGCGCAGACTGAGGGAGAGAAGCCCGTTCCACAGAAACAGCATAAATCCGATAGGTACGTTATCTCTCTTTCCGTCAAAACCTGCGGTTTTAACACCTTCCTTTAGCAGTCGCGCCTTTGCGATATATCGCAGGCGCGACCAGCCCGGACGCATTCTTCGAATGCCAGTCCGGCGCTGCCGGAGCTTTGCTTTGCAAAGCCTCCGGTGCGTATCATCAGAGGAAGGCGGAATACGGCGGAACCAAAATGCAAAGGCAGCGTCTTTGAACTGAATAATATCTCCACCTGTTTTACGGCCTTAGAGCGCGGATAATATGTTACCGCCATACTGTCAAACCGCTTTCCATAGCATTTCTACCACCATTCGATGATTCCGACGCATTTCAAGAGTATCAGAAGAACGCATACCACGGCATTTGCAGTTGCGACATAGAACATGCATCTGTCGAATTTCCAAAAACGCTTGCTGCCATACTGCTGATAACGTTCATCGTTACAATACTTATGCGACGGATAATCATCAAGCGCATAACAAATCAGCGAAACCACTGCGTATAATGTCGATAGCAAATCTCACTTCTCCCCTTCTTTGCCTCAGCATTTCGGCCAACAGGGTTTTGCATCCAGTTTCACTTCGAAAAACTGATCGAGGTGCGTCTGGCTGATATAGGCAACGCCGTCTTCCCGTCCCTGTACATGATGAAATCGAACGAGAAATCGCGTTCCGTTTTCCAGCCGTTCAAATTCCATGGAGAACACCGAGCCTTTACAGAATCGCATATCCAGCGTGCGCGAAACCCGCGGCGCATCGAACTGGATGAAATAGCCGTCCTTCCAGAAAAACGTGTATTCGAAGGTGTCATGCACATTCTTCCGGCAAAGCAGCCCGATGCAATCCTCAAACGCATAATGCGTCGTATAGGCTCTTACGTCCGGACAGACGACGCGCCACGGAATATCCGGAAACAGGCTTTTCATGTTTGTGTTTCTCCTGCAATCGACGGACAGTTTGAATCGGGCAGCCGCTGAAACCGCTTCGCCACCTTGACCATGACGCGATAGTATTCATCGTGCGCAAGAATGTATTCCAGCCCATTTTGAATTGCCGGAATCACCCACGCTTCGAGCGCGCTTTCAATACTGCTCTCCAGTTCATCCGCGCTGTAATATTCGTATTTAATCATTTCGGTCTGATATGCATAGGAATCCGGCTTGTTGCTCAGCTTTTCTTTGCCGGGCACCGAGATGCGCCAATCCATGTTGGTGTCTCGGTATTTGGGGTACGACAGGCCATCGTTAAAATCCTTCAGGCTGAACCCGCAGTTTATATAGACAGCCTTTCCGTAGAGGGACGATTGAAAATGAACAGACCCGATAATATCCGAACCCAAATCCAGATAATACTGTCCGCGTGCCTTCATAAAGCCATATCGTTTCAGAATTCCATCGCAAAGCGCCTTAAACTCCTGCTTGGTCATATGGCATTCTCCTTTTTTTCAGATAGTTTATAATTCTCAGATGGTACTTTCAGAAGGTACTTTATAATACCATTATACCAAAAATCCATACGTTTTAGCAATAGATGAGCTTCAGCATATGCCAAG
Source organism: uncultured Clostridia bacterium (assembly GCA_934663625.1). Taxonomy (GTDB): domain Bacteria; phylum Bacillota; class Clostridia; order Christensenellales; family Aristaeellaceae; genus SFTH01. Next base: position 32,232 of record CAKUKP010000022.1, read on the forward strand.
TCTGGTTCTGTTCAAAAGGATCCGCAGCCTGTCCGGTTACGGATCCTCTTTGCAGGAATGTATGGGGAATCAGATTTCCACCGCGATATTTTCGCCCTTCAGCGCGACGCATGCGCCGCCCGCGGCTTCGCTGCTTTCGGCGTGCGCCAGCAGCCATTTGTTGGTGGCGGTGATCAGGCGCGCTTCGCCCTTCGCATCGGGCTTGAATTTCAGTTCCGTGTTCGTGCCCTTCGGCAGCACCACCACACTGCGGAACGCCTTGCCCACCGGCGCATAGTGCAGTGAGGACGCGTACACCTCTACGAACGTTCCCTCCGGCACGCGGAACGCTTCCACCTTCGCGGTATCGTATTCGAGCGCTTCAAAATCGATATCGCCCTCCTTGCCCAGCAGCAGGATCATATCGCTGCCCACGGCGAGGTTCAATTCGCTGTCGCGATGGTATTCCAGACAGTTCAGCTTGTAATTTTCGCCGTTGCAATAGCCGATCTGAATCGGCATACCGCCGAAAAGCTGATCGCGCGCTTCCTGATAGATCGGCAGCGCTTCCAGTTCAGGCGCGGAAGCCACATAGATCGTGCCGCCCTTCGGGCATTCCGTTTTCATCATGCATTCCTTCAGCGCTTCCACATCAAAACCATGAATTACCTTGCCATAGGGCGCGAACGCCGCATCAAATACCGATTGAATTTTCATCGTGCTTACCTCCGTTGTGAAGTATGCGGCGGTAAATACTGCCGTATATATCATATAACTTTTTACAGTTTTTTACAAGTGTGCAACAATCCGGCAAACCGTCGATTATTTCTGACCGATGGTGTAGGACAGGATCTTTTCCTGATCCATATCCTGCTTATCCTTGATTTCCGCCACGATCGCGCCGTCCTTCATCACGTACAGGCGATCGGACATGCCGATCAATTCGGGCATATCGGACGAAATCATGATCACCGCCACGCCTTCTCCGGCGATTTTATCGATGATGTGATAGATTTCGCGCTTCGCGCCGACGTCGATGCCGCGCGTGGGCTCATCCAGAATCAGAACGCGCGGGCTGGTGACCAGACATTTGCCCAGAACCACCTTCTGCTGGTTGCCGCCCGAAAGGGTTTTCACCGGCTGGGTGGGGTTCTTGCACATGATGTTCAGTTCCTTCACCGTCTGTTCGGAAAGCGCCTGTTCCGCCTTGCGGTTGATCACGCCGTTTTTGAACATGCGCCACAGGTTCGCCAACGAAATATTCGCCGGAATGCCCATATCCAATATCAGGCCTTCATCCTTGCGATCCTCGGTCAGATAAATCAGACCATTGCGCAGCCATTTCTGCGGATCGAGCGTATGCACGCGCTTGCCGAAGTAATATACCTCGCCGCCGTGGCTGTGCCGCACGCCGTAGATGGACTTGGCGAGTTCGGTTCTGCCCGCGCCCACCAGACCGCCCATGCCCACGATTTCACCCGCGTTTACATGCATGTTAATCGGCAGGCTGTGTTCGTCCAGCCGCAGGTTTTTGACCTCCAGCGCCACTTCTTTGCCGGGCGTATGCACGTTTTCATACATTTCGCCCAGCGTGCGCCCGACCATCATCTTCACGATGCGCCCGATTTCAAATTCATCGCGCTCCAGCGTGCCGATGTACTGACCGTCGCGCAGAACGCTCAGGCGGTCGCCCACCTGTTCGAATTCTTCGGTTCTGTGAGAGATATAGATGATGGAAACGCCGTCCCTGCGCAGCTTGTGAATCAGACCGAACAGGAAATCGATCTCCTTTTTGGTGAGCGACGAGGTCGGTTCATCCATGATGATGATCCGGCAATTGTAGGACAGCACCTTTACGATTTCCACCACCTGCTGCTGCGCCGTGGAAAGCTTTGCCACCTGAATGGCAGGATCGATATCGATGCCCAGTTCGTTCAGCAGCTTGCGCGCCTCGCGCAGCATGCCGCGGTTGTCCATCAGCACCTTGCCCTTCTTTTCGCGGCCGATGAAGATATTCTGCGCCACGGAAAGATTGTTGCACAGGTTCAGCTCCTGATGAATAAAGCCGATGCCCAGTTCCATCGCTTCGCGCGCGTTGCGGGGATGCACCACCTTGCCGTCCAGCAGAATTTCGCCCTCGTCCGGCGGCAGAATTCCGCCGAGCACCTTCATCAGCGTGCTCTTGCCCGCGCCGTTTTCGCCGACCAGAATGTGTACCTCGCCCTCGCGCAGATCGAAATTCACGCCGTCCAGAATCTTTACGGTGGCGTTGCGAAGGGCGTTTCCATAGGCGTCGAAAATGTATTTCGTAATGCCCTTCATTTCAAGAATCGTCTTGTTCATGATAGCCCTCCTTCCCTTACAGCTTGCGGTTCTTATAGGCTTCCAGCACGATGGCGAGCAGTATGATCACGCCCAGACAGGGCTTAAACAGGTAGAAGTTTACCTTCAGCATGTTGATCGATACTTCCAGCGTTTTCGTGATGAATACGCCGAATACGCAGTTGATTACGCTGGATACGCCGCCGTACAAACTGGTGCCCGCCACGACTGCCGCGGTAACGATATCGAACGTATAGTTCATGCCGCCGAGGTTCGACTGGCAGCAGCCCGCGCGGATGGACAACAGCACGGAAGCCATCGCCACCAGCATGGAGCAGAACACATAGGTTTCGATGTGCAGAAGCGTGGTATTGATGCCGGAAAGCTTCGCCGTCTTGGCATTGAAGCCAAATGCGGAAAGATCGCGGCCGTACACGGTCTTATGCCGCACAAAATACATCACAATTACGATCACCACGGAAATCCATACGTAGCTGGGCAGGCGCAGAAAGCTTTTCAGAATCTGCACATCCTGCAGGCCCTCCGGCAGCGCTTCATAGATGAAGTTGAACACCTTGGTGGTGCCGAACGCCTTCAGATCCGGCGGAAGCTGATTGAACTGTTCGCCCTTGCCTACGATCTGCGCAAGGCCGTAGATCACATAGCCGGAGCCGAGCGTAGTGATAAACGCGGGAACGCGCAAAAACTGCACGATCGATCCGTTCATCAAACCCACCAGCGCGCCCACCAGAATGGTTGCGATGATCGCGATCCACGCGGGCACGCCGTTGTTTACCGTCAGCACGCCCAGCACCACGGAACACAGACCAACCGTGTTGGCAAGCGATAGATCGATGCCGCCGGTGGTCAGCACCAGCATCATGCCCATGACCGCCACGCACGGCACGGCGGCCTGCTTGAGCATCGTAAAGATCGCCGATACGGAGAAGAAATTGGGAACCACGATGCACGCGATGATGAACAGAATGCCGAATTCCAGAATCACGCCGTGTTCCTTTGCAAACTTTTTGAAGCCTGTATTCGTACCCATATCCGCCCCTCCTTACCGGTTCGCCGCTTCCGCGGCGGTGAACTGCGCCACCTTTTCATCGCGGCGCACCTTCACCATCATGCTGAACGCAACCACCGCGATGATGATCACGCCGACGATGATGTTCTGGAAGTAAACCGATACGTGCAGGAGCGTGAGCACGTTGCGCACCGCGCCGATCAGCAGCGCGCCGATCATCGTGCACCATACCTTGCCTTCGCCTCCCGCCATATTGATGCCGCCGATTACGCACGCGGCAATGGCGTCGGTCTGATAATTATCGCCCTGCGTGGGATGCGCCATGGTCAGCTGCGCCGCCAGCAATACGCCCGCGCACGCCGCGCAGAAGCCGGACAGCATAAATACGAAAATCTTGATGCGGCTTACGCGGATACCGGCGTTTACCAGCACCTGTTCATTGCCGCCCAGGCCGTAAATGTGCGTACCGATGGGCAGCCGCGTGGTGATGATAACGCCCATCGCCACGAAGATCAGCATCAGGAAATCGGAATATGGAACACCGAAAAGCGTGGAATTGCCGATGGCCTTGAACGCTTCCGGAAAATTGCCGAAGGAATTGCCGTTGTTAAAGAGATAG
>CAKUKP010000023.1 GCA_934663625.1 uncultured Clostridia bacterium
TATTATACCAGCGATGCATACATATTGAAGGAATGGACGTTTGACAGTAGTACACCTTTGGTTACATTTGGAACGGGTTTTGACGCGATTGTAGAATCCTATGCGTATAATGCAGAAAAGAAGTGTGCTACATGCAGGATGGATCCTGATTTTTTAAAGGTAATTGGAATTGATACAACTGGTCTGGGAACGATTGCATATCTGGCGAAAGCATTAGGTAGCAATATGTTGTGGGATTATTATTCTAATCCGGCAGAAACCAACTTCCTATCTTATCTTCCTGCTTCCTTAAGAGACTATGGAGTAGCAACTGGAAAATGGGTGCAGATAGCCGATCAGCACGATATCTGATTAATAGCATCGGGGGGACTATACTTCATGGTATAGTCCCTTACAAATATTGAAGTTTGGCGAATTGGTGGACTCTGTAGAAAATGCATCAGTATTTTCCTGTTTGACAAAAGGTTATGAAAATGTTATCATACGAATGGGGGGGTGAAACCATGAAGCATATGATTTGCTTTCTGCTGATCATTATCTTGGAATTTGTTTCCATCACGGCTGGATTTGCCGAACCTTATTACTGGTATGCAATCGGCGGACATACGAGCGATTATGCGGAGCGGTACGATGCATCCAAAGTGAAATTCAAAGGCAGCATCTATTGGACGATTGAAGGCTTCTGGCCGGGCGAACCGAGCCTGATCAAATCCATTTCGCTGTCGAACGGCAAAATTCATGAATGGGCGCTCGAGGAGGGCTACATCATTCAAAAAAATCCGGATGAATTTGCGGGCGTGCTCTATGCCGTTGAAAACAATCCTGTGGTGGAGATATGGCATGTGGACGCAGGCTCGACCCGAACCCTGATTGCGACCTATGATATTCCCCTGCCGTATTACGAACGGGGGATGCAAACCGTTCGCGCGTATATGAACGGCGCGCTGTATTACATAAAGGCGCTGGAGGATACCGGCATATACTACGCGACGAAGGGCAGCGAAATTCAGGTTGGCGTGCCCAGAGATCGCAAAGCCGTATTGTGCCGATTGGACGCGGATGGAAGCGAATACGAATATCAGCTGAACAATTATACGCCCAATGCGCTCGGAGCGTGCCAATCGCTGCTGAACGCATATGCCATCGCAGCCGATGGAAAAGCAGCATGGTGCGAACTGATTCCCCATCGCGAATTGTATGCGCAGAACATCGTAGTCGAAACGCCGAAGCAGGGGACGAAGCAGGTGTTCGGCGAGGCTGAACGCACCGAATTGCAATGTGAAAATATTCCCAGCCGGTATATTACATGGTTGGATGAAAACACGATCATGTTTGCCGTGAATAGATTTCTGGCTGATGAGCATACCTACGCGATAGAATTGTATGCGATGGATGTTTCATCCGGAAAAATCATATCGCTGACCGATGCGGAGGGGAAGCAGCTTTGCTGCTATAATGAGATTGTGCCGGGCTCCAACATCGTTATCAATCGAAACCGCGACTTAATGATCTACATGGGATTGCCCAATAGCAGCTTTCCGGACAGCTATGGCGCCGAAATACAATCCTCCATACCGATCATTATTGATTTAAAAACCGGAAAAAGCTATGCCTGTTATCAGAACAAGGCGAAGGCAGATGATCCAGTCAGCCTGTATGAAGTGCGAAATAATGCCGGACGGTTTGCCTATGTGGAGGCGGACTGAATGGAAAAATACAGCCGAAATTGGACGGGAGGTGCTTTGTATAATGGTTAAGCTTTGCAAATGGGTATTGTTGGTTGCGCTCATCTGTGCTTTCATGATGAATTCGGTCTGTCTGGCCGCCGAATATACGCTGTCGGATCCGGATACGTTGGAAATCGGCGATGTGAAGGATGTTGTTTTCATCAATGAAAGCATTGTGTTCATAGACGGTCAGTTTTATCCATATATCGCGCGCGTAGGATATTTTGCTTGGGTATCGCTATCGCCCAGCCGCGCCCTTTACGAATGGGACTATGTTGCAAAAAAAGGATTTGTGCTTCTTCGGCATAAATCCCCATCCGGAAATTCCGGTACGCGTCCGGTGCGCCGACGGAGAAACATTCGATTCGATGGTCGCGCTGATGTACCATATCTATGGCTATCTGGTTCGGCATGAGGAAATACCGGTGCTGGTCGATCTGACCTGATTGAATAATCGCTTTGCCCTGTCGCAGTTCAACGACAGGGCTTTTTCCTACATTATAGAAACTATGCAGGCGGAGCGGAATAGAAAAAATAGCGATTCGCTTGCGAACAGTCCTGACCGGTACTATAATATAGTTAAGAAATCATATATAAAGGGGGAATATAGAGTGCGCTGCCGGATTCAACGTTTGATATGCCTGAGCATTGTGATGATCCTATCTTTTTTACATATCTGCTGTCTTGCTGAGGATCCATGGAAAAACGAGAGAATTCCCGACGCCATATATTATACGTCCGATCCAAGACAGATATATAATGCGGAAGATAGTAATTACAAAGGCGAAATCGTCTGGACAATTGTGAATGATCGGCGTGACGAGAGATATGAAGAGCTGCACTTACTCAAATGCATATCACTGGAAAGTGGAAAAGTAAGGGAATGGACAATCAATAACGAGTATATCATTCAAAAGGATCCCGACGAGTACGACGGTGTTCTGTATGCCGTTGAGGATGATGAACAGGTGGAAATCTGGCTGACCCAGCCGGATGGCCAGCGGGAACAGTTGGCCAGCTACACCATAACCTATCCATATTGGGAGCATGGCCCTCAGACCGTTCGCGCGTATATGCACGGCACATTGTATTACATCAAATCCCTGGAAAAAATTGATCCGGATGAACCCAGATTCTCACCATATCCCGCAGTGCTTTGCAGTATCGATGCTGAGGGCAACGAATACGTCTATCAACTGAACAACGATCCTCATCCTTCGGATTCAATGTTTCATTATTTTGCCATATCTCCCTATGGAAAGGTGGTATGGGTCACTGCTTCAAGGATAAGCTATTATCGCACTGCGGCAAGATCGTTGCTGGTAGAAACGCCGGGACAGGGCGTGGAACAGGTTTTGCCGGGAGGGATCGAAGAACAGTTGAGTTGGGATAACGATGAAATATACAATGGCGGGATATATGGTCAAAGCCTGTGCTGGATCGATGAAGATCATCTGATGTTCGGAAGCAAAGGAAGTATCGACGACTATATGCTTGAGCATCTGTACATGCTGCAATTGAGCAGCGGCGAAGTCACGCCATTGCTGAATGTCGATGGAAACCCGATTATAATGTATCATTCCATTCAAGGCGCGTCCTGCGTCTATTACAATCGTGAAGAAAACCTGATTGCCTATCTCGGCAGCCCGAATCGCGCGATCGAATGGGATATTTGCTATGATGAAGTCGCTGTTCCGCATATCATTGACTTGAACACAGGAAAGAACTATGTGCTTTATCAGAATAACATAAAATCATCGTTTGAAGGTGAATTCAGGAATCAGACCGGACAGCTGTCGTGGGCGAAATAGAATCAATAAGAGCGGATGTTCGCCAACGCTCTATAAAAACCCGGATGATGCGAGCTTTGTTGCATATCTTCCTGCATCGCTTGAATCGTATGGCGTAGCAACAGATCAATGGGTGCAAATGGAAAATCAGTACGATATTTGATTCTTTAAAAGGGCGGGGCTGCACATTGGCAGCTCCGCTGTTTTCTGTTAATTGACACTTTCAGCGAGCGATGTTATACTGTATTTAAGATAATATCTAACTGACGGCGGAGGCGGGTATGAAGCGGTATCGTTTGAACAAGAGGATTTTGTGCGTTTTGATGCTGTGCAGCCTGATGATGGCGGTCGGCAGCGCGTCTGCTTTTTTTCCGCAATCAGATGAAGTAAAATGGTTTTCCGCAAACGGCGCGCCGCTCTATGATGCTTCCGAATTTCAGGCGAAAGGTCAGATTATCTGGACGATTGAGGGACTGCATTCGTGGGAACCCAAATTGATCAAGCAAATTACGCTGGACGATGGCAAGGTATCGGAATGGCAATTGGACGCGGGCTACATCATCCAAAGCGATCCGGCAGAGTACGATGGTCTTTTATTTGCTGTAGAAAAAACGCCGATGGAAATCTGGCATGTTTCGCGCGACGGTACAAAAACGCTGCTCAGTACCTATTCCATTCCGATTCCTTATTATGATTCAGGACAACAGACCGTGCGCGCCTATATGCACGGCGATTTATACTATTTTAAGGCGTTGAAGGATAAGGGACTTTCGGTGGCGGGAGGAGGGAATGATGACGTTGCTGAAGTTGTGTATTATCCCGCGCCTACGGAGGCTGTGCTGTGCAGACGATCTGAATCGGGGCAGGAATATCAGTATTCGCTGAACAATTTTGAAACGGACGAAGACGGGCGTAATCATCGGTTGATTGACGGATATGCGATTCAACCCAATGGAAATCTTGCATGGATAACCGGCTTGGGACAGATCACGGATAATCCCAAACGAACCATATGCGTTGAAAATCCGAACGGGGAAATTTCAGTTTTCATCGATGAAACAACGCTGTCGAAACTGGAATGCAGTTACCTTGAAAGCAGATGCATTGCCTGGCTGGATGAAACAACGATTCTGTTTGCGGCGCATGATCCGAATCACGATGTTCGATTGTTCAAGCTGGCTGTCGATACCGGAAATATAGAAGAATTGACGAATCAGCAGGGAGAACAGATTTTTCTGACGCATCGAATCATGGCGGGATCAAATGTGATCTTAAATTCCGATCAAACGCTTCTGTTTTATATGGGCGTGCCCAATCGGTTCGAGGGATGGTCGCTGAACAACTGGCAACTGGAAATATCCGTTCCGATTATGATCGATCTGCGCAGCGGGACTACATACATATTGTATGAAAACAAGGCGAAGGCAGATGATCCGAACAGCCTGTACGAAGTGCGCGATAACGCCGGACAGCTTGCCTATGTGGAAACGGACTGAATGGAAGAATACTGCAAATACTGGACGGGAGGTGCATTATACAATGGGGAAGCTTTACAAACGGGTACTGTTGGTTGCGCTCATCTGTGCTTTCATGATGAATTCGGTCTGTCTGGCCGCCGAATATACGCTGTTGGATGCGGATACGTTGGAAATCGGCGATGTGAAGGATGTTGTTTTCATCAATAAAAGCATTGTGTTCATAGACGGTCAGTTTTATCCGTATACCGCGCACGTAGGATATTTTGATTGGGTATCGTTATCGCCCAGGTAATCACGGCGTTCGTGCTATACGCGGGATTCTTTCAGTTCTTTGATATGATTTCGATGGTGTATAAAACACATATTGTAGGGGCGGAACGAATTGCGTATGATATGGGCGTTTATATAATGGCTGCCTCCAGCTTTTTGGTGGCGATAACGCAGGTAATCGCCGGAGGAATGGGTTTGATGTGCATTATTATGCCGTTATCTTCTGCAAAGCTGAAAGCATTCGGCAAGCTGCTGATTGTTGTACAGGCAATGACGATTTTCAGAGACTATGAATGGGCGTATATTCGGGGATCAACGTTTAGTTATATTCATAGAAGCGTATTGATGTTCGTATTTGCATACAAACTGCAGGCGAAAGCGAGAACGTTGGCCCCAGGATATTTTCCGTTTCTACATTGTTTAAGAGATTTCTTTGCCAAAAGATAGCGTGTGCCCTGGAAAGCGTTCAATTAATTGTAGAGTTACTCTGGATGAGAATCTGTCTAGATGCTGCGTAAACCACGTTCTATTCCGGAGCCCCCTAAGATGAGCTACAACAAAAGAAGGAGTAAATGTGCATATTTGGACGATTGAGCGCTGGAAGCGATATGCTTCACCGGAGTTGGTCACACCGAAAAGCCGCATACAGCTTCATTGCGACAAAAACACAAATGAAGATTTGAAATTGGCATGCCGCCATTTTATTCAGTGGGTAAAAAAGAAATATTACTTCCCGATTCCGCTTTGCATCAATCTGAAGAAGCAAGCTCTGCTGAAAACCAGAGATGGAGGAACGGCAGTAGGCACATTTTTTGAGCCGACGGACGATTCTGTGCTTCCTCACATCAGGATCGCAACCGGAGATTATCCTGACCTGCTCGATTCACTGGGCAGAGACGATGCGATTGCTACGATTTTGACCGTGATTGCCCATGAAATGACGCATTACTTTCAGTGGATAAACGCTTTGCCGCTTACAGAACGAGGACGCGAGAGACAGGCTGCGCAGTATGCACGTTTCATACTTGATGAATATTCGCAAACGCGAGCGCACCCGTAACTGTCTGCGACTTGCACGCCAATTCCCGCTGGCGTGTAACGATACGAAGTACCGCATCCATAATCTTCGGGGGCTATCGTCGGTATCGTTGACGGAAGCGGCACGATCATGGTAGAATACAGATAATGATATGCGGACGAAGGCGCTTGTTTTAATGGCAGAAATGGTATGTCCGGTTTCTGCTTCATCAGGGAGGGATTTGAATTGAAAAGAACCATGCTGATAATCCTGGCGATCCTGGCAAGCATGGCGATCGCCCTGAAATATTTTGGAAACAACGGTCCATCGACGTATGCCTCGATTTTTGAGAACATACAGGAATTGGAGCAAGCCTTGTCCCCTTATCGGGTAGGGCAGGCGCCGGATGATCCCGCGCTCGGCACGCTTGGTTATACGCACGCGCTGCAATGGATTGTCGAAAAAGATGGTCATCAATATACGGTCTATGGTTACACATTTACAGATCAGGAAACTGAAGAACAGTATCGCCGTGAAATTGATTCCTGCTATAATGTCAGTATGAATATGCTGGGTACGTCCGTAGAGTATCTGGCGCGGTATCGTGCAAATGCCTTGTACATCAAGGGCGGGCGCAAGACCGAGGATTTTTTAAGATGGCTCGATGCGTATCTTCCAATTAAAGCGGATGATATGTATTATGATGGCATGGAAGATATAAGAGAGCTGCTTCAATCTGAGGGTATAATTAAATAGCTGGAACCGTTACTGTACATGTCCAACCCCAGTTCGCTGGCGGCGATACGGATTACGCGATACAAACGGAGTATGGGACATCATGAGAAAAATCAGAAATGTTGTGGGCATACTATGTGCCGTAATCATATGTGCCGCTGGGATAATTGGTCAACAATGGCATCTTTCCGATCGGGATCGAACGCGGTCTGCTGCTGAAAGCTTATATCCGACGCTTGCCGGTTTTGGATTTGATGAAATCGATGTGCTCGAATCCGAGAAACAGATTCTCCTCTATAAACACAAAGTGGAGAACGCGCATTCCAGTTTACTTGTGCGGGAAGAAGCAGCGTCAATATCGGTTGATGATGCTGCGATAAAAAATGTACAACGATTCAAGAATATCATGAAATATTGTGGCGGCGTTTTCTTTGCAACGGATCTTACATGGAATGGCGATTGGAGCGGAATATGCCTTTATCCAAGCGATCCATCTTTAATCCCCGGTCAGTACATTTCACACTGCGAGGGCGAGCATATATATTGGCTATCGAAAATTCCACACACTGTAATAAACGAAAGCGGCGGTTGAATGCAGGAGCGATGCGTGGGAAGCCCACCTTCATTTCCGTTGCGCGGAGGCAATATGGGCAAAAAGCATGAAGATTATCGAGCAGAATAGCGGTAAGTGATCTGGAGATTAGCGCGCCTACATACTACCGTCGTCCCGCAGCTGTCGGAGCGATCCGATTATAAAATGTCCTTGATAAGCGAGGCGATTTGCGGTAGAATAATTATGGAATGGTAGACCGTACAGGAAACCACCCGAAAGGCGGTGCGATATGAAAAACAGGAAATTACCGATCGGCATTGAAAACTTTGCGCAGCTGCGCGAGGAAGATTTTTATTATGTCGATAAAACCGGATTGATCCGCGATCTGCTGAACAATTGGGGAAGCGTGAACCTGTTTACCCGCCCGCGGCGCTTCGGCAAGACGCTGAACATGAGCATGCTCAAGTGCTTCTTCGAAATCGGCGGCGATAAGCACATCTTCGATGGGCTTGCCATCAGTCGGGAAAAGGCGCTGTGCGATGCGTACATGGGAAAATATCCCGTGGTGTTTGTATCGCTCAAGGGCGTGGATGGGTTGACGTTTGATGTTGCCTACAAAGCTCTGTGCGAAATCGTTAGAAAAGAAGCGCTTCGCCTGCAGTTTTTAAACGAGAGCGAGCGGCTAACCACAGATGAGAAAAAATCTCTGAAGAGAATAACGAGTGGCGAATATGATGAAATGGATATTCGCAACAGCCTGCAAACGCTTTCGTCGCTTTTGGAGAAGCACTATGGTCAAAAGGTTATCCTCCTGATTGACGAATACGATGTGCCGCTGGACAAAGCCTACCATCACGGCTATTACAACGAGATGGTCGCGCTAATTCGCGGACTGTTCGGGCAGGCGCTCAAGACAAACGACAGCCTGTTCTTTGCCGTGCTGACCGGCTGTTTGCGGGTTTCCAAGGAGAGCATCTTTACGGGGCTGAACAACTTTGATGTGAATTCCATTGTGGATATCGAGCATGATGAGCAGTTTGGTTTTACCAATGCGGAGGTCAGACAGCTCTTGACGGATTATGGTCTTCAGGATCATTTAGCCGAGGCGAAGGAATGGTACGATGGCTATCGCTTTGGCAATGCGGATGTATACTGTCCGTGGGACGTTATTAATTACGCCAAGAAGCTGCACGCCGATCCCAATGCGGAACCGCAGACATTTTGGATCAATACCAGCAGCAATGATCTGGTCAGAGAATTTGTGGAAATCGCAGATAAGAACACGCAGAATGAGATCGAGCGGCTGATCGCCGGAGAAACGATTGAGAAGAACGTCCGTCTGGAGCTTACCTATGCGGAGGTGCACCAGAGCATCGATAATCTGTGGAGCGTGTTGTTTACAACGGGCTATCTGACGCAGGCGGGCAAAACGGCGGAAGGCGCATACAAACTGAAAATTCCCAACCGCGAGGTGCGGGAAGTGTTTGTCCTGCAGATTCAGGAATGGTTCAAAAAGACGTTCGTACGGGACGATCAATCCATGCGGGTGTTCTGCAATGCCTTTCAGACGGGCGATGCCGAAACGATCCAGAAGCACCTCAATCTGGTTTTGAATAAGATGATCAGCATAATGGATACCAAGGCGAGGGACGAACAGAAGGAGAATTTTTATCACGGTCTGCTGCTGGGGCTTCTGCGCAGCGATCCCACGTGGCTGATTCTGTCCAACGCGGAATCCGGAAACGGCTTCAGCGATATTCTCATCGAGCCGGAGGATCTGGACGCGGGTATTGTGATCGAAGTCAAGTATGCCTTAACGTTTGCGGGCTTGGATGAAGCCTGCCAGCGTGCGATGGAGCAGATCAGGGCGCAGCGATACGATGAGCGGCTTCGAAATGATGGTCGGGAGAATATTCTCGCTTACGGCATTGCGTTCAATTGGAAGCGGTGCAGGGTGATTTGCGAAAAGCTGTGAATCCTGTTCGGGCGAATCGCGCCGGCGGCAGACGCGATTTATCATGGCGCGCAACAAAGCAAATTGTACGGCGGATGCAATGAGAGGTCGCATGAAAAAGACAAAAGCGTGGATTCAGACATCTGGGTCGATATGGAATTTATGCATCACATAATCACTTTGATTTTGCTGACCACTGCGGGACAATGGTGTTCCATCCGTGTTTTGCGAAAATCTTCTCATAAAGACGGGTGTTTCAATTCATGGAGGTGCTTATGAAAAAGGGGATTGCGCTGCTGCTGATCGTATCCATCGTATGTTTCGCGTATGGCGCGTCCGCCGTGTCGCGGGTAACGGATTACGATGATCTAACGAGTTATATTGACGGGTGCGAACGGTTTGAAGCATACGAAGCAATTGCGGAAGCACTTCTGTGTGCGGCATGCATTCCGTATGGGGAATCTCCGGAGGACTGCGTGGCGCTTTTGCAGGATAAAGGGTTCGATTTTGAATACAAGATAGGCGTGGATATGGCGCATGATATAGATCTGTTCGATGATGTTGTTTACAGCGCGGATGGAACGCCCAGTTTGCCCATCATGCGACAGGTGGAATTGGTTTTCTCTCCCGTGGTTTCGATGTTTTTGCGCACGGAATCACAGATGATCGCGTTGAAAACAACGGCGGATGATCCCGATGTGCAAAGAGCTGATTTGTGGACGCCAGCCGAGCCGGTTACGGGCAGCAGGATTATGGCGGCGCATTTGCAATTCTTTGATAAGGAAGCGCAGGCGTGGATAACATGGACGCTGACGTCGGACGATATATATAAAGAGCCGTAATCGGTATGATTTTGAAAGCCCTGCTGCAAAATTGCGGCGGGGTTCAGACCACTGACAAACACCGCAACCGCAGCAATTTCTGGGACGATTTCTTGCAAAGTTGAAGTTTCTGCTTGCTGTACAGCAGTCGCGCAAAGGCGGCAAACCATCAGGTTTGCCGGTCGGCATATAGCCAACTGCCGAAATCCTGCACAGCGGAGCCTTCGGTGCGTTTGTCAACTAAGATAGAGGCAAAGCGATAAAGTATCGTGCGAGCATTCCTTGCCTCTCCCTGTGGGAGAGGTGGCCGAGCGCAGCGAGGACGGAGAGGGGAAACAATGACCATACCCAAAGACAACAGCCAATTGGAAAATGCCCGTCAGCTTCGCAGAGAGATGACGTCCCATGAACGTAAGCTCTGGTATCTTTTTCTGCGCAAATATCCAGTAAAGATTTACAAACAGCGGATCATCGGCAGATTCATCGTGGATTTTTACTGTGCTTCGGCAAGACTGGTCATTGAATTGGATGGTTCTCAACATTATGAACCGCAGAAGCTTGCTTATGATGCGGAACGTTCTCAATTTCTGACGGCGCTTGGTTTGGAAGTTTTGCGATTCTCCAATCGGGATATCGACAGGGATTTTCATGGTGTGTGTACACAAATTGATCTGATCATTCAAAAACGGCGGTAAGCCCCTCTCAGTCACCTGCGGTGACAGCTCTCCCAAAGGGAGAGCCAAGGGCCGGTATCCCGTTATATAGCATGCTGGCATGAGAAATGGAGCGTATCGGTACCGATATGCTCCATGAACTGTTTTACGACCACCTATCAAAATTGCGGCGGTACTTTTCTGCGTCATAGATAGAAAAGTACCGATGGACAGGGGCAGCTCAACCCAAAGTTCCGCCCCAAACGCCGCGATCATCTTTCCAAATCAACGGCGTTTTCCGATGGTATTCATCGGTTGTCTTCCGTGAATTGTAATGTTATAATAGAGATGAAAATGGGTGAATCAAATGAAAAGAGCGATCGTGCGGGAGGTGTTTTGTACAATGGGTAAGCGTTGCAAACGGATTTGTGGTTGCACGACGCAAATTTAACGCTGTTCCCGACGTGCATTTGCTTGAAATAAAGAAAAAGCGAACGTCTTATATAATAAGGGAATTACATGGATTATTTCATGCCAAAGAGAGGAATTCAGGATGAAGAAGAATTGGGCGGAGATTGTTTCATATCTGCTTTTAGTGCTTACGGCGGTCTTGGCGTATATTGATGGCTATGATATATTTACGGATAAGAGCATGGCTGGCACAATGATGATTCTATGTATCCTCAGCTGCGGCTTCCGGATGCTGGATATATACAATAAAAATAAAGATAAATGATTCATAATTGGCGCGGGTGACCGCGCCGGATAGCTCAGCCATGTAGAAGTAATCGGGATGATTTACAAGAACGGCGGGGGATTATGAAAAGGATATTTGTGATTTTATTCGTATGCATCGCGCTTTGCGGCGGCGCGGGCGCGGCGGATAGCGCCGATCGAATCGCCGCGGTCGCGGTAAATGAAGATATCATGGTTTTCTTTGTGCCGGACGGCGTTTCCCAGCGACTGAGCGTTCGCGATCGGCTGATACAATCCGAGGATATCGCCGATGCGGCGGTGATACGGGATCGTCTGCAATCTGCGCTTTCGCCGGAGCAATATCAATCGTTTATTCGGGAATACGAACAGAATCAACGCGCGGAAGCGATTCTTTATCAAACGACGCTGCGATCCCTGAAAAATACGGAAATCGGCCTGTGGCTCAGTGAAAGAAGGATCGGTTCCGCATGGGTATCGGTGTATCACAATCGAACCGGCCGTACCGATTTATGGGATGAAATCTGCGTATTTGAAAGGCAGTATGCGCTGGAAAACGGCGCGCTCAACGGGAAGCGATACGTAAGCAGAACCGATTCCGAAGAATACATCGATGATTACGCTCTGCCGAATGCCGACATCAAATATGAAGTCGCACTGGATGAAGAGATGGATATTACAATATACGATCTGTTCGGCGCGCATCTGGCGGTGATTCAGAGCGGTAAACCGGAACACATCGATTATCTGGAAACACACTATACGCATTTCTCGATCGCGGATCAGGCGGTGGACGATATCATCGGCGTTAAATACGATGGACGCGCGCTGTACGTGTGCCCGCTCAGCGATGCGGAAGCGGAAGGGATACGGCAGGGCAGACCGATTCGGCTTGAACAAAGGGAGATTGCATGGAGCGATTCCCTAGAAGGGTAGACGGCGTTTTGAGAAAAAACAGAGAAGTGCGGATATGAATGGGACGATAATGAAGGTGCGGACAGGATTCTGAGTGATATGATCAGCGTTGTTGACGAGCGCAGTACACGCGTGATAGAATACTAGTATGCTGCATGAAAAAGCAGATTTGTTATTAAAGGAGGCGGATACGATGAAGGGAAAGGTGTACGTTGGGTTGATTTTTTCGTTGCTTTGTGTGTTTGCATTTTCTGCATGCCTTGCAGATGGTGCGTACACCATCGAGCAAATGCGTCAGGATCATTTTGAACGGCTAAGGGAAGATAATTATTTGGATGAGGGCGTAACGATCGAAGGTTGCTTTTCGGCAATTGATATTCCTATTCATGAAATGCTGAGAAGTTCAGCGTTAGTTCAGGGTAACATTTATCTTTTGGCAAATGAATGCATCTATAGAATCGATGCAGATCGAAACATGACCAGCCTTCAATTTGCAGATGATATATCAGCCGAGCAACGCAATGCCTTTCAGCAATTATTTGAGTTTGATGATGCGCTGTATGCGCTTCTTTCATTCCGAGCGGAAGAACCATTACTTACATCCGAATATGTAAAGCTCAATATTCAGAATGATGTTGTGCATTTGGGCGAATCCATATTGTTAGATACTGGATTTTATCAGGAAAAAGATGGCTTGGCTGTCGGGCGCCAGTCATTGCTATGCCGATCCGGCAGCAGTTTGTTTTCGCTGGACTATCCAACAAACAAGAATATGGGCAGTTATATTGAATATGACATTCTTACCAGAAAAGGCAAAGAAATTGCGGTTGTTCCCGGCTGTTATGATTTAATCGTCTATAACGATAGTCTGCTAAGTCTTCATGAATGCGCGGCTTATCTTTCACAGGTCGCAGATGTAACTCAATACATAGAACAATGTCCGAGCTCAAGATTATTGCTTCAGACAAATCTGGCGACTGGAGAATGGGAAATCATACAACCGTTGGATGGAGTGCCCAATACCTATGCCGGACAACCCATGAGCATGATTTATGACGCGGAAAACGATGATTTGTATTATTGCATGAAAGGCAAACTGCACAGAGTACATGGCCTTGATTTCTCGACAGATACCATCATTGCGGATGCGCCTGGAAATTGGTTGCAGCTTACAGGGTGCCATACCAAAAGCTTTTTGACGGAAGGTTATTATGTGGAGATCATTCCACATGTCGGTGTGGATTATATACCGATTCCGAAGGCATAACTTTATGCACATGCAGGAATGGCTCTGTTTGATCCGCAGAGTTTTCCTGCGCTGGCTTGAAGTCTATAAGATGATGTGTGCTCAACAAAAGGAGGTTGGAACCCATGAAAAAAGATTGGCGAAATACGAAATGGCGCGATTTTAGTAAGGAACAAAAGCGCTGGTTTATTATTTTGGTCGTATTCCTTGTTGTTCTTGCGATCGGTGGCGGATATGCCTCTGCAAACGGCATTGATCTTCCCAATTGGTAGGATTCATTATAATCGCCGTAGACATGTTCGACGTATGCAAATTTGTTAATCTGACGCCTTGGGCATTGTTTGGCATAAATCCTACATTTGACGATGATGATCCTGAGGATGAAGATGATTCGGATGATGAAGAATCTGACGATGAAGATTGAACTGTACTTTTGTTTTCTGAATATCCTTGCGCGATAAGCGGACAATTTTGAAATGGAGGAAGGGATACGTATGCGCGGAAGCGGTTTGATGGGCAAGCTGTGCGCGCTGGCGGTGCTGCTTGGTCTGATGCTGCATGCGTCCGCCTGGGCAATGACGATTTGCTGGGTCGCGGATGGGCGGTATGAATTCAGCAAAGCCGTGCCACGGATGTATTTCTTCAATACGGAAACGCAGCAGGTGGATGTGCGAGAGATTCCATTTGAAAACGTCCGTCTGGTAGAGGGCGAATATTCCGGTATGCCGATTATCGCGGCGTATGATCCGAATGCCGAAACCGATTTATATGCATGTCCATGCGAAGCTTCATCTGCGGAAGCATCGCCGTTCATTCACTTTACAGAAATAGACCTTGCGGATGGCGAATTGCTTGCATATTCCAATGATTTGATGTACGTCGTAGAGGATAGCGATTCAGCCGGTTATTTTCCGAATGCTCTGGATATCGGCGCGATCGATTCGGGCAACAAAACGAATATTGGATGCGCGCCCGAATGGTGGAGCCCGTGGGAAATGGAAGCGTATCCCGCCGCGATGTGCAGTGAGAGCGGCGCGATCGCATTCTGGGATGTGCAGGCGGATAGCTGCGGCGTTCGCATCATGAACGGCGCTGCGGAAACGATCGAATCGCGATACATTCCGGTTTTTCCATCTGAAATGGAAGTGATCCCACCGCTGACCTTTGCCGATGCGGAACACGTCGCGTATGCGATCATCGAGGATGGCGGCAACGGTAAATCTTGTCTGAACATACAATCTGTGGATTTGATTCGGGAATCTGTGCAGACGGTTTGCAGTACAATGTGGCTTTACGAGGATGAACGCATCCTTTCGCTGCTGTGTTCGCAGGATGCGCGCGAAATCTATCTGATGACGGGTACGCCCAAAGCGGGTGCGCCCGATGGATTTTATGATGCGCTGCATCTTCTCCGCCTGAACCTGCACGCGGATGGGTTGTCGGAACTGAACGAATTGCTTCAATTTGATTATCAGGGTCAGTACGGCGCGGTAAATTATGTTTCGCCGCTTGCGCTGTGCTTCGCGGATAAGGGTTGAATGCGGATGAATCAATGCCAATTATCAATGCGGTAAACTAGAAGGAGGCCATATGAAGAAACGATGGATTGCCTTGGGACTGGCAATGGTAATCGCGCTGACATTGGTCGGAGATGCGGAAATAAGGACGCGGGAACGCATGTATCTCGGAAAAGAGTTATACAAGATTCGCAAAGACGATGCGCTGGAACGAATCAAAAGTTGGAATGCGGT
This sequence comes from uncultured Clostridia bacterium, assembly GCA_934663625.1. Lineage (GTDB taxonomy): Bacteria > Bacillota > Clostridia > Christensenellales > Aristaeellaceae > SFTH01. The sequence continues at coordinate 15,626 of CAKUKP010000023.1, forward strand.
GCTTGTTATTCGGGACGATACGTCGTTTTGCTATCTGATTTCAAGAGATTACAGGCATGTTTGCAAAGCTGTAAGGTTTGATAATCAGGGAGAGATTATCGCGACGGCTGGAATTGATGTATTGAAGATCACAGCCGATCAGGTAAAAGAGCCGGACAGCATACCGGAGATGCTTGAACTGTATGGGCAGCCGCATTTTGATAATGGCTATGGGTTTTATCTGCCGGGCTATATACTTGCGGACGCCAGCATTCTGATTTTTTCAACCGCAGAGAGTGAAGTGACGGGATATTGGATATACCGCGTGGAGGAATTTCTATGATGTGGATTTAAGGTGCGCGGATTTGCATTTCAATGTGATAATCTTAAAGGAGGCCATATGAAGAAACGATGGATTGTTCTGGCGCTGGTTCTGGTGTTGGCGTTGGTCGCCGTAGCGGTACATCACACGGCGGATTATACCGCGCGTTCCCTGCAAAGGATTTCGGACATTGCTGCGGATGTTTACGCATCCTATTCTGTAATTGGAATAAACGAAGAAATGATGGATGAGATTCGCGCCACGCTGAACGCATCCCCGATGAACGATGAGGACATTGAAAAATTCTGCAGGAAATGGGGCATGTCCAAAGAAGATTTTGATTTGTTCCGATCTCAAAGCGAGGAATATTGCATATTGGAAGTCATCGTTGAAATCGATAATGAATCGGATACTTACCTGTACCTTTCGATTGTCTGCGACAATCAGGATAGCTTTACCAATGAGGATAGTTTCCTGTTTTGCGATGGACCCAAGCTGCCTGAATATACATGCTATCGGAGCGAAGCATCAACATATATTCTCCTGAAAAAGCAGATGCTGGAAGCATTTGATGATCCGGAACAACCGGATGAATTGAAGCTGTATTGTATAAGCTATCCGCGAGGTTTCCGCCATCAGGTGTACATGAAAACCAGAGTATTTCCGGAATGCAAAGATGGCACGACATTTTACCAACCGGCGTGCTAGCCACGGAGGAAAAATCTATGCATACTGACCATCGGGCATATTCGCGCATATCCGGAAGCAGCGCAATCGTCGTCTGCGTACACGGGATTCAGGGAAGTCCGGAACAATTTCGCGATCTGGTATTCGCGATACCGGAGTGCATGGATTACATGTGCGTATTGCTGCCGGGGCACGGCGGCGCGATCGGGGACTTTCGCAGATCGGGCGAAAGGGACTGGACGGCGTATTTTGCGGCGCTGTGCGATGATCTGCGCGGGCGATACGCGAAAATCTATTTTGCGGGACATTCCATGGGCTGCCTGATTGGAATAGATGCGGCGGCGCGGGGCGCGATTGATTTTGAGGGAATGCTGTTGATCGCGTGTCCGTTGAAGATTTGGCCGAACTTCAGGTATCCCGCGATGGGCATCAAAGCGCTGAAAGATCGAAATTCCACGGACGCGCATGTGCGCGCCGTACAGGCGGCGTGCAGCCTTGAAATGCGAAATCCTGTGGGCTTGCTCACCTGCGTAAAACCCTATATCGGCCTGTTCGTGCTGATGGCGCGCGCAAACAGACAGATTGGCAACCTGAATACGAACGTATGCATGATTCAATCCGACGGCGACGAAATTGTGTCTATGCGATCTGTGCGGATTGCCGCGGCAAACCGGAACATTAAAACCATAATCGTTCCGGACAGCGGGCATTTCTATTATTCGCCGGAAGCCCAAGCGATCATTCGGAATGAATTCAGGGCGCTGATTGCGGAAATATGAAGGAAAATCAATGCGTAAAGGAGGTACGGTATGAAAAAGATCGTTTTATGCATAGTTCTGATTTTGCTGATTTGTGCAAATGGGTTGGCGCAGGCGTATCCGGACTGGCTAAAGGGAACGCTTTGCATCGATCTGTATGGCGCGGATACGCTGGAGGAAAGCTGGCCGCTGGATCGGTTTGTCTGTGCGTTTGACTTCGACAACAAACAAACGCACAAGATCAAAATTCCATCCGAAGCCATATTTTCAAAGGTAAGCTCTGCTGACAGCGACCCGATCATCATTTGGCCAACAGAGTATGGCGATATCTATTTTGACAGCTACAGTGTCTGGCGCTGGCGCGAGGTTGCCTACGCGGAGATCGTGCAATCTGAAATCGAAGGCAAAGTTCGTTACAATTATGGCGATGTATCGTATGATTTCTGGACGAGAGAACCGATTGAACGATCGCCCGATGACAACAGCGTATATTCCCAAACCGCCCGATTTGAAGCGCCCATGCGGATTCTTGCCATCGACAGCGGATATACGGATTCGGGATGGCCGCGCGCTGTCCTATATTACCTTCAGTATGGTGTTTCATCTGAAGATACGCTTGAAATTCAGCTTGTACGAAACCTCAAGGGAAGCGACATTGACAAAAATGCCGAAGTGCTGTATCATTTCCCGATCGATTATGATTTCGGCGTGTTTAAGTATGCCGTTTCCGAAAATGGAAAGGTGGTTTGGATCGAAGATGGAAAAGTGTTAAGATGTGCGGATGGACAGAAATGCACGCGGGTTGCCGCGCCGCGATTTGTTCAAGGCTCGCCCGAATGGTATGATGATACGACGGTATTATTCTTTGATGCGAAAGAGTACTGTTTTAGATCGGAAGAAGCAACCGTGCTGAAAAGCTGGAACATTACAACCCGCAGAACGCAGGATTTCACAGACAAAAACGGACAGCCGATCAAGACGGATCTCATTCCGTTTGCACTGGCGCTCAGTCCGGATAAATCCATACTGGCTGTATATGGCCGCTATACGAACAATGCGGCGATTCAGTTGATTCATCTATCCGATGGAGAATCCTATCTCTGCCACCCATGGCCGAATCGCGCGGAATCCAGAAGTACATCAACGCAATGGTACGGATATGCGACGGATGGAACGGTGCATTTTTCACCAATGTACGAACTGCAGCCCATGCTTGCATGGATTCCATAGCGGGGTATGCCGAATAAGACTCACGAGATGGTGAGATGCATCAAAGAAGTGGAAAAAATGTGGGGGAGGGTGATCTGTGAAAAAATCGATATTTTTGCTCGTATGCGTAGGCATCCTGCTATCGGTTTCGTTGTCCGGATGTCTGCATTTGGCTGCGGAAATGGGCGGACAGCGGACGGAATACATAAGGAACGAAATATACAGTTTTGTTTTGCAGAATCTGGATGAAATTCAAATCGCGATTGAAGAACACTTATCCGCATATCCTGAGAATACATACGGAATTTACAGGGCGGATTTTGATGGGAACATCTATGAAGTGATGGACATGGGTGATAATCGATATGATTATGTGCCGGTGAATCCGGAACTGCTTTGGCTTTTTTCGGATGCGTATGATCTTGAAATACTCTATGAACAGGAGAGCGTGATTCGTTTTAATTTTCGTGCAATCGGCGGCGTGAAAAGCAACGGCTGTCAGGGATTCTTTTATACGCCGGATGGCGAGCCGAGATGGGTTGATCTGAAATATTATCGACCGCAGTATTATTTCGATGGCTCGTTTATAAAGGTGGAAGGCAGCGAAATTGGGATGGAAAGTGATCGGAGCTATATAAGCGAGGAAGACAGACATGCGATGCGCAGATATTACCTGTATGTGGAAAGAATGACCGAGAGTTTATACTATTATAAAGCATACAATTGATCACAGGATGGGTTACGGCGGCAGGATGATTTGTACGCAGGAGGGGCAGACATGAAGCGCATATGGAAACATTTTATCGGATGGGTATTTGTAATGCAGGCGATTTTAGCGATTTTTACAGTTGTTTATGGGATATATTTGCAGGTGCGTATGCTTGTCACACACAGCTATATGGACGGCTATTTCCGGGTTTCATGGTATGTATACCTTGGATCATGGGTAATGTTTGTTTTTCTGATCCGGTGTGCGGTTCGATGCATACGCGCGAGTATACATTATAAGGATTGGAGATATGTTCTTTTGACGGGCTGCAATGGTATGCTTGCCTATGCTGTACCCATACTTACTTTCACTATCTTCTTCGGAAGATTTAATCTTGGTTCGCCCTTCGCGATCATTCCGTTATGCATTGCCATAATCGGCATACGGTTCAAATCGTCTGATGAGCAAACGGACTTCTACGTGCCCGCTTTTTCATGGCTGAACCGGAAAAGGCAGAAGTAGGAATGCTTCCACATTCATAAGAGGAGGAGAAGCATGGAGAAAAAGATCACGCCCATCGCGTATTGGGAATTCCGCTTCAAGTATTTGCTAAAGAGAAAAGCGCCGGTATATGGCTCCAAAGAAGTGATTCGCATCAATAGTTTTTTAAATCGCCTGGTATGCGTCATAATTCTATTTTTAGCATATTATCCTGTTTTGGGATACTTGCCAAATCAGGTGCCAGGGCTTGTCCGCACTTATATCAACATCGTTCTTTTGATCGCGATATGGAAACCTGTTGGGTATCTGCTTTATCGCATCAGTTTTTATCGAGAGCATCGGTATGACATGGATGTGTAAGGCATTCCGGAAAGGAGAAAATCAAAATGAAAAGACGATTGTGCGGGGCGTTGGTTGTACTGTTGCTGATGATAGTTCTGGTGAAGCCGGTATTTGCGGAGGGCATTTTGCAGTATCGGGCGGGGGAGAACGCGGCATTGGATGAATGTCTGCGCGTTGCATATGAGCAGCTTTCGGAGATTGCGCATATTTGGACAGATGAAGCGTTTGCGGCTGCGGATGAACGCGATCTGTTGGATGCGTATACCGAGGCGGATATTGAACATCCTTTAAAGGTTTATGCGTTCTATCCCGGCGAATCATTTGATGCATATCATATTTTTGAACAGCAGGATATACCAAAGGACAGCATTACCGAATCGCAGATCACATGGCAGGCGCTGTGGAATGTGAATATGATCAATGAAACCGGTCAATCGCATTACTCGGTGCGGTGGATGGCGAGATGGATGAGCCTGATTGACACGTGCGTTATAGAAGGTTTTCATGATACATGCTACATCGCGTTTCAGCTGAATGAAACATCTCCCTGCTATATTACAGTGCTGCATCAGATGCCGGATGAAACGGTACTTGTTTATACGACGGGGATATGGGTGAATTCGCCGGAGCAAATGAATAATCTGCAAACGCTGGACTATGTATTGCGCCTGAAGTATACGATAGATTCCTTTGATGTGTATGATGCGACGCAATTTGAAGCGCGATAAAAAATGCCGCTGCGTTTTTAATGTATTTTAATTCGAGTTATGGGACGATTCATAATAATTTGGGAGGATAAGATGAACAGAAGAATTCTTCAATGTGTTTCGATGCTGGTTATCGGCTGCATGTGCATGGTATTCACGATTGGAACGGCAGGCGCGGAGGTTGATTTAATTGCGATGGCACACAATGTTCGCGCATATTCATCAGAGAATATGAGCGTAATGGTGAAAGAACTTCCGAATGGCGTAATTGAGTATCGCGGCAGCGACACCATGCACAGCCTGAACAATACGATTGTTTGCTGGAGATTAGATGCTGCAACGAGAATTAGAAGTTTCATTCAGGTCAACAATGTATTCCCTCTGCACTGGTCGGATGTGTTTTACATCGGAATGCGCGCAGATGATCTTGACGAAATTCTTTGCGATGATTCGATGCGCGCAGATAATATTGAAATTGTGCGTGCCGCCGATGGCGATGTAGAGCGAATCACCTGTACGGTTAAAAAATCGGATGCGTTTCCGGAGGATTTTCAATTGGCGTTTTCCGTCTATGCGCAGCAGGTGTACCAGATCGAATTTTCGTTTCTAACGCCTGAAGCGGAGGATTGATATCGCAGCTTGCTGGATTGTTGGAGGTATATTATGAAGCGCTTGCGCGATATTCTGTGCGGAGCGGCAATCGCTGCTTTCGCATCTCTTGCCGCAATGGGCGTTGGAATGCTTTTGCAAATGCAAAAAGGGGATATCGATAATGCGGCAACCGCGCAGCAATTTGATCGTTTGATGCGCATGTACCATTTGGGTACGGATGTAAAAGCCATCGCGGATGTGATTTTGCTATCTTCGCTGATCGTTGGCAGCATTGCGGGAATTCTGTATGTTCTTTTCAGGGCGCTGAAGCGGAAACGATAGAGAAAAAAAGGATACTTCCACATTCATAAGAGGAGGAAAAGCATGGAGAAGAAGATCACGCCCATCGCATATTGGGAATTCCGCTTCAAGTATTTCTTGAAGAGCAAAGCGCCGGTGCATGGCTCTGAGGAGATGATTTCCCTCGGTGGTTTTTTAAGCTTCCTCATAGATGTCATAACCATAATTGCCATGCTCTGGCCTCTTACGGGGCAACTGTCAGCACCCGCGAATTACTATGTCGGCTTTGTCTTTCTTGCCGCGATATGGCGGCCTTTGGGATATTTGAAATATCGAATCGGCTTTTATCGAGAGCATCGGTATGACGCGGATGTGTAGGAAATTCCGGACAGGGGCGAAGAAAAATGAAAAGAAACCTGATCATTGTTATTGCAGCGATTCTGGCGATCGCGCTGATATTCATGTCGAAGGAGGCAGATCGTTTGCAGCGCGAAGGTATGCCGGTGCACGGATCGATCTTTGAAAACATACAGGAATTGGAACAGGCGCTGTCCCCCTATCGGGTAGAGCGGGCGCCGGAGGATCCCGCGCTCGGCGCGCTTGATTATATGCACGCCCTGCAATGGATTGTCGAAAAAGACGGGGCGCGGTTTACGGTCTACGCCTATACTTTTGCGGATCGGGAAAATGCAAAACAGTATCGCGGCGAATTGGACAATTGCATCAATACCGCAAGCGATCTACTGCGATCGACCACGGAATATCTGGCGCGGTATCGCGCGAATGTCTTGTACATCGTGGGCGGGCGCGCGACCGGGGATTTCGTGAACTGGCTCGAAACGCATCTCCCGATTAAGGAGAAAGATATTCTATCCGACGGATTCGATGAAGCGCGGGCGCTGTATCCATCGGAAACCGCTGCGGAATGAAACGGTGAGAATGCCGCGTTGATAATTCTAGGATGCACAATTTATCTGGGAAATGATTGCCTGCCTTGTATGGAATCCGAATCCGTGCTATTATATTTATACAGGAACGGATTTACGGTTTGCCGTTCTGCGGAGCATAAATTGAATTGGCACAGAGGGATGGATACGATGGGCAGACACGATGGATATGCCAGCGAGGACAAGCTGGCGATTTACTCTCAGGTAGCGCACATGTACTATGAATTGAACATGTTGCAGCCGGAAATTGCGAAAAAGCTGTATTTTTCGCGATCCAAGGTGAGCCGGCTATTGCAGAAGGCGCAGGATCTGGGCATTGTGGATATCAAGGTGAAGCATTATTTATCGCGCGTGGCTTCCTACGAAAACGCGCTGAAATCGAAGTTTAACATTCGAATGCCCGTTGTACTGACCAGCTTCGAGGGGGACAGATCATCCAACGCCAATGAGGGGCTGAATAACTATGCGGCGGTGTACATCTCCGAAAAGCTGAAGGGCAATTTCGTGTTCGGCATTACGGGCAGCCACAACGTCACCCGCGCCGTGCATCAGCTGAAAAAGCGGCACGATTGCAATTTGAAGGTGGTACAGACCATCGGCGCGAGCATCAATCAGGATATGTCCGCCGACCTGGTGGATTTTCTGGCGCAGACGTTCGATGGCAAGGCGTATTTCCTCAATACGCCGGTGTATGTCGCTGATCTGGATGTGAAGGCGCAGCTGATGCGCGATCCCGGCGTGCTGGACGCGCTGTGCCTGATGAAAAAATGCGATCTGATTCTGATGAGCATCGGTACCTTCGATGTAAACGGCGATATGCCCAACTGGTGGGGCTATATGACGGAGCAGCACCGAATCGAACTGGATCGCCTGGGCGCGGTGGGCAGCATATGCGCGCAGTTTTTTGATAAGGATGGCAACTGGCTGGACTGCGAATGGAATCGAAAGTGCATCAGCATTCCATGGGAGGATATGAAAGCGGCGGGCGAACGCGTGGTGATCGTGCACGGCCCGCACAAGGTGCGCGGCATTCTGGGCGCGCTGCGAGGCGGCTTGATCGATGTATTGATTACTGATACCATCACCGCCGCCGCCGTGCTGGATTTGCAGGACAAATGGGAACATGCGGCGCGGCAGCCCTTTTCTTTTTGAATAATCTTTTCCGGAACTCGTCAGAGGTAGACCGTCGGTTCAACGGCGGAATGCATCGGCGGGTTCCGTTTTTTCAGGTAAAAAACGCTTAAATTGCAATTATGTGCAGAATAAACTCGGAAATGATTTCACAAAGTGGAAAATTGCACATAATTTCATTTACATTCGCGGCGAGCTGTGCTATACTTCTGTCATGTACAAAAGGTCATGCAAATTGACAACTGGTTGACTGATTATTTAAGGAGGTATTAACATGAGCGCTTTTGATGAGAAAGTGAATATTCGCCGTTATGAGGACACGCTGCCGGACAGCAAGGGCACCGGCGTACCGCGCAAGATGACCCGCGAAATCTGGCTGGAGGAATGCTTTCCGGAGTGGCATTGCATGCTGAACCGTCAGATCGAAGCGGCGACCTTCCCGGAAGGTTCCTTCGGTCTGTGGATGCTGGGCGGCCCCAGCTGGGCGTATAAATCCGCCGGCGGCGCAACCTTCCTGGTGGACAATTATTCCGGTTCTTCCCTGTGCAGCAATTATGAATACTGCGGCGTGTGCCGCACCACCGGCGCGCCGAAGCTGCGCTGGATGCGCATCAATCCCCATGTGATCGATCCGTGGAAGTTCAATCAGCTGGATTATGTGTTCGCAACGCATCATCATCAGGATCATGCGGATTATTACACCGTGCAGGCAACGCTGCAGACCACCGATTGCAAGTTCGTGGGCCCGAAGAACACCTGCAAGCTGTTCCGCCAGTGGGGCGTGCCCGAGGATCGCATCATCGAAGTAAAGCCCGGCGACAGCTTCAAATGCAAGGATGTCACCGTAAAGGTAGAGCGCAACTACGATAGCATGGCGTGCATGACCGGCAATTTCAAGCCCGGAGATCCCTATGATTTCGATTCCAACGCGGTATCCTTCCTGTTTGACAACGGTCATTCCGTTATCTTCCTGGGCGATACCCTGTACAACGATGGCTATCGCGCCGTAGGCCAGCGCAACAAGATCGACGTCGTAATCACGGATATGGGTTACAACGCGCCCGGCGGCACGGACAAGATGAATCCGTGGGACGTAATGCGCGTGACGGAAAATCTGGGCGCGAAGGTCGTCATCGCCGATCATTATGAAAACTGGGCGAGCAGCGAAATCGATCCGCATCAGCTGCAGCGCGTGGTGAAGGAAAACAATCCCGATATCGTCGCCTGCATCATGAAGAGCGGCGGACTGTATGAATATCCGCGCGACGCCGCCATGTGGGAATACAAATATCCCGATGGCCATGAAACCTACGATTGGGAAAAGAGCTACGTTTACGGAAACGGCGGCAAAGAATAAGATCACGAGCCTTACCGGCAAAGCCGGAAAGAATAAAAGGAGGATAACCATGAAAAAGATTATCGCAATCACCCTCGCGCTGATGCTGATTCTGGCATCCGCAGCCCTGGCAGAGGCCGTTGCTTTCAACGATCCCGCCGCAGTTCGCCCTGAAACCATCGAATATCCGGTACAGGGTCTTTCCTGGAACGCGACCACCGATGTGCGCGCCAACGAGAAATACACCATCGCCATGATCGTGAAGAACAATACCAATCCCTTCATGAACGGCGTGCTGAACGGCTTCGCCAAGGCGGGCGAGGACATTGGCTTTGAGGCGCTGCTGCTCTCCCCCCAGACCGCGGACAGCAATGAAGATCAGGTTCGCCTCGTGGAAGATATGATCCAGCGCGGCGTAGACGCGATCTGCATCCATCCCGTGGATTCCAACGGCATCGTTCCCGCGCTGGAAAAGGCATGGGAAGCCGGCATTCCGGTACTGGTGCAGGGCACCCGCGCCAACACCGATAAGATCTATGGCTGGTATGGCACGAAGTACGCCGATGAAGCGACCCTGATCGCAGAATATCTGGCGGAAAAGCTGGATTACAAGGGCAACGTGATCTACATCACCGGCCCGCAGACCGCGCAGAATGCCATCGATGAAATGGAAGCGACCCATGCGGTATTCGATAAGTATCCGGAACTGAACATCATCGAAGAACAGCCCGGCAACTTCAACCGCGCGACCAGCATGTCCGTCATGGAAAACCTGACCCAGAAGTACAGCGAAGATGATATCGATTGGGTCATCGGCGGCAACGATGAATGCGCGATGGGCGCGATCGCAGCCATGGAAAACGCGGGCTGGAAGCTCGGCTTTGAAGACGGCGGCATCGGCGTATCCGGCATCGACTGCAACAAGGATGCATCCTATGCGATTCAGGAAGGCACCCTGACCGTGTCCATCAACCCCGATCCGGTATCCCTGGGCTATGTTGGCGCGGCGTTCCTGGTAAAGTACCTGAACGACGGCGATCTGTTCCCGGAATATGTGGCATGGCCGGATTTCCAGAATGCGACCGACGTTATGAACGATGCGACCACCATCGATGATTATATCGAAAATGTGGCCTGGTGGAAGGATCCTGCCTGATTGATCCTGCTTCAACGGGGCTGTGGAGGAACGTCCTTCCGTTCTTCCGCAGCCCCGCGGTTCTATTTATCGAACAAAGTAGATTGGGGAAAATGCGTATGACGCCTTTGATAAAGCTGGAGCATATTGATAAAAGATTTCCGGGCGTAAAGGCACTGACCGATGTGAACGTGGAATTCTATGCCGGAGAGGTGCATGCTCTGGTTGGCGAAAATGGCGCCGGAAAATCCACGCTGATCAAGATCATCCTGAGCGCCTACAAACCCACGGCAGGGGAAATATTCATGGATGGCAAAAAGATTGCGCTCGCCAACCCGCTGGAGGCCTCCAGAATGGGCATCGAAGCGGTGCATCAGGAATTGATGCTGGTGCCCTGGCTGAGCGTGGCTCGAAACATCTTTTTGAATCATGAACTGAAGCACCCCAAAACGGGGCTTTTCGATATCCGCCGGATGGAGCGGCAGGCAAAGGAACTTCTGCTGAGCTTCGGCATCGATATCGATGTTACCAAACCGGTAAAGCAATACAGCGCTTCCCTGTGGAAGATGATTGATATTGCCCGCGTGGTGAACCAGAATCCCCGCCTGATTATTTTTGACGAACCCACCGCGATCCTTTCGGAGCGCGAGGTGGAAAGTCTGATGAAGAAGATTCGCGAACTGAAAGCAAAGGGCATCGCGATCATCTATATCTCCCACCGTTTGCAGGAAATTGAACGGCTGGCGGATAAGATTTCCATCCTGCGCGACGGCCATCTGGTGAATACCATGACCGGCGAGGGCGTGAACGAGGATGAAATCGTAAAGCACATGGTTGGGCGCGATGTGGCGAGCTTTTACAGCCGGAATATCAATGCGCCCGGCGAAGAACTGCTTCGTCTGGAGCATGTGAACCTGAAAAAGGGACAGCGGGATATTTCACTCACGGTGCATCGCGGCGAAATCGTGGGCCTTGCCGGATTGGTCGGCGCGGGGCGCACGGAAGTGGCGGAGAGCGTATTCGGCATGAACCGCATCCTGTCCGGCGCGATGTATTATAAGGGCGAAAAGATTCGCCCGCTGACGGTATCTTCGATGATCGACCGCGGCGCGTATCTCGTACCGGAAAACCGAAAGTATGAAGGGCTGATTCTGCGCTTTACGGTGGCGAGCAATATCGCATTGAGCGCGTTTAAGCGCTGGAGCCGGTTCTTCTACAGCAAAAAGCAGGAATCGGAACACGCGAAGCGGATGATTTCGGCGATGTCGATCAAAACGCCCAGCGCGAAGCAGCTGGTGGGCAATCTTTCCGGCGGCAACCAGCAGAAGGTGGTTATCGGCAAGGCGATGGTCACGGAATCGGAATTCTTGATCTTCGATGAACCGACCGTGGGCGTGGACGTGGGCGCGAAGGAAGAAATCCACAACCTGATGGATGAATTCGTGGCGAAGAACGGCGGCATTTTGATGATTTCCAGCGATCTGCCCGAAATTATCGGTATGTGCGATCGCGTGTACATCATGTATGAGGGACGCATCGTAAAGGAACTGCCGCGGAGCGAACTGTCCGATAAGAATATCGCCGATTATATGCTCGGATCGAAAGGGGGAGATGTTCAATGAATCAGGCGAAACCGCGCAAGAACTTCATGCGGATTCTGGGAAGCATTGAACCCGTAATCTGGATGCTGGCGATCATCATCGCAATCTTTGCCTTCACGGGCGAAAACTTCCTTTCGTGGGGCAACGCGATGAACATTATCAAGCAGGCGTGCCCGTTTTTGCTGCTGGCGCTGGCGGAAACCATGGCGGTGCTGGTGGGACAGATCGAACTTTCCGTGGGCAACAATATGGCGTTCTGCACCGTTGTGGTGGCGCTGCTGATGCGCGCGGGCGTGCCGGTAGTCCTCGCGATTCTGGGCGGCATTCTGGCGGGCGCGTGCTGCGGCCTGCTGAACGGCGTTTTCATCGCAAGATTCAAGGTGCCCGCTTATATCACTACCTTTGGCTTCGGCATGATGTTTTATGGCATCGGATCGCTGATTACCGGCGGCGTATCCATTCCGGCGCTGAACGAAGGCTTTCGTTTTCTGGCGGACGGCAGCGTGCTGGGCGTACCGATGGTGCTGATCATCGCCGTAATCGTATTCTTCCTCGTTCGGCTGCTGATCTATCGCACGCCCTTCGGGCGCAATATGTACGGCCTGGGCGGCAACCGAGAAGCACTGTTCCTGGGCGGCGTGGATCCCGTGCGGGCGGAGATCGTTACTTTCACCATGGCGGGCGTGCTGGTGGGCATCGCGGGCGTTCTGTTCGCGGCTCGATCCGCTTCCGGCCATCCGGATTACGGCAAGCAGTGGGAATTCAACGCCATCGCTGCAACGATCATCGGCGGCAATTCCTTCTCCGAGGGCAACGGCAATATCTATAAGACCGTATTGGGCGTTCTGTTTATTCAGATTCTGAAAACGGGTTTGAATATTTCCGGCGTATCTCCGCAATCGCAGGCGTTCCTGCTGGGTCTGATCGTGGTGGTGGCGATCTCGATCGATGTGCTGCTGAAGGCCAGAAAGGAGGCGTAGCGCCATGAAAAAGCAGAAACGGGATTTTTTCGGCGTGTTCTTTGAAACCGGACTGTATCGCGTGGGCATTCTGGTGATCATCTGTCTGGTCATGTCCATGATTTCCAACAATTTCTTCCGCATCGGCAATTTCCTGAATATTTTCAGGCAGGCTTCGGTGCTGCTGGTGCTGGCGGCGTGCGCCACGGGCTGCATTTTAACCCACGGCATCGATAATTCCATCGGCGGCGTGATGTCGCTGTGCGGGTGCGCGTGCGGCTATATGCTCAATCATGATTTTCCCATCTGGGCGGCGATCCTCATTACGCTGCTGATCGGCATGGCGTTTGGCTGCATCAATGGATTCCTGATCGGCGTGGTAAAAATTCCGCCGTTCGTATCTACCTATGGCGTGAGCTATATCGCCAACGGGCTTGCGCTGATTCTGATGGGTTCGGATATCTTTTCCGGCTTCCCGAAGGCGTTCCGCAGTCTGGCGTCGGGCAACGTGCTGGGCTTCCCACTGATTACCATCATTGCGCTGGCGGTTACGGTGATCATGTATCTGGTGATGCAGCGCAGCAACTTCGGCAAGCAGGTATACAGTGTAGGCGCGAATTACACCACCGCGAAGTATTCCGGCATCAATACGCTGCTGACCCTGTTTATCGTGTATATCATTTCGGGCTGCGGCGCGGCGATCGGCGGCGTTTTGCAGATCGCGCGCCAGAGCGCGGCGCAGGCGGGCATGGGCGATACCTTCCAGATGACCGCGATTGCATCGATCGTCATCGGCGGCACTTCCATGGCGGGCGGCGAAGGCAGCGTGTTCGGCGCGATTATCGGCGCGCTGATTCTTACGCTGATCGTAAACGCCATGAACCTGCTGGGCGTACCGGCGCTGGCGCAGTCCATCGTGACCGGCGCGATCATCGTGCTGGCGGTATTGATGGATGTGCAGATGAAGCGCATTCAGGCTGCACGCGCGGCCGCCGCGGCATGATATTCAAAGGAGGCATATGCATATGAGAATTGAAAAAACGAAAATTGTCGATCTGTCCATGGTTTATGTGACCGCCGAGCTGCATCTGGGCGGCAGGCGCTATCTGGCCGCCGTCAGCGAAGCGCGGGGCGAACGGGCGTACATCATCGATCCGGAAACCAACGATTATGCGCAGCTCTGGGAGGGCGATACCGGCGTTATGAACGTAATTCAGGTGCCCGACCGCGATCAGATTCTGGTGATCACAAAATTTTATCCGATCTTTCAGTCCCGCGAAGCCGCGATCTGCGCGCTGGAGCCGACGGAGCAGGGCTATATGGCGCCCTGGAAAATTCGCGAGGTCATGCCTCTGCCCTTCTGCCACCGCATCGGCATCGTGCAGAACCGGCACGGTGTTTTTGTAATCGGCTGCCAGCTGTGCCACGATAAGGAATTCCAGGAGGACTGGAGCCAGCCCGGCGCGCTGTGGATGGCGCCTATTCCCGATCGGATGGACGGCGAATGGAAGCTTACGAAGCTGTACGATGGACTGACGAAGAATCACGGCCTTTGGATCGAGGATGGAAATCAGGTGTACATCTGCGCGGAAAACGGCGTGCTGCGCTTTGATCTTTCCGATTATCGCGCGGGCGAGAGCGCGTTCCCGACGATGATCACACTGACACCGACCGGCGATATTTCCATTGCGGAAATGCACGGGCAGAAATACGCCGCGACCATCGAACCCTTCCATGGCGACAGCGCCGCCGTATACCGGCTTACGGATACGGCGTATGAACAGATTGCGCGGTTCGATATCAATTTCGGCCACGTCGTATGGATTGGCGAACTGTTCGGCAAGCCCTCGCTGATTCTGGGCAGCCGCGGCGGCGAAAAGCAGCTGGAAATTGTGGATCTGGAAACCGGCGCGCGCACCGTGCTGGAAGAAGACGTAGGGCCTACGCAGATTTCCATCTATCCGGATGGCGACACCTATAAGATTCTCGCAGCCAACCATGGCGCGGGTGAAGTTACGATCTATACCTTATATAAGGCATAAACTAAGGCATAAACGAAAACCGAAAAAAAGAAAAAAATCATGCGCCGCGGAACGTATCTTCCATCCGCACGCATGGTTTTTTTCTTTTTTTCGAGTATTGAACTCAATAATTGCGGCCAATTATTCAAAATAACAGGCAATTATATACGTTATTGCCATAAAATGCGCCAATTACCTGTCGAAACGAAAAAAAGAGAATATTTAGAGAAGGAATTACGCATATGTGATCTGTAACATGAATCGTATGCATTTTGTATACTAATTGTGCTTATAACCGTGCATACCGCCGAAAAACCATCCCGCGGGTGCAACAACATATTGACAACGGAAGAATAAACAGTTATAATCAATTCGTACTTCAGAAATGGGTAAGGTCGGCGCTTCGCCGATTTCTTTCATTCGTTTTTGAAATTTTCGACCCTTCCTTCGCGGCACGTTCCAGCGGTCGCGGGGATCAAAAGTGCATATTAAACAATCAGGAGGCGCCAGACACACCATGGAAATGAGCAAGAAGACGAACGCAGTGGCCGGAAAGCAGGTCAAAAACTTTTTGAAGAACTGGATTTCGCTGGTCGGTATCGCGATACTGATCATCATTTTCTCCGTATGTTCCTACATCAAGTTTGATGCGCAGTATTTCCTCACCATCAAGAACTGGAAAACCATTCTGCTGCAAACCGCTCCGGCGGCGATCGTGGCGCTCGGCCAGTCCATCATGCTGCTGACCGGCAATTTCGACCTTTCTCTGGGACGCATGGTATGCCTGACCAGCTGCGTGGGCGCGATTCTGATGAAGAACGTCGGCGTGGCAACGCTGCCGGCGATTCTGATCATGTTCGCCATCGGCATCGTTCTGGGCTGCCTGAACGGCTTCCTGGTTTCCTACGTCGGCGTTCCCGCGATGATCGCCACGCTGGGCACGCAGTACATCTGCTATGGCGTCGCCAAGCTGATTACCCAGGCGGTTCCGATTCCGAAAATGCCCAAGAGCATTTCCTGGCTGGGCCGCGGCTATGTGCTGGATGGACTGGTGCCCATCTGCGTAATCATCATGCTGGTGCTATATATTGCGGCGCAGTTCATCACCAGCAAGACGAAGATCGGCCGCAACCTGTACGCCGTCGGCGGATCCCGTGAAGCGGCGTTTTTCTCCGGCATCAATGTAAAGCTGGTGCACTTCGGCACGTTCGTGCTGGGCGGCATTCTGGCGACGTTCGGCGGTCTGGTACTGATGAGCCGCCTGGACTCCGTCGCCGTAACCAACGGCCAGAACTATGAATTCGACGCGGTTATTTCCTCCATCATCGGCGGCGTATCGCTGGCGGGCGGCAAGGGCAACGTAATCGGCACCATGTTCGGCTGCATCTTCCTGAACACCCTGTTCAACGGCTTCTCCCAGCTGGGCGTCGATCCCTTCGTGCAGGATGTTCTGAAGGGCGTCGTTCTGGTTCTCGCCATCGTGCTCGACGTACTGAGCAACCGCAAGAAGGTTTGACCCTGACAGCTGGAAAGGCAGGAAGAGCATCATGAGCAAGGATATCATTCTCAGCTTGCAGGGCATCAGCAAGGAATTCCCCGGCGTAAAGGCGCTGGATAATGTCACGATCAACGTTGAACGCGGCACGATCCACGGTCTGGTCGGTGAAAACGGCGCGGGCAAATCCACGCTGATCAAGGTACTCGCAGGCATTTATCAGCCCACAGCGGGCAAAATCATCCTCGAAGGCAAGGAATGCGCCTTCGCCAACCCCATCGAAGCGCGCCGCGCGGGCATCAGCGTTGTGCATCAGGAAATCAAGCTGGCGGAACCGCTGTCCGTTGCGGAAAACATGTTCCTCGGCAACGTGCTGATGAAGAACGGTCTGGTGGACTGGAAGGGCATGCGCCGCCGCGCGAAGGAAATCGTGGCGGATCTGGGCATGGATATCGATGTAAACGCGCAGGTTTCTTCGCTCACCGTTGCGAAAAAGCAGATTGTGGAAATCATGCACGCCATCAATAACAATTCCAAGATTCTGGTTATGGATGAACCCTCCGCGGTGCTGACCAACCGCGAATTGGAGGTTATGTTCCGCATCGTTCGCCAGCTGCGCGAAAAGGGCATCACCATCATCTATATTTCGCACCGTCTGGACGAAGTATTCGATCTGTGCAACAACGTATCCGTGCTGCGCGACGGCAAGCACATCGATACGCTGCCGATCGAACAGCTGGATCGCCAGAGCCTGATCAATATGATGGTCGGCCGCGAAATGGGTCAGGAATACCCGAAGGAGCAGGTGCCCACCGGCAAGACGATTCTGGAGGTTAAGAATCTCTCCCGCGGCATTCTGAAGGATATTTCCTTTGAAGTAAAGCAGGGCGAAATCTTCGGTATCTCCGGTCTGGTCGGCGCAGGCCGCACGGAACTGGCGCGCGCCATTCTGGGCATCGATAAGCCGGAGAGCGGCGAAATTTTCGTGCGCGGCAAGAAGGTACACTATCACCGGTTCTCGCACGCCATCAAGGATGGTCTGGGTCTGATTCCGGAGGATCGCAAGCTGCAGGGCCTGGTACAGATCATGTCCGTGCGCAAGAACACCACGCTGGTGAACCTTCCGCGCGTCATTCAGGGCGGCGTGATCCGCAAAAAGCTCGAAAACGATATGAGCCGCGAATACGCCAAAAAGCTGCGCGTGGTTGCCCCCGATATTGAAACCGAGGTTCAGTATCTGTCCGGCGGCAACCAGCAGAAGGTGGTTATCGCCAAGTGGCTGTTCAAGAATTCGGAAATTCTGTTCCTCGATGAGCCCACCCGCGGCATCGACGTCGGCGCGAAGGCGGAAATCTACCGCCTGATGACGGAAATGGTGCGCGAGGGCAAGACGGTTATTATGATCTCCTCTGAAATGCCGGAACTGCTGGGCATGTGCGATCGCATCATGGTCATGCATGAAGGACATAAGATGGGCGAGCTGACCGCTGCGGAGGCCACGCAGGAAAAGATTATGGCCATGTGCGTTTGATTTAGGCAGGATCAATCCTGTTTAAAAAATATTAGGAGGTACTACCATGAAGAAAGTGATTACCCTGATCCTGGCGCTGGTTATGGTTCTGTCCATGGCCGCAATCGCCGAAACCGTTGACAGCAGCGTCGTTTCCGCCGATGAAAAGGCCGCTGCGCTGGGCATCCCCGCCGCAGTTGTGCTGCAGGATACCACCGCGCTGGAAGGCAAGAAGATCGGCTGCTCCATCTGCTACAAGGGCGATGAATGGTGCGCGGCGCTGGCGAAGGCGCTGGAAGCGCTCGGCGCATACTATGGCGCGGAACTGTCCTGCGAGGACGGCGACCTGAATGACGAAACCCAGACCAAGCAGATCGAAAACATGATCGCCAACGAAGTTGACATCATCATGGTCGATCCCATCACCCCCGATGGCTCCGCACAGGCGCTGAACAAGGCGATCGAAGCGAACATTCCGGTCATCATCTATGACGGCTACTGGACCGACGGCGCCGAAAAGGCGGTCACCACCGTTACCTGGGATCAGAAGGCCACCGGCACCATCACCGGCGAATATTTCGTGAACTACGTTCGTGAAAACCTCGGCGGCAAGGCGACCATCATTGAGCTGACCAACGCGGTTTCCACCCATTGCCAGGAGCGCTTCGTAGGCCTGCACGAGGTCTTTGATGCGGCGGACGATGTGGAAATCACCATCATCGACAAGTACGATTCTCAGGGCAACCGTGAAACCGCCGAAAAGGCCGTTTCCGCAGTTGTTGTTCCCTATGACTGCATCATCTCCGACGTTGACAACGGCGCGATGGGCGCGGTTTCCGCTCTGCAGCAGGTTGGCGACACCGATGTGAAGGTGTTCTCCATGGGCGCTTACGGCGCAGAACCCTTCGGTCTGCTCCACGATGAAGATCCGAACTACACCGCTTGCCTGAACGTTGATGCCTGGGTTCTGGCGCAGTTCATCTTCGAAGGCGCGATCAACTACTTCGAAGGCAAGGAAAATCCGGTTCAGACCAACATCGATCTGTTCATGGTGGATTCTTCCAACGTTGAAGATTTCTGGAGCTTCGAATAAGCAAATCGCTGAATCGAACGATCGGAAAGTAGTTTAATAAGCGTCGGGGTTCCTTCGGGAACCTCGGCGTTTTTTGTGTACCGAAAACCCCACGCTAGGCGTGGGGTTCAAAGAAGCTTAAGCGGTGAGGTGAAAAGAGAAACTCC
>CAKUKP010000024.1 GCA_934663625.1 uncultured Clostridia bacterium
CGGCGGGCAAGCTGCAATTCGATCAGCAGTGCTGCGCGCCCGAAGAGGGCATGGAGCGCGCGGGCGAGGATATCGCGCTGGTAGAAAACATGGTGCACAAGCTGACGCATTCCAAAAAATATGCGCGCCTGCTGACCGAGCTGCACGATGATCCCGATGGGCTTACCGACCTTGAGCGCCATGCGGTGGATCGCCGCTACGAGGACTGGTGCAAGACGAAGAACATTTCCGCCGATTTCGCCTATCAGATGGACAGCGCCATGGCGCGCGCCTACGGCGCATGGCTCGCCGCCAAGAAGGCGGATGATTTCGCGCAGTTCAAGGGCAGCCTTGCCGAAATCGTGGATTTCACCCGCCGCGCGGTCGCGCTGCGCGATGAACGCCCCGAAAAGCCCTACGACGCATGCCTGGACGATTATGAAAAGGGCGGCAATCAGGCGCAGCTGGACGCATTTTTTGCGCGCCTGCGCGAGCGCATCGTGCCGCTTGTGAAGCGCATCGTAGAAAACGGTAAGCCCATCCGCGAGGATTTCCTCACGCGCCGCTGCCCGATTCCGCAGCAGGAAGCATTTTCGAAATACCTGCTGGAGATCGAAGGTCTGCGCTCCACCGCGCTGACATTGATGACCACCGAACATCCCTTCACCACGAATTTCGGATCGAAGGATGTGCGCGTTACCACGCATTATTTCGAGGATAATTTCATATCGAACATCTTTACCACGCTGCATGAGGGCGGACACGCGCTGTTCATGATGTATGAACCGGCGGAATTCGAAAAGAATCATGTGGACAATATGATGACCAGCGCGATGCACGAATGCATTTCGCGCTTCTATGAAAACATCATCGGCAGGAGCGAGGCGTTTATCCATTTCATCTATCCGAAGCTGTGCGAGGTTTCAAAGGATTTAATGGACGGCGTTTCGGAGCGCGAGCTGTACGAGGGCGTAAACATCGCGCGCCCCAGCCTGATTCGCACCGAATCGGATGAACTAACCTACTGCCTGCACATCATGGTGCGCTATGAAATCGAACGCGCGATGGTGAACGGCGAAATCACGGTGGACGATGTGCCCGCGATGTGGAATCGCAAGTATAAAGAATACCTGGGCGTAGATGTGCCGAACGACCGCGACGGCTGCCTGCAGGATGTGCATTGGACGATGGCGTTTGGTTATTTCCCGTCCTACGCGCTGGGCAACGCCTACGGCGCGCAGATTCTGCGCACGATGGAGCGCGAAATCGACGTATGGGAAAGCGTGCGCCGCGGCGATCTGTCCTGCGTGCTGAACTGGTTGCGCGAAAACGTATTCAATCGCGCATCGCTGATGGATCCCGACGCGTGGATTCGCGCCATCACCGGCGAGTCGCTGAACCCCGATTACTATCTGGATTATCTGGAGGATAAGTATACCAAACTGTACCAGATCTGATGCAGTTGCGCCGATTCGCATTTCATGCTATAATGGTTGTGGGATCAATTGCTGATAATAAAGGAGTGTGATCGCATGGCGATGAACTTACCCGTATTGATCGTTGTTACCGTATTGGCGTTTGCCTGTGGAAAGGCGAATGGCAATAGCTGGCTGAACGCCCTTGCACAGGCTGCGATTACATTTGTATGCGTGCTGATCGGCGGATTGTGCTTCGCAGGCGTCGGCCAGATCGTCGGCATCGGCGTAAGCGCGGTAATTATCTTCATATTCTTTTCCCTGCCGAATCAGAAAAAGCACAATTCCGAAGCTATGCGCAAGGAAACGGACATCCAGAAAAACATGAACGAAGAGGACAGCTGAAATTCAAAGCAATACGCCTTCGCGAGCATTAGCGCGAAGGCGTTCTGTTTCTCCCTGAATCATTTGCGTCATTTGGTGGTTACGGTAATCACCTTTTTTTCGTTCTGATTTTCCTGAATGCATCGAATCAGCATCTTTGCGGCGGCTTCGCCCAGCTTTGCCTTGGGATGATCAAAGCTCAGGAAGCCGTCGATCCCAAAGAACTGCACCAGATTCGAATTATCGAAGCTTACGATCGTCATCTGCTGAGGAACGACGATCCCCCGACTGCGCAGTTTATTGATGATCGTTGCGGCAATGATATCGTTATAGCAGATAATTGCGGAACAGGATTGAATCGCCCGATCCAAAACACGATTGATACTGCTTTCATTGCGCGTCACAAAATTTTCCTCGTCATTTATGCTGTACCAGCAGATATTGTTTTCATCCACTTCCAGCCCGCAATCATGCAGGCCGTTTATATAGCCCATGTATCGCTGAATGCCCTGCATTTCATCGAAGCGGAAAAAGCACGCGATGTTGGGATGTCCGGTCTTAATCAGATGGCGAGTCATGTGAAAGGCAACCTTTTCATCATTCCAGACGACCGCATTCGCTTTTACATTGCTGTAGCAGCTGTTGACGAATACATAGGGAATGTTTTCCTCATCCAGCTTCTGAAATAATTTCGCATTCGGGGTTGGAAACCCGCTTTTGGTCGGCTCCAGAATCAGGCCTGCCACATTGCTTTTCAGCATCCGCCGGATAAACTTCGCTTCGTTTTCCACCGTGCAATGCGAAAGCTCAAGTTGTATTCCATATCCATGTTTGGACAATACAGATTCTAACCCATTGAAGATATCAGCGCAGATATAGCCCGATATGACGGTAAACATAACGCCGACCACATTGGATTTTTGATTAACCTCGCGCAGCACATAATTGCCGCTTCCTTTAACGCTTTTTATATAGTTGTTTGCAACAAGCCGCTTGATTGCATTTCTTACGGTCTGCCGGCTTACGGAAAAGCGCTTCATCATTTCCGATTCCGATGGTATTTTTGAGTTGTACGGAAATTGCCCGTTCAGTATGGCCGCAACCACCCAATCGTAAATTTCCATATATTTCATACCTGTCTTTTTAGAATCTGTATTCATCCAAATCTATTTCCTATCGTATTTTATATATCTGTATTATATACCGGCTGTCAACAAAACGCAAACTAAAAGTGCGAATTCTTTATCAATTTTTGATAGACAAATAGAACAATGTATCGAGCATCAATTCATCACATTTGGATAGATAAACATGTTTCAAACAGCGATATATACTCCGCGCGTTCAAACATGTATTTTATATAATCTCACAATGCGTTTCATCATGTACTTTTATATGTAAATTCCTTGTCGTTTTATGCTATTTTATTCTTCTCTACATGGTCATTATGTAGATTCGTTCGTTTCAGTATTTACATTCAGAATTCTCGATGATACAATTATACTAAATTCAAAAAGTACAGGCACCCCAATCCTGTCTGAAGTGCAGGACAGATTTGCCTAAACTTGTATTGATAATCAGGAGGAAGAACATCAATGAAAAATAACAGCAAGACCGATGCGCTGAGTGCAATGCCCTTGTGGAAACGCTTCTTTATGCAATCCTATTCCAGCGCCATTGTCGCGATCATTGTGCTGGTCGGGATATTTGCAATCACAACATCTTCATTCCTGACGCCGTATAACATTTTCAATCTTTCACGAACAGCGGCGATTTATGGATTCATCGGCGGTTCGCAGCTGATATTGATGGTGATCGGCGATATGAACCTGGGCATCGGCGGCGTCGGCGCACTGACCACCGTTGTAATGGGCGCGCTGATGAACAACTGGGGCGTTCCCACCATTCCATCCGTTCTGGTCTGCCTTGCCACCGCAGCGCTCTGCGGTTTGATCATCGGTTTGATGGTCGTCAAGCTTCGTTTGAACCCGTGGATCATCACATTGGCAATGTCCTTTGTATTTAACGGACTTGCCATCGGCTACACGCACGGCTATCCCTACGATGTTCCGCTTTCGCTGACGTGGATCGGCAGAACCAAGATCGGCAGTTCCTTCTCCTTCCTCGCAATCCTGATGCTCGTATTTGTGCTGATGCTGTTCATTATATTCAGGCACACGCGCTTTGGACGCAATGTTCTGGCGGTCGGCGGAAACCGCACCGCGGCGCGCCTGTCCGGCATCAATGTTGACGGCGTAATCATCGCCTGCAACATCCTTTCCTGCCTGTTTGCCAGCATCGCCGCCATTTTGTGGGCGAGCAGAACCGGCACGGTATCTCCAAATACCGGCGCCGACTGGATGATGTATTCCATCGCCGTCTGTGCAATCGGCGGCATTCCGCTGATCGGCGGCAGCTTCACCGCGCTGGGCTTCTATTGCGGCGCATGGATCCTGACCATGGTGCGCAACGGCCTGACGATGATGAACGTAGACGTATACTATGAACAGGTATTCCTGGGACTGATCATCCTGATTGCGGTTTCCATCGAATCCATCCGTCTGCGCATCGCAGAAAAGATGCGCTGACCGACAATTTGAATAATAAAGCGCGAAGCGTCTTTATTAAAATAAAAACTTGGAGGAATCGAACATGAAAAGAATCATTGCACTGCTCCTGGTTGCCCTTCTGTCCGTTGCCTGCTTCGGCGCGATGGCAGAAGAATTTTCGCTGACCCTGTCCAAGGATCCGTCTGAATACAAGATCCTGATCTACTGGCCGGCGCCCGACACCTATTTTGAGGACAACATCCAGCCCGGCTATCAGGCGATCGAAGAAATGTACGGCATCACCGTCGATTACGTCATCGGCACCGAATGGACGCAGGATGTTGAAAACCAGATGGTACAGGCCAAGATGGCCGAAGGCTACGATCTGTTCATGGTATATGGCGCGGACACTTCCGGTGCAAACGCACTGTATCGTGAAATGATCGATTTCGGCTGCACCGTTGTGAACTACGGCGGCGTTATGAACGATCCCCAGGTTGCGCCGGTAACCGTTTGCGGCGATGTTTACGATTATTCCTACAACGCAACCAAGAAAATGATCGAGGATATCGAAGCGACCGGCGAAAAAGCGGTTATCATCGATGTTCTGGAAAATCTGGGCGATGTAAATACGCTGGAACGTCAGCGCGGCGTTGAAGCCGCTGTTGCGGAATATCCGGACGCGACCATCTGCCAGACGATCGGCGATATCAACACGCAGGACGAAGGCTATGAAAAGGTTGCCGATGCGCTTGCAGCGAATCCGAATGCAAACGGCATCATCGCGACCGGCGGCACCGCTTCCCGCGGTCTGGCCACTGCGCTGGCGGATTACTATGCTTCCAATGCGGATGCAAAGCACCTCTACGCCGTTGCGACCGACCCCTCTGATGAAGTGCTGGCGGGCGTAAACTCCGGCGCAATCGATCTGGGCATCGCGCAGAATGGCTATGGCCAGGGCTACATCGGCATGCTGACCCTGCTCCACCTGGCAGAAGGTTGGAACATGGTTGAATTCGGCAAGCACATCGTAACCGGCTATGTATTCATCACCAAGGACAACGTGGAAACCTTCCCCGAGGACGTAAAGGCGCTTTCCGAAAAGATCGCTGCCGACCTCGAAACCGTTTACATGTCCAAGTAATTACGTAACCTCGGTGTGGTCTTTCGAAAGGAAGATCACACCGATTCACACCAACTGGAATTACGTCTGTTCAATAAGATTAGCGGAGGAAAACCCAAATGCTAGAGATCAAAAGCGTTTCCAAGTCATTTCCCGGCGTAAAAGCGCTGCAGGATATCAACGTAACGTTTAATAATGGTGAAATCCATGCTCTGCTTGGTGAAAATGGCGCAGGCAAAAGTACGCTGATGAAAATTATCTGTGGCATTTATAAGGCAGACGAAGGCAAGGTTATTCTGGATGGAGAAGAATTGAAGCTGAACGGTTACGGCGATTCCGTGCGCCATCACATCAGCATGGTGCATCAGGAAATCCAGATGATTCCGGAAAGCAGCATCGCTGAAAACATTTGCAACGATAAAATCGATCGTTTCACCCGTTTTGGCTTCGTGAATTGGAAGGAAATCAATGCCTTCGCCAAAAAATACATGGATGAAGTCGGCCTTGATTTCCCACCGGAAAAGAAGGTGCGCTTCCTGAGCGCCGCGCACAAGCAGCAAATTCAGATCGCAAAGGCGCTGAGCGCCGATGCAAAGGTATTGCTTCTGGATGAACCCACTTCATCCCTCACGCCGCACGAGGCCGAACTGCTGTTTAATCTGGTTCGCAAGCTGCGCGATAAGGGTCTGGTTATCATTTTCGTATCGCACAAGTTGGAGGAAGTACAGATTATCGCGGATCGCGTAACCGTAATGCGCGATGGCTGCCTTGTGGGTACGGATCGAATCGAAAACATGGATAACGCAAGGATCATCCGCATGATGATCGGGCGCGATTTCGTGTATGAATATCGCGGCAGATTGGATGCGTATGAAAACGAAGTTGCCTTAAAAGCGGAAAATATTTGTTCGAAGATTCACGGTTTCAGCGATCTGAGCTTCGAAGTGCATCGCGGAGAAATTCTGGGCTTCTATGGGCTGGTGGGCAGCGGCCGCACTGAATTGGTTCGAACAATTTTAAATATTGATCATCGCGAAAGCGGAAATATTTACCTGTATGGAAAAAAGGTTGACATTAAATCGCTGAAACAGGCGTTGAAAAAATACAAAATCGGCTATGTGACGGAAAACAGAAAAGAAGAAGGGTTGTTTCTCACCCACTCCGTCGCCACAAACATCTGCATCAATTCGCTGGAAAACTGCTTTACCGGCAAATCGAATCTGATCAGCCTTGGCAAGGAGCGCAATCTAGCCACGCAATACAGGAATAAGCTGAACATCAAAACGCCCAGCCTGACCGTCCCCGCCGGAAAACTTTCAGGCGGCAACCAGCAGAAAATATCCATCGCAAAATGGCTCGCGGCAGACTGCGATATTTTAATCATCGATGAACCTACGGTGGGTGTGGATATCGGCGCGAAGCAATACATTCACGATCTGATCTGGGATCTTGCGGCAAAGGAACACAAGACGATCATCCTGATTTCTTCCGATATGAATGAAATGATCGCACTTGCCAGACGGATTCTGATCTTCAAGGATAAAAAAATTGTTCGCGAATTGAAGGGCGAAGATTTCTTCGCGCTGTCCGGTTCTGAAATCAGCGCTGAAATCGGAAAAGCCTTTATCTGATGAGGAGGTAAAATGAAAGGAAAATACTCATTTTCATGCGGACTGACCGCTGAAAAAGCAGCCGCGCTGGCGCAGGGCATCCAATTTCTTCGGGAAAATGAAGAAAAGCTGAAAGCGCTGGGACTGCTTCACGCAAGAATCTATACGCAGGAAATCGAAGGCACTGAATACGCATTCCAATTCTATATGCTAAACGAAGATTGCAACGCCGACAAGCTGTTTGATTTTCTGCGCGCAAACACCGATCTTCTGAACGGATGGAAAATGAACCGCCACGTTTATGAATTCAAGCTGCATTCAGGCGATTGCTATGATCATCTGAAATCGCAGGGCATCATCATCGGCGTGCGGGATGGCAAGCTGGATGAATACATTCGCCTGCACGATGAACAGCCGCAGATCATCCACGATCTGTGCTATCAGAACGGCTTCCGCAAATCATCCATTTTTGTAACCGATCTGCACAAGCCCTATCTGTTGCAGTTTCAGGATTTCAACGGCAAGGAAGATCCTGCGCTGTATGAAAACGAAACCTACATTGAATGGCTGCGCGTAACCGGCGAATGCCAGCAGCCGCTTGCCGGAGAAACCTTCTGGAAACCCATGAAAGAAACGATTGTATTTTAAGGAGGCACAGATCATGAAAAGATCATTGGTAAACCATTCCATTCAGTATGCAAAGGATCTTCTGAAAAAGAACAATATTTCCCTGCCGGATTTCGGCTATTGGACGATGGACGATTGGAAGGCGCATAAGGACGAACTGGATTTCATCAAGGAACTTATGCTGGGCTGGGATTTGACAGATCATGGTCTGAACCGTTTTTCCGAAATCGGCTGCACACTGTTCACCATCCGAAACGGTATGCTCTATAAGCCGGAGGTCGGTGTTCCGTATGCAGAAAAGCTGCTGATTTTCCAGGATGGCCAGCGTTTGCCCATTCATTATCACGGTTTCAAAACCGAAGATATCATCAATCGCGCCGGCGGCCCGATGTTTTTAAAGCTGTACAACACGGTGGACGGAAAAGCGGTCGATACGCCCGTAACCGTACGCCAGGATGGTATCCTGCACACCTATCAGCCCGGTGAGATCGTAATGATCCAGCCCGGCAACTCCATTACGATCACCCCCGGCGTAGCGCACACGTTCGGATCTCTGCCCGGAACCGGCGATTTGATCTGCGGCGAGGTTTCCAAGATCAACGATGATAATACGGACAATTACCATATCGAATTGCAGCCGCAGCAGTATGCGCAAATCGAAGAGGATGAGCCGATTCTGCATCCGCTGTGCAACGAATACGGGCGTCTGCTGGGAATTTGACGAAAAACAGATCGAAGATTTTCTTGAAAGGCGGAAAATACAATGACCAGCTGTAAAAAGCGTGAATTGATGCGTAAGGCAATGGATATCCGCATCACCGGATTGAAAATGGTGCAGAAAGCGCATTCCGGCCACATCGGCGGCGCATTCTCCATGTCCGAATTGATGGCCGTTCTCTACTTTGACAAAATGAACATCCGTCCCGATGAACCGCAGTGGGCCGACCGCGATCGCTTCGTGCTTTCCAAGGGACATTGCACCGTGGCGCTCTACCCCACGCTGGCGCTGCGCGGCTTCTTCGATGTTGCTCTGCTGGACACCTTCCGCAGGATCGACGGCCACCTTTCCGGTCATGCCGAAATGACGCATGTGCCCGGCGTAGATATGTCCACCGGTTCGCTTGGACAGGGCTTTTCCACGGCGGTCGGCATGGCGCAGGGTGCAAAGCTCGCCC
Organism: uncultured Clostridia bacterium; assembly: GCA_934663625.1. Lineage (GTDB taxonomy): Bacteria > Bacillota > Clostridia > Christensenellales > Aristaeellaceae > SFTH01. The sequence goes on from CAKUKP010000024.1 coordinate 8,863, forward strand.
ATAAGGATTTAACCGTTTATGCGGTCATGGGCGATGGCGAAATTCAGGAAGGTCAGATCTGGGAAGCCTGCATGTACGCGGGCGCGCATCAGTTGGATAACCTCGTCGCGTTTGTCGATTCCAACAAAGTGCAGCTGGATGGAACCGTAAAGGAAGTTCTGGACACCGGCGATCTGAAAGCCAAATTTGAAAGCTTTGGATTCTTTACCCAGTCGATCGATGGGCACGACGTTGAAGCCATTTCCGATGCAATCGATCGCGCAAAGGCAGAAAAAGGCCGCCCGTCCATGATCATTTTAAACACAGTAAAGGGAAAAGGCGTTTCCTTTATGGAGGGCAGGCATGAATGGCATGGCAAAACCCCGAATGATGAACAGTTCAAAATGGCGTTTGATGAGCTCTATGCGCGCCGTGCGGAATTGGAGGGCTGATTATGGCAGATAAAATTGCAACCAGACACGCCTACGGCGAAGCTTTAAAGGCAGTCGGCGCAAATAAAAAGATCGTTGCGCTGGACGGCGATGTTTCCACGTGCACAATGTCCGCGATTTTCGGAAACGCATATCCCGACAGATTTTTCAATGTGGGAATTGCGGAGGCAAACATGCTCGGAATGGCAGCCGGTCTTTCCACGATGGGCTATGTTCCCTTTACGCACGCATTCGCCATGTTCATGGCGGGGCGCGGCTATGATCAGATTCGCAACAGCATCTGCTATCCGCACCTGAACGTGAAATGCGTCGGTACGCACGCTGGTCTTTCCGTCGGCGAGGACGGCGCGACGCACCAGTGCATCGAGGATATCGCGCTGATGCGCGCAATCCCCGGCATGACGGTGATCTGTCCCGCAGACGCCATCGAAACGGAAGCGGCAGTTCAGGCAATATCCGAATTCGTCGGCCCCGTATATCTCCGCATCGGTCGCCTGCCGGTAGAAATCGTAAACGATTTTGCGGGATACCATTTTGAAATCGGCAAATCCGTGCAGCTGAAAGACGGCAAGGATGTAACCATCATCGCCACCGGTCTGATGGTACCGGACGCACTGAAGGCGGCGGAAATGCTGAAGGCGGATGGAATCGATGCACGCGTACTGAATATGCATACGATTAAACCGTTGGATGTTCAGGCTGTAGTCAAGGCCGCCGAGGAAACCGGCTGCATCGTAACCGCCGAGGAACACAACGTGCTGGGTGGACTGGGCGCAGCCGTTGCCGAGGTCGTATCCGATCATCACCCCGTGCCCGTAAAGCGGGTAGGCGTTCAGGATTGCTTCGGTCGATCCGGCGACGCCATGGCGCTTTTAAAGCTATATCATCTGACCGCGGAAGATATCGCGAAAGCTGCTTTAGAAGCCATCAAAACAAAATAATCGATCAGGGCTTGCGGGTTCAACCCTGCAAGCCCTTTCCAAAACAGGAGAAGAAATATGATTGACAAGCATGTAAAACTTGGGCTTTTGTGTACCCGACGCAATGTGGACGGTAATTTTTTCTGCAATGTTGAAATCGCAGGCAGGAACCGCGATGCGATCAAGGAAAAACTGACGGAGATGGGCATCGATTTCGTAGCACTTGACGATATCGTTGCGGACGGCATGATCCGGCTCGGTTCCGATGCGAAAAAGGTCGCCGATTTCTTCATCGAACAAAAGGTTGACGCGGTATTCGCTCCGCATTGCAACTTTGGCACTGAAGACGCCGTCGCGAAGGTAGGCAAGCTGGTCGGCAAGCCGCTGCTGCTCTGGGCGCCGCGCGATCCCGCGCCCGATCCGGCGCACGATTTCGGCCGCGCCACCGATGCGCAGTGCGGCGTTATGGCTACCGGAAAGGTTTTGCGCGATTTCGGCGTGCCTTTCAGCTATATGTCCAACTGCTGGTTGGAGGATGAATGCTTTGAGCGAAGCCTGCACAGGTTTATGAACGTCGCAGCGGTGGTAAAATCGCTGACCCATCTGCGCATCGGACTGGTATCCAATCGTCCGGCGGAATTCTGGTCGGTAAAATACAATGAACAGCAGCTGCTGGAAAAATTCGGCATCGAAGTTGAAACCGTTACCCTGATTGAATTGCAGCAGCGGTACCGCAAAATTCTGGAAACGCAGCGCGAATTCCTGATCGACACGGTAACCGAATACAGGGAAAACTGCGAAATCCAGGTAGATGAAGAATCTCTGTATCGAACGGCGGCGCTGAAAAAGGCAATGCTGGAATGGGTGCGGGAAAAGGACCTTTCTGCGGTTGCTTCCACCTGCTGGGGCCCGATGCGCGATATGGCGGGCATCGCATCCTGCTTCGTTTTCGGCGAACTAACCGGCGAAGGCATCCCCACCGTATGCGAAGGCGATGTAAACGGCGCGGTGACCGCAGTGATCGCGGCCGCGGCAACCGGATGGGAAAAGGATCCCTTCTTCGCCGACATTACCCAAAGGCATCCCACCAACGATAACGCGGAGCTGTTCTGGCATTGCGGCGTTTTTACGCGAAAAACCGCAACCAGGGCGTGCAAACCCTGCATCAAGGGCAATTTTGATGAAAACCGTCCCACCGTCGGCGGATTCAGAATCGAGGATGGCGATGTAACCATACTGCGCTTCGACAGCACCATGGATCAATACTCCATGCTGATCGCGGAGGGCAAAACCGTGGATGGTCCAAAAACGAACGGCACTTACGGCTGGATCGAATTCAAGGATTGGCTGGAAATCGAACACAAGGTGGTCTGCGGCCCGTATATCCATCATGTAGCGGGCGTGCATGCGCACATTGCCGACGTGCTTTATGAAGCGTGTAAATACATTCACGTTCAGCCAGATCTGTGCGATCCGAATGAAACGGAAGTGCAAAAACGCCTGCGCTGAAGCTTAAAGTTCGAGAGCGTTCCGCTTCGGGAACGCTCTTTTATATCTGTTATACATTTCTTTTTGTATCGCGCGAAATTTCATTTTGTTAATTTTTAATTTATCGCATTTCATTCTTTAATTTTTATTGATTTTATTTTAATTTCGATGTATACTATTCCCAGCTGGTTGCAAATAATTCCAGCAATTCCGGTATCCGCCAGTGATCGAAGGGACGAACGTTTTGCCTGTTTGCATTTGCAGGATTGGAGATCGATTGTGAAACGAATCATGATGCTATATATGATCGCCGTGCTTCTGATTTCGGGCACGGTTGGATATGCACAATGTGTTTCCATGGATTCGGCGTTTTATACCCATGAACAGCTGATGGAGGATGCGCAGGCGCTGTGCGCGCAGTATGCAAATTTCGTGGAGCTTGAACGCATCGGTGTTTCGGCGGATCAGCGGGAAATCATCGCGCTGCGAATCGGCAATCGAGCGGCAGAACATCGTTTTGTCGTACAGGCGGCGATCCATGGCCGCGAATACATCAATTCGCTGATCGCCATGCTGCAGGCGGAAAATCTGCTGGAAGAATTGCAGTCCGGCAAGCTGAACCTGGATCAGAACGCCTTCTGCATCTACATCGTGCCGATGATGAATCCGGACGGCGTTTCCCTATCGCAGTTTGGGATCGAGGCGATCCGCGACGACGATCTGAAAAAAGCGCTGCGGCAAATCTGCAGCCGCGAATCGCAGACCGACGATTATTGGAAAAAATGGAAAGCCAATGCCGAGGGCGTCGATCTGAACCGCAATTTCCCACAATTCTGGCAGGAATACATCGGCAACGCGGCGCCATCCTCGGAAAAATACAAGGGACAGGCGCCGGTATGCGCGCCGGAAACGCAGGCGATTCTTGCGCTGATTGAAAAGGTGGATCCCGATTGCGTGATTTCCTATCATTCCGCCGGCAACTGCGTGTACTGGGAATACGGATGCAGCGGCGATACCTGGCAGAAAAACGCCGAACTGGCGCTGATCGCATCCATCGTGACCGGCTATCCCATGCAATCGTGCTATGCCAACGGTCAGGACGCCGCGGGCTGCAGCGATTATATGGTTCTGACCCAGAACCGCGCCGCCATCACGATCGAAAACGGCTCCGGCGCATGTCCATTGGAGGACGGCGCAATCGCATCGATCTGGCGCGCAAATCGATATCTTCTGCCCGCACTGATCCGACATTATACCACCGAAGCATACAGCGATACATAAAGGGAGGATTTGCATATGAAACAGATAAAACGCTTCTTTACCATCGCGCTGGCAATTGCGCTGCTGCTGACCGCGTTCGCCGTTCCTGCAAGCGCATTTTCTTATACGCAGCAGGCGCGCGCCAATCAAAAGCTATCCCTGCGCAGCGGCCCATCGACGGATACCACAAGCCTTGGCACCTATGAAATGAAGGGGCAATACGTTGAACTGAGCGCGAAGAGCTGGGATTACATAAACTCCATCTGGTGGGTACGCTGCAGCTTTATCTACAACGGAAGCCGCATTACCGGCTGGACGGGCGTAAAGCGCTTCGACAGCGCCACATTCGATCTGGGCGCGCTGCCGGATGAAAGCACCTATGAACTTGAAGATGATATCGATGTAGACGCGATCTATGGCTATACGCAGATCGCACTCGCAAATCAGGATCTCCATCTGCGCGAAGGCCCGTCCACCCATACCGCGAGCCTTGGCACCTATGAAATGGCAGGACATTATGCAGCGCTGCATGCAAAGTATTGGGACAATGAAAACGACATCTGGTGGGTGCTGTGTGAACTGTTTTTCGACGATGGCACAATCACCGGCTGGACCGGCGCAAAACGGTTCGACGGCAACACCTTCCTGCTGGAGGCATTGCAGGAGGTTTATTGATCATCCAATTCAGTTTTAAAATGAAACCCCAACAAAGATCAACAGGAGGAAATCATCATGAAAAGAACCTTATCGATCGCACTTGTATTGATCCTGATTCTGGCATCGATCGGCGCATCGTGCGCGTTTGCCAGCGGAAGCTATCTCGGCACGCTGACCGTAATCAACTGTCGGGAATGGGTTTCGCTCCGATCTTCCCCCGATAAGAACTCGGACAGAATTGCCGCCGTTCCGCTGGGCGCGCGCGTGGAAGCCTATTATTACAATTCGGAATTCACCGAATGCTATTACAACGGCTGCTGGGGCTACATTCTGTCCACCTATCTTTCGAACGGTTCCGGCGGCGGCTCCTCCGCGGGCGGCGCAAACTATCTCGGCCAGCGCACGATTGTAAACTGCAATGAATTCGTTACACTGCGCAGCACCCCCAGCACGAAAGCGCCCGCGGTCACGCGCGTTGCCCGCGGCGAAACGGTGCAGTGCTACGAATACAGCAGCGAATTTGCGTATTGCTATTACAATGGGCTTAGCGGCTACATTCTGACGAAGTATATTTCCGGCATGGGCGGCAGCTCCTACGGCTACGGCGGCGGCTATTCCTACACTTACAATACGCCCAGCTATTCTCCGCGCAGATCCAATTCCATTCTGTACAGCCTGATGGACGATGTGAATTTCTATGATTACTATCCTGGCTTCGAAACGTTTGGCTCCCCCGCAGTCGGATCCCATGTGAATGAAGACGGCACATGGACATGGGCCACCTTCTTCGAAACAGATCCCGGTTTGGACATGCGTGTTGCCTACTGCAACGAATTCGTTTCGCTCCGCGCGGAAGCATCCACCTCCAGCGCACGCCTGCAAAAGGTTCCCCTCGGCGCCTACGTGCTCGGCTACGGCGAATACGGCAAATGGACGATGTGCAATTACAACGACACCACGGGTTGGATTCTGTCGGAATACCTGTATTGCACTGATTAACAGGTTATTAGCTGTAATGCAGTGATTTTTGTGAAGCGCAGCAGCCCGAAAAAACCGAATGGAGCATAACCATCATGAAATACATTTCGATATTCATCATCGCGATCCTCGCAATCAGCTGTCTGCCTGTTCCCATGGCGTTTGCCGATGCAAGCCTGTTGGATACATGGAATACCTATGCGGCGCTGGATTTATGGGGGGATGGATCTGCATATCCGGCGGATCAAAGCGGCGCATGGAAACGTGTTGTTCAATATCCCTGTTATAGCGATGACGGCGTTCCACTCGGCGAAAACAGTTTGCAAATCAGCAATTGGCGTACCAACGCAGCGGACTGGGTAGAATACATCAGCACTGGCAGCCGCGCCATTGAAGATTGCGGCGATATTCTATGTCATCTTGCCTCGCAGAGCATTGATCAATATGATACTTATTTTATGCAAAGCGAATTATACACGCGCTCAGATGGCTATGACTATCAGGAGTTTTACGAATTGCACGTTTCAGCCAACGGCGGAAGCGAACAATATGATATTCTGGTGCATCTGTTTGCCGAAGGCGACGGCGGGCAGATTGTAGAATCCGCATTGGTAAGCTTCAATTCATCGGCGTACAGCTATGACGATGATGAATATGATTATGGTTATAATGATAATTACGATTATAGCTATGATTACAACTATGATTATGGCTACGACGATGATTACAGCTATGGCTACGGTTATGACGACGGTTTGGGCAGTGATTATTGGGAGAATAAGGAAATAACGAAGCTTTCCAATGATAAGCTCTGGGCAATCGCATCCAGCGAGCTTACCGACAAACATGGCTCATATCCTGCATCGCAGGCTTGTGATGGATATGTGAATACCGTGTGGTCGGAGGGTGTTAACGGATTTGGCGAGGGAGAATGGTTGGAAATCAGATTCAATCCCACCTACATCTTAGACTTTATGATTTATGGCGGCTACCAGAAGGATTCATACCGCTATTATAAGAATAACCGGCCAAGAAAAATTGAGGTCTGGACAGACGATGAATACCAAGGCACAATCGAGCTGGATGATGATATGGCAGCACAATACTTTGGCTTCAACAATCCCGTGTATACATCGTCATTGCGGTTGAAAATCTTATCTGTCTATGCGGGCAATGAATGCGATGACACCTGCATATCTGAGGTTTGTATCTTTGGATATGATTGATTGGATGCTTCTGTAGAAACAGGGATATCCGCATGCATCAAATACCGCGACTCAGACGATATGCGCTGAAATAGTGCTGATTCTTGTACTTTATAAACGGGCTGAGCAGAAGTGTTTTTCGCTTCTGCTCAGCCCGTTTTTGGGTTTATGGATGCTGTTTCGATTATTTCACACAGGATCAGCCGATCGGCTTTCCATTTTTATCGAACAGCGGCAGTTTTTCCAGATAGATCAGATCATCGCGGTTGGCGGCGTCGCCTTCGGCGAGGATCGCCATGCGGCCGACGATGTTGCCGCCGGCGTGGTGCACCAGTTCTTCGAGCGCGCTGAGCGATTCGCCGGTGGAGATCACATCATCCAGCACCAGAACGCGCTTGCCGCGCATGTATTCGGCGTCGTTGCCATCCAGATACAGGGTCTGCTGATGATCGGTGGTGATGGAGCGCACGGTTGCGGAGAACAGATTGCGCATATACAGCTTGGGCGCTTTGCGCGCCAGCACATAGCGGGCGTTTCCGTTCATGCGCGCCATTTCGCAGATCAGCGGAATGCCCTTGGATTCGGCGGTAATCATCACATCGTGCTCCGGCGCGCGTTCCAGCAGCGCCTTCGCGCATGCCGTGGTCAGCTCCGGATCGCCGAAGATTACGAACGCGCCGATGTTCAGTTCATCGCTGATGGGGCAAAGGGGCAGACTGCGCTCCAGCCCCGCGATGGTCATCTTATAGTACATATCCTTCATTGCAATCACCTCATGCCATATTTTTCCACTTCATATTCCTCGCCGAAGGTATCCACGGTAGCGCGGCGGATGCGCTGATCCTCCACCGGACGATCCTGCCGGCCGGTGCGCACGGACGCGATTTCATCCACGACGTTCATACCGTCCGTCACCATGCCGAAGGCGGCGTAATCGCCATCCAGATGCGGCGCATCGGCGTGCATGATGAAAAACTGGCTGCCCGCCGAATTGGGCATCATGCTGCGCGCCATCGAAAGCACGCCGCGCTTATGGCGCAGATTGTTCTGGCGGAAGCCGTTGCGGGCAAATTCGCCCTTGATGCTGTAGCCGGGGCCGCCCATGCCGGTGCCCTGCGGATCGCCGCCCTGAATCATGAAGCCGGGAATCACGCGATGGAAGATCAGCCCGTCATAGAAGCCGTTCTTCACCAGCGTTACGAAATTCGCCACGGTGTTCGGAGCGATTTCGGGATACAGTTCGGCGGTGATCACGCCGCCGTTTTCCATTTCGATCTTTACGATGGGGTTCGCCATATTACTTTCCTCCTATATCCTTCGCGGAAACCTGCGTTTCCTTCGGAAGTTCTATTTTGGCCGGTTCCAATGTATAGCCGTGGGTGTTTACGCGAATCTTGGAAATCACCGGCACCGCGCCCACCGGACGATAATTTCCATCCGACGGCGTAGTCGCCAGTTCATCCAGTACGGCGTAGCTTTCTTCATCCATGATGCGCCCGAAGGCGGCGTAGCGGCCATCGTATTCCGGATAGCTGCCGTACAGGATGAAAAACTGGCTGGAAGCGCTGTCCAGACCGCTGGTGCGCGCCATGGAAATCGTACCGCGGATGTGGCTTACGTTGTTTTCAATGCCGTTTTCCGCAAATTCGCCCTGTATGGTGTAGCCCGCGTTGCCCGTGCCATCGTTATTGGGATCGCCGGACTGAATCAGCACGCTGGGCACGATGCGAAACACCTGTAATCCATCATACGCGCCCTTGTTCGCCAGTTCGCAGAAATTCGCCACGGTGTTGGGCGCATCCTGAAAGAACAGCTCCAGATTCATGGTCTTTCCATCGCTCACCGTGATCGTGGCGATGGGATTCGGCACGGAGGCCAGCGGATCTTCCTTCCGGCAGCCGGACATCGAAAGCGCGATCGCCAACGCGCACAGGAGCATGATCAGCCGCTTCATGCCTTCACCTCCGGCACGATCAGCGCGCGCTTGCGCTCCACCATTTCATCGATCCGATTTATGTATTCTTCGATGTTCTTCAGGTTCGCAGCGCGTTCGATGCGCAGATCGCGATCGAACAGCCATTTCGTGATGCCGCCCGCGCCCAGCGCCAGCACCGGCGCGGTTTCTTCCATATTGCCGATGTTGTACAGGCATGCCTTGCCGGGGCGCGCGTAGCCCACGTTTTCCAGATTGCCCGCCATGTATTTCTGGCGATACAGATAATACGGCCGCCAGCCCGCGTCCATCAGGCTGCGCCGCGCGAACGCGATCATTTCCGCCGCGCCCTCGCTGGAAACCTGCGTATGCCCCGCGCCGGAAACATGTAGCTGTTCGTGCAGCTTGCTGGATCGCTTGATCGCCAGCGAATGCACCGTAACGCTCTCCGGCGCAAGTTCGATCACGCGCCGCACGGTATCGGCGAATATCTCCGGCGTTTCGCCGGGCAGCGCCGCGATCAGATCCATGTTGATATCGTCAAATCCCAGCTCCCGCGCGAGCATATAGGCGCGCACGGTGTCCTCCCCCGTGTGCATGCGCCCGATGCGCGCAAGCGTTTCATCGTTAAACGTCTGCGGATTGACGGAAATGCGGCCCACATCGTGCGCGCGAAGCATAATCAGCTTTTCGCGATCGATGGTATCGGGTCTGCCCGCCTCCACCGTCCATTCCACCGCATCGGGAAATTCCCGCTGCGCCGCGGCGAGGATGGCTTCCAGATTGCCGCACGGGATCGCCGTGGGCGTGCCGCCGCCGATGTACGCCGCGCGCACGCGCAGGTTCGCTTCGCGAATCAGCTGCGCGGATGCTTCGATTTCATGCAGCAGCGCCTGCGTGTACGGCGCGACCAGCTTTCCATTCCGCCCGATTTCGCCGGAGGAAAAGCTGCAATAACTGCACCGCGTGCGGCAGAACGGAATGCCGATGTACAGATCGAACATGCCGTCCGGCACGCTGCGAACGCCGCGCTGCATATCCGCGATATCGCACAGCAGCCGCGCGCGATCCTCGGATACATCGAATTCCGTTTTCAGCCGCGCGCGGGCTTCCGGCAGGGAAAGCCCCATATCCAGCCCTTCATACAGAAGGCGCGTGGGACGAATGCCGGTCAGCGCGCCCCACGGCGGCTGCATACCGGTGATCTGCTTTAAAAGCTCATAGAGCGCCATCTTCACCTGACGCTTGCGCGCGCGGCGAATCTGCACATCCGTGCCCGTGGGCGCATCGCCCCAGAGCGTGTACGCCCGATCGCCGTGGCTCCAGCGATCGCCGATTTTCCCATTTTTGCGCAGAATCCTATGTTCATACGCCGCCTGACCATCCACTTCGCAGATCTGCACATCGCCCAGAAACAGGCGCAGCATATCGCCGATATCGCAGATGAATTCCGGCGTTTGCGTGCGTACCTGAATCATAAGCCGTACCTCTGCATTTCCGTGCCGATGGTGGTGGATCCGGCGTGGCCGGGATAGACGCGCACATCCCGCGGCAGTGTAAACAGTCTGTGCAATGAAGCGCGCAGCTGACTGCCGCTGCCGCCGTACAGATCGGTGCGCCCGAAGCCCGCGCGGAACAGCGTATCGCCGGAGAACAGAACGCCGTTTTCCGCATCATACAGGCATACGGAGCCGGACGAATGTCCGGGCGTGTGCAGCACCTGAAAACGGATGCCGCACAGATCGATCGTATCGCCGTAGGGCAGCGCTTCCAGCGCCTTCGGGAACGGAAGCGAACACACCGTTTGATTGTAGGAGCCCATCGAAGGATCGCCGAGCATCACAAAATCCGCCGGATGGCAGTACACCGGCGCGCCCGTGACGCGCGAAATCGGCTCCGCCGCCAGAATGTGATCAAAATGCCCGTGGGTCAGATACATCGCGCGCAGAGTGTGTTTGGAAGCGGCGATGGCATTTCGGATCGCAATCGCATCATCGCCCGGATCGATCACGATGCAGCCCTTTTCATTTTCATCCGCCGGAATCAGCAGATAGGCGTTTTCCTGATATGCGCCGCATACGATGGTCTGAATAGCGTATTTCATGTTTTGTCCTCAAATCTGTTTTCTGGTTTTCTAAAACGTCTTGCGACTATCAAGCAAAATCGTGCAGGGGCCTTCGTTCACGAGCGATACGCGCATGTTCGTGCGGAAGCGGCCGGTCTGCGTGGGAATCCCGCGATCGGCAACGCCGCGCACCACGCGTTCAAACAGCGGCTCGGCGACCTCCGGCCGCGCGGCGCGGATGAAGCTGGGACGGCGGCCGTGCCGCGCATCCGCCAGCAGCGTAAACTGGGAAACCAGCAGCATGCTGCCGCCCACATCGGATATGGACAGATTCAGCTTATCATTTTCATCCTCGAACACGCGCAGTCCAACGAGCTTTTCCACGCAGTAATTTACGTCCGCTTCGGTATCGCCTTCCTCCGCGCCCACCAGCACCATATAACCCCTGCCGATGCTGCCGACGATTTCATCATTGACCGTCACGCTGGCCTCGGAAACCTTCTGTACCACACAACGCATATACGTTTATCTCCTTTTTCGGTTACGATGATACGCGCGTGACGTCGATAATTTCGCGATTGTTATTCAGATCGCGGATCACCTTATTCAGCTGCTGCGTATTCTTAATTACGATCGAAAGATTGAACACATAGGTGCCATCCTTCTGCTTATGGGCGCTGATCGCGCTCACGGGGATTTCCTGCGCCGCCAGCAGCACCGAAATTTCCGCCAGCAGGCCGGTTTTGTTATAGGCGATGATGCGGATTTCGGCTTCGTAGTCCGCCGCGTTTTCCTGCTGATCACACCATTCGACTTCGATCAATCGTTCGCGCTCCACATCGGGCGCCTGCAGCGCCGCGCAGTCCGCGCGATGCACGGATACGCCGCGCCCGCGGGTTACATAGCCGACGATCTTATCGCCCGGCAGCGGATTGCAGCAGCGCGCAAAGCGCACCAGCATGCCGCTTTCGCCCTTCACCATCACGCCGTTCGAGGAGGAATTGTGCGTGCTCTTGCGCGGCGTATCCTCGTGCGCGGGGGCGATTTCGATTTCCTCCGTCTTATTGTTCTTTTTGTATTCGTCCACCAGGCGGTTGATCACCTGCGCGCAGGAAAGCCCGCCGAAGCCCACCATGGCGTACACATCATCCATCGTCTGCGCGGAGAAGCGGCGCAGAATCGTATCCTGCGCATCGCCCTTCAGCAGCGCGGACAGCGTATAGCCCAGCCGCTTGGCTTCCTTTTCCAGCATATCCTTGCCCAGCGGGATATTTTCTTCGCGCTGTTCCTTTTTGAGCCACGCGCGAATCTTCGCCTTGGCTTCGCTGGTCTTGACGATGTTCAGCCAATCGCGGCTGGGCCCGTGGGAATTGGCGGAGGTCATGACCTCGACGAAATCGCCGGTTTCCAGCTGCGCGTTCAGCGGCATGATGCGCCCGTTCACCTTTGCGCCGATGCAGCGGTTGCCCACGGCGGAATGGATGCGATACGCAAAATCCAGCGGGGTCGCGCCGCGCGGCAGCGAAATCACATCGCCGCGCGGGGTGAACACGAATACCTCGTCCGCAAAGAGATCGAACTTCAAAAGCTCACCGAATTCGCCCGGATCGCGCGCGTCGCTCTGCCAATCCAGAATGCGGCGAAGCCAGGTAAGCTTCTGATCGAATTCATTTTCCGTGGCGCGGCCTTCCTTATAGCGCCAGTGCGCCGCGATGCCGTATTCGGCGGTACGATGCATATCGAACGTGCGAATCTGCACCTCGAACGCCTTGCCCTGATTGACCACCGTGGTGTGCAGCGATTGATACATATTCGCCTTGGGCATGGAAATATAATCCTTGAACCGCCCCGGCACCTGCTGCCAGATCGTGTGCACCACGCCCAGCACAAAATAACAATCCTGCTGGGTGTTTACCAGAACGCGGATGGCGATCAGATCGTTGATCTGATCGAACGTCTTATTCTGGTTCTTCATCTTTTTATAGATGGAATAGAAATGCTTGGGGCGGCCGGTGATTTCTGCGCGGATGCCGAATTCGCGCAGCTTCGCGCTCAGCTGGGCGGAAACATCGGCGATCATGCGTTCGCGCTCCTCGCGCTTCATGCCCACCAGACGCACCAGTTCATAATATGCATCGGGATCGATATAACGAAGCGCCAGATCCTCCAATTCCCACTTCACGGTGTAAACGCCCATGCGGTGTGCCAGCGGCGCATAGATATCCAGCGTTTCCCGCGCGATGGGAATCTGCCGCTCCGGCTTCTGATAGCGCAGCGTGCGCATGTTGTGCAGGCGATCCGCCAGCTTGATCAATACCACGCGAATGTCCTTCGCCATCGCGAGGAACATCTTGCGCAGGGTTTCCGCCTGCGCTTCCTCCCGCGAGGAAAAGTTCAGCTGATTGAGCTTCGTCACGCCGTCCACCAGCAGTTCGACCTCCTGACCGAACTCCTGCCCGATCACCTCCGGCGTAATGCCCTCGCAATCCTCCACGCAATCGTGCAGAAGGCCCGCCGCCACGGTGGTGCCATCCAGCATCAGATCCGCCAGAATCACCGCCACCGCACACGGATGGGAAAAATACGGCTCGCCGGACTTGCGCTTCTGCCCCGCGTGCGCCTTTTCCGCAAACTGATAGGCGCGGCGAACCACATCCATGTCGTCGACCGGATGGAATTTACGTATTCTACTGATCAGATCGTCCAACGCGATATATCCCTTTTCATCGCTGTTCATGCATCCGGCCTCCTTCCATGCTCCCCCAATATGCTGTCCTTCGTTTTTCCTCTCATACGTTCATCTTCATCGCCTGAATCAGCCGCCAGACCGCGCTTTCGTTCGGATCGGTCTTTTTCGCGGGCGGCACGCGCAGCGTAAACGGCGAATCCGTGATCTGCACAAGATCCATATCCAGCAGTGCCAGCAGCGCGGCGCGGCAGCAGAAGGGACTTAAATCCGTTTCCTCCGCGATGCGCACATCCAGCGCCCAGCTATCCTTGATGTACATCGGCCTGCGCGCCAGATGCCGCGCCGCCTTGTATACCTCGCGCATCTGATCCACGTCCGGAAGGCACGCAAACACGCGATCCGGAACGTTCAGCCGCAGCACCTGCACGCGCGGAAGATCAAAAAATCCATCCGCCTCCGGCACGCCCGCCAGCACCAGCGTGCGCAGCGCGGGCGGAAACGCCAGTTGATCCGGACAGACGCAGGCGCAGTTGAACAGCCTTTTGTCCGCGCACATCGTGCCGATGTACAGATCGGGCGCGGGCGCAACGCCCGCCAGCACTTCCTGCGCGGTATCCAGATCGGCGCACAGGATCAGCATCCCACGCGGATTGCCCGCCGCCAGCCGGCGCAGCTGATCCATTTCGATCACAGGCGCACAGCCGCGGTTTATCTTTTTATTATACGACAGCTGCGTTAAGAATCTACGCTGAATCTCGTCTTCCTGCGCCCTTGCAGCGTCGATTTGTGCCGAAAGTTTCGAATTTTTGATCGAGCACAGCATCAGCTGCACGCTGGATGTACCGTTCCACACGTTCAGACTCGGCGTATAGAGCAGATCCACATCCTCTTTCAGTTCCGCCGCCATCGATCCCGCGCCGAAATATACGCCCGCGCGGCGCGTTCCGCCGCCGGATACGGTCAATCTCAGGTGCGCGCCCTGCGCGCCGATGGGGCGCGCTTCGATCAGCCTGCCCAGCGATCGGAACACCGGTTCGGGGTTATCGCAGCCCGTCGGCTCCAGCGCAGCCAGCGCGCGCACGGTGCTCTCGGTCAGCTCGCCTAGATCCGCTTCCAGATCGTATTCCTTCGTGGGGATGTACGCATCCTCGGCGATGTTTTCAAACAGATAATCGTCCAGCCGCTTTTGCAGTTCCGGCAGCTTTTCCTTTTCGATCGTAAGCCCCGCCGCCTGCGCATGGCCGCCGAATTTTACCATCAGATCGGCGGCGGAGGAAAGCGCGCGGAAGATATCCACATCCGGAATGCTTCGGCAGGAGCCGGTCAGCATCCCATCGCTCTCCGCCATGGCGATCACGGGATAATACAGCGCCTCGCGCAGATGCGAAGCCGCCAGCCCGATTACGCCGCTGTTCCAGCCCTCGCCGTGCACGATGACGATGCGGTGCGCGGAAAAATCAAAATCCGCAAGCTGCACCATCGCCGATTCGCGGATTTCGCGCTCCACGCGCTGGCGGCGCTGATTTTCCTGTTCCAGCAGATCCGCCATCGCGATGGCTTCAAAGGGATCGGCGCACATCAGCAGATCATAGGATCGCTTTGCATCGCCCAATCGCCCGCCCGCGTTCAGCCGCGGCGCGATTCGAAACGCTATGCCCTGCGATGTAACGCTTCCCGCCTCCAGCCGCGCGCGCTCCATCAGCGCCTGCAGACCGGCGCGGGGGCGCGCGTTCAGGCGCTGCAAGCCCAGATGCACGATCGCACGGTTTTCGCCCGTGAGCGAAACCACATCCGCCACGGTGGCGATCGCCGCCAGATCGATCCACTGCATGGCTTCATCCCGCCCCACCAGCGCGCACGCGATCTTCCACGCCACGCCCGCGCCGCACAGATAGGGAAACGGATAATCGTTCAGCAGCGGGTTGACCGTGGGGCAATCCGGCAGACATTCGCCCACGCGATGATGATCGGTTACGATGCAGGCAAGCTTCAGCGATTTGGCAAGCTCGATCAGATCATGCGAAGCGATGCCACAGTCCACCGTAATCAGCAGATCATACGTGCGCGCGATTTCGCGCACGGCGTCTTCGTTTAAGCCGTAGCCCTCGTTATGGCGCGATGGCAGATACACCTGCGCATCGCCGCCCATCGATCGAAGGCAGGATACCATGACGGCGGAGGCGCACACGCCGTCCACATCGTAATCGCCGTACACGCAGATTTTCTGCCCGCGATCCACCGCATTGCGCAGCGCCGACAGGGTATCTTCCATGCCGGACAGAAGCATCGGATCGTGCAGCTGATCGATCGAAGGGTGCAGAAATTCCTCCGCCTGACGCGGATTTTTCACGCCGCGCTGCAAAAGCAGCCGGTGCAACAGCGGCGGCATGGCGTCCGGACAGGGAAAGCCTTCGCCCTCGGCGGCTCTGGGAACATATCGAATCATACTGCAATCCTCGTAAAATGTAATATATCAATCACCACACACAGAATACCCATTCATACCAAGCTCAAGTAAAACAGTGAAATAAGGCGAGCAGATTTTTTGTCAGATGCAACCGCATGAATTGCAGGAATAGCATATAGCAGTCGCACTTTGCTTCACGAAGTGCGACCAGCCCGGACGCATTCTGCGAATGCCTGTCCGGCGCTGCCGAAACTCGGCATAGCCGAGTCTTCGGTGCGTTAGCGCTATTTCAAGATTCATTCGGGCAGCAGCTGGCGGAAAAGATGCCGCCAGATGAAACTGTTTTGCGCAGAAGTTGGTATGCCAAGAATACAAATCAGGAATCGGCAAAAGTGTCGATTCCTGACTGCGAACGATGAAATTATGCCTTCTTACCGCTCTTCTGCGCCTTCTTCGCCATGCGCTTATCCATCCACATCGCCCAGACCTGGCCGGACAGCAATACGGAGGAATAGGTGCCCGCGATCATGCCGACGACCAGCGGGAATGCGAATTCGCGGATGGATTCCACGCCGAAGATGTACAGCGTGACCAGCGTGATCATGGTGGTCAGCGTGGTATTGATCGTGCGGCTCAGCGTACTGGATACGGATTCTTCAACGATCTGCACGCGCGGCAGCTGGCTGAGTCCCGGTTTCTTCGAGGATTCGCGGATGCGGTCGAAGATGATGATCGTATTGTTGATCGAATAGCCGACGATCGTCAGAATTGCGGCGATGAAGCTGCTGTTCACCTGATATGCCCAGCGGAAGAACACCATGAAGGAACACATGATCAGCACATCGTGCGCGAGGCCGAACAGCGCGGCAAGGCCGGAGAACACATCGAAGCGAATCGCGATGTAGATCAGCATGCATACAAACGCGATCAGCAGCGCCTTCACGGCATTCGACAGCAGATCGCGGCCCGCGACTGCGGATACGTGATCGATGGTGATGAACGTGAAGTGCGGATATTTGGCGGTCATTTCGGTTTCCAGCAGCGTGCGGATGCGGGTCGCCTGATCATCGATGTGCACCAGCAGGCGCAGATCGGTGCCGGTTTCCTCAACTTCCGCAGGCGTTTCCTCGGCGGGCGCTTCCTCGGCAGACGCTTCCTCAGCGGCCGTGTCCTCGGCTGCATCGGTGGATTCCGCCGCCGCCGCGGCTTCCGCTTCCGCATCGTAGGCGTGCGCGGAGGTCAGATTTACATTGTAATCCGCGAGCGCCGCATTGACCGCCGCCAGCACGGCTTCACGGTCGAATTCTTCGCCCACGTGGAATTCCGCCATGTAGCCGCCCGCGTATTCGCTGTCAACGCCCTTATTGACAATGATGGAATTGGTGACCGGCACATAATCGATCTTTTCCGCGTTCGGCAGGACGGATTTCACCGCTTCGGTGATCGCATCCTCCATGCCCTCGGTTTCATCTACCAGCTTCAGGCGAATCTGCAGATCGGTCATGCCGTCCTTTTCGATGCCGCTCTTATCCAGATTCAGAAGCGACGCCTTGGGCGCTTCCTCTGCCGGAGCTTCTTCGACAGGAGCTTCTTCAGTCGGAGCTTCCGTTTCCTCGGCGGGCGCCGCTTCCGCAGAAGTATCCTCCGCGGCGGTTTCTTCTGCAGGGGGTTCCTCCGCGGCCACTTCCGCTTCGGCGGCCGCGGCGGCTTCCTCCGCCGCGGCGATTTCCGCCTGACGGGCGATGCTCGCCTCGGAAGGCGCGGCCTTGGTCAGCTGACTGCCGGTGTAGCCCGCGCTGTTCAGGATGGTTTCCACATCCGAAAGATCATAATCCTCGCCAACGGAGTAATTCAAAAGCGAACCGCCGGTGAAATCGATGCCCAGATTTAAGCCAACGCCCGCGATCTGCATAATCAGCGCAATTACGATGATCGCACCGGAAATGCAAAGGAAGAGGCGCGTTTTGCCGGTAAAGGTATTCTTCATATCAGCACACCTCCATTAGCGCGTATAGGCGCTCAGCTTGCGGATGTCGAGTTTGCAGATCAGCTTCAGCAGCCAGCGGGTCACCACAACGGCAGTGAACAGCGAAGCCAGAACGGAGATCAGCAGCGTGGTGGCAAAGCCTTTGATGGTGCCGGTGCCGAAGATCATCAGCACGACGGCGGCGATCAGGGTGGTGATATTGGAATCCGCAACGGCGCGGCCGGCGTTCTTGAAGCCGAAGCGCACGGCGTTTTCGGGGGTGCGGCCGGACTTTAGCTCCTCGCGGAAGCGTTCGAAGATAACCACGTTCGCATCCACCGCCATGCCGATGCCCAGCAGGATACCGGCGATACCCTGCAGCGTGAGCTGCACGCCGATGATCGCCATCACATAGAACACGATCAGCACGTAGATCAAAAGCGCCATATCCGCCGCCACGCCGGGCAGGCGATACATGACCAGCATGAAGATCAGAATCAGCGCAAGGCCGATCACGCCCGCCAGCATCGCGCCGTCCACGGCTTCGATGCCCAGCGTCGCGGAAATCGCGCGGGTTTCCACTTCTTCAATATCCAGCGGGAGCGCGCCGGACTGAATCAGCATGGCGAGATTCGCCGCCCACTTATAGGATTCTTCGCTGCTTTCGCTGCTGCTGTCGCTGCCGCTGGAAATCACGCCGGAGCCGCCGGTGATCGGTTCGTTCACGGTCGGCGAGGACACCAGTTCATCATCCAGATAGATGCTGATGGACTTGCCCACATTCTGGCGCGTGGCTTCCGCGAAGGCTTCCTTGCCCTCGGCGCTCAGCACGAAGGACACGCCGTAGCGCGTCTGCGCTTCATTGGCGTAGGTTACGCCGCAGCTGGTGATATCCTTGCCCTCGATCACAACGTTGCCTTCGGGATCGCGGAATTCCAGATGCGCAGGCGTGCCGATGATGGACGCAACCTCTTCGGGATCATCCACATCGGGAATTTCCACCAGAATGCGATCCGAGCCCTGTACCGCCACGTTTGCCTCGGTAAAGCCCGCGTTGGTCAGACGGGTGCGCAGCGCCGCCACGGTGCCGTCCAGCAGGCTATCGTAATTATCAACGGTAGTATCGGTCACGCGATACTCGGTAGAAACGCCGCCGCGCAGATCCAGACCCAGTGAAATGGCTCCGGACACGGGCTTTAAGATGTACTTGCCAATCTGCAAGCCGTTCACCGCCAGAAATCCCACCGCCACGATCAGCAGCAGCACGATTCCAAGCTTGATCATGCTTTTGACCTTCATTCGGTATCCTCCCCGCCATTGACTACAAAGCTATAGTCATATTAGCATATATCATACAAGTTATCATTATACTTTTTTTCATCGAAATCGTCAAGCAATTCCGGATGCATAAATTTGACAAAGCATGGAAATTGCACTCAAAATGTGGTATATTAAAATATAAGTACATACAGGAGGACATCGATCATGGGTCAACATGCGGAAAAAGCGCGGGATTATTTCCTCGAAGGCTACAATTGCGCGCAGGCGGTGGCGTGCGCCTACGCGGATGAAATGGGCATGACGGAGGAACAGGCCGCCCTGCTGGCCTCCGGCTTCGGCGGCGGCATGGGCAGAATGCGCGAGGTATGCGGCGCGGTAAGCGGCGCTGTATTGGTGTACAGCCAGCTGCGCGGCTATACCGATCCGGAGGATCAGATCGCCAAGACCCACCACTACGCGCGCGTGCAGCAGCTCTGCCTGGCGTTTCAGGAAAAATGGGATTCGATCGTCTGCCGCAATCTGCTCGCCGGTCTGGACGCGGCGAAGGATACATCGCCCGTACCGGACGCGCGCACGCCGGAATACTACAAGACGCGCCCCTGCGTTCGATTCGTGGAAACCGCCGCACAGCTGCTGGAGGATATGCTGGTATGACGCTTCGGGAACAACTGCGCGCCTATCCGCCGTTTAACGAACAGGAAGCGCGCGATTGCGGCCGCATTCTGCAATACATGGATGCGTTCTGCGATATTTTCAGCCGCGATAACGCGCTGTGCCACATGACCGCGTCCGCGTGGGTGGTCAATCCCGCGCGCGACCGCGTGCTGATGGCGTATCACAACATTTATCAGAGCTGGGCGTGGCTCGGCGGGCACGCGGACGGCGAATGCGATCTGTTGGCCGTCGCCCTGCGCGAAGTGCGCGAGGAGAGCGGCGTGCAGAACGTGCGCCCCGTATCGGAGGATATTTATTCCGTGGAAATTCTGACCGTGGACGGACATGAAAAGCGCGGGCAATACGTATCTTCGCATCTGCATCTGAACATCACCTATTTAATAGAAGCGGATGATCGCGACCCCACGTTCATCAAACCCGATGAAAACAGCGGCGTGAAATGGCTTTCGCGCGCCGACGCGCTGCGTCTGCCCACCGAACCGTGGATGGTGCGCCGCGTATACGCAAAGCTGGATCAGAAGCTGGAACTTTGATCATTCGATGCGATTTAATGTGCCCGCTGCCGTTAATGTGCCCGCTGCCGTGCAGCGGGTACATTCTTTTGAACCTTCTTCCAAGTTTTCGCATTTATATGAATAACAATTGCTTAAATTAGTCGGTTTTACAACCATAACCGCGCTTTTGTTTATTGTTATTCGGGCGCCTTTTTTGTATAATCAGGACAACCCCGACGGTCAGCGTGCTTTTATAAGGCTGCCGCCGGAAAAAGAAAGGAAGGACGTACCCATGAAAAAGATCCTTGCAATGCTTCTGGTTCTCGTCATGGCGCTCGCGGCGGGCGCACTCGCGGAAGCGGAATTCAACTGGGAAGGCACTGGTTCCGTATCCCTGTATTCCGGCAATCCCGCAGACTTTACCGAGGACATCATCACCGCGTTTACCGAATTGACCGGCGTGAAGGTTGACGTCGTTTACGGCGGCGGCGGCGAACTGGTCGCCCGCATCGCGGCGGAAGCCGAAAATCCGATGGCGGACATCCTGATCGGCGTATCCGGCGATGTAACCGCGCGTCAGGCCGACAAATTCGAAAGCTACAAGCTTCAGTCCGTAACCCCCGATCTGTTCGGTCTGGACGAACTGAAGGAAGAAAAGTTCTTCAACGGCACCGGCAAGGAAGCCATGGTCATCATGGTGAACACCGAACTGCTGGCGGAAGAAGATTATCCCACCCGCTATGCAGATCTGATCGATGAAAAGTACCGCGGCAAGATCGCATTCGTGGATCCCTCCGCTTCCTCCTCCGGCTACATCCAGCTCAGCGGTCTGGTGCAGCTCTACGGCTGGGACTTCGTTGAAAAGTTCTATCAGAATCTGGACGGCAGACTGCAAAGCTCCTCCGGCGCGGTTCCGAAGCTGTGCGCGGACGGCGAATATGCGATCGCGCTCACCTATGAAGCAGGCACCAAGGATTATGTGGCGGCCGGCGCGAACGTAAAGGTGATCTATCCCGAGGACGGCACGATGCCCATCGTAAGCCCGCCGGTACTGGTCAAGAACGGCCCGAATCCGGAAAACGCAAAGCTGTTCTATGAATTCATGTTCTCGAAGCCCTACAACGAAATTCTGACCAAGTACGGCTTCACCCCCACCCGCAACGACGCCGTACAGCCCGAGGGCATTCCGGCGCGCGACACCGTCAATTTCATGGATTATGATTACGCCGTATCCGGCGACAGCGAAACCATGCTGAACAACTGGAACGAAATCGTGATCAACAACTGATAAATACAACCTGCCAGGATACAGGCCGCACCGATGATCTGAAAGAAGCGGTGCGGCCGCTTTATTGAAGCATACACTCGAAAAAGAAATATAAAATTCGAAAAACCATTGGAGGACAGAAATGAGCGCGAGCGTTGGAGTAAAAATCAATCATGTTGTAAAAAGATACGGCAAATTCACGGCGGTGAACGGCGTATCGCTGGACATCAGGGAAGGCGAATTTTTCACGCTGCTGGGGCCGTCCGGCTGCGGCAAAACCACGCTGCTGCGCATGATCGCCGGTTTTAACAGCATTGAAGAAGGCGAAATCTATTTCGGCGATAAGCTGATTAACAGCGTCGCCGCTAACAAGCGGGATATCGGCATGGTATTCCAGAACTACGCGGTGTTCCCGCACATGACCGTGAGCGACAACGTCGCCTACGGCCTGAAGGCGCGCAAGGTGCGCCGCGCGGATCGCACGCCGCGCGTAATGAAGGCGCTGGATCTGGTGCAGATCTCCGATCTGAAGGATCGCACGCCGGATGCGCTTTCCGGCGGCCAGCAGCAGCGCGTAGCGCTGGCGCGCGCGTTCGTCATCGAACCGGGCATCCTTCTGATGGATGAACCGCTTTCCAATCTGGATGCGAAGCTACGCGTACAGATGCGCAGCATGATTAAAAAATTGCAGCGCCAGCTGGGCATCACCACCATTTACGTAACGCACGATCAGGAAGAAGCGCTGGCAATTTCCGATCGCATCGCGGTAATGAACCATGGAAAGATCATGCAGGTGGGCAAGCCCGATCAGATCTACCGCAAGCCGGAAAATCTGTTCGTGGCAAATTTCATCGGCAATTCGAATCAGCTTGACGGAAAAATCGTTTCGTGCGAAAATGGGAAGGGCGTTCTGGAGCTGCTGGATGGATTTTCGGCGGAAATCAATGTGCGCGAAAGCTACACCGGCAGCGTGACGGCGGCGATTCGCCCCGAATATTTCTATTTCGGCGAAACCGGAATGCAGGGCACGATCACCGCTGTAACCTTTCTCGGCGATTTCGTGTTGTATGAAGTTGCGCTCTCCAACGGTCAGATCATCAGCGTAAACGAATACGATCACATGAACGAACTGCGCTCCGCGGGCGACCGCGTACACGTGCGCTTCAAGCAGGAGAGCATTTCCGTCTACAAGGGGCCGGAGGAGGTGCTTACATGCTGAAAAAGCTTCGCTATAAGTACCTGAATTTCTGGTCGATCGCCACGCTGATACTGCTTCTGTTCTTCGCGCTGGCGCTGATCTATCCGCTGATCAACATGCTGCTGAACAGCTTCAAGGGCGCGGAGGGCGGCTTTACGCTGGAAAACTACGTAAAGTTCTTTACGAAGAAATACTATTATTCGGCACTGAAAAATTCGCTGACCATCGGCGTGCTTTCCACGCTGATCGCCACGGCGGTGGGCGTTGCGCTCGCCTACGTGGTACACCGCTACAACATAATCTTCAAGGGCGCGCTGAAAATGGCGTTCATCATCTGCCTGATGTCGCCCCCGTTCATCGGCGCGTATTCCTGGATTCTGCTGTGCGGCCGCGGCGGCGTGATCACCAATCTGTTTTCGCACATCGGGATCATCCTGCCGGCGATTTACGGCAAAACGGGCATACTGCTGGTATTTTCCCTGAGCCTTTCCTGCTATGTATTCCGCTATGTGCTGGCGGCGCTGCAGGGCATCGATCGATCGCTGGAGGAAGCCGCCGAAAGCCTGGGCGCGAGCAAGCTGCGCCGCGTTTTCACGGTATCGCTTCCGGTGGTGCTGCCCGCGATCACATCCGTTATGATCATCGTATTTATGCGTTCGCTGGCGGATTTCGGCACGCCGCTTCTGATCGGCGAAGGCTATAAGACGATGCCGGTGCTGGTATACAATGCGTATCTGAGCGAAATGGGCGGCGACGCCAGCATGGCGGGCGCGATCAGCGTAATCACCGTGGCGATATCGCTGGGCATACTGCTGATTCAGAAGGCGTACATCGCGCGCCGGAATTACAAGATGTCCGGTCTGCGCCCGCCGATCGAAGTAAAGCTGACCGGCGCAAAGCGCGTTCTGGTTTCCCTGCCCTGCTGGATCTGGGTCATCATCGCGCTGCTGCCGCAGATCACGATCATCGTAACCTCCTTCATCAAAACCAAGGGGCCGATCTTCGTGGGCGACTTTACGCTGGAAAACTACGCCGAGGCGTTCCGCGCCGCGGGCGAAAGCATCGGGCATTCCTTCCTGTACGCCACCACGGCGCTATTGCTGATCATCCTGTTCGGCATCATCACCGCCTACGTAAGCGTGCGCAGGCGCAAGCAGGGTGGAAATCTGCTCGATACGCTGGTCATGTTCCCCTACGTTATCCCGGGCGCGGTCGTGGGTATCTGCTATATCGTGGCGTTCAACCGCCGCCCCTTCCTACTGCACGGCACGGCGCTGATCATTATCATGGCGTACGTAATCCGCAAGCTGCCCAACACGGTGCGTTCCTCCGTGGGCGTGCTGGAATCGATCGATCCAAGTTTGGAAGAAGCTTCCATCAGTCTGGGCGTGCCCCCGATGAAAACATTCTTCACGATCACGTTCCGCCTGATGATCGCGGGCGTGGCGGCGGGCGCGGTGCTCAGCTGGATCGCCTGCATGAACGAACTGAGCTCCACGCTGCTTCTGTACACCTCGAAAACCACCACCATGCCGATCGCGATTTACAATTACGTAAGCCGCGCCAGCTACGGCATCGCGGCGGCGCTGGGCACCATCATGACCGTTTCGATCCTGCTTGCGCTGGGGCTGGTATCGAAGCTGACGAAGAAAACCGGCGGCATCATTTAATATCGGGAGGATCACATGGTTATTTACGATTTGCATTGTCATTCCACCTATTCTGACGGCAGGGCGAGCGTGGAATACCTGATTCAGAAGGCCGCGGAAAAGGGTTACAAAACCGGCATCGCGGATCATCTGTTCTGCTGCGGAAATGATACGCTTGCGGATATCGAACGATACCTGAACGGCGTATGCGGCATGGGTATCCCCGTGGGCGGCGAATCGAACATCGGCGAAGAATTCAACATGCCGGATTCGATGCTGAACCGATTTGATTATCTGGTGGCATCCATCCACAAGCTGTTCCCCAAGGGGGAAGAAACGCTGGTATTCAACCGCTATTTCGCCATTCGAAGCGATTTCGACGAGGTATACGAAGGTTATGATAAAACCCGTGCGGAGGAATATCTGAATCTTGCGTACCGGCAGATGGAATCGCATTTTTCCCGCTATCGCGCCGAAATTCTGGGGCATTGCGGCGTAATGCCCGTGTACGACGATATCCCCTACTGGTCAAGCACCATTCGCGATTGGGAGCGCGCCGTCGTAGCGCTGTGCAAGAAGTATAACGTCGCCATGGAAATTTCCGGCATGTTCTGCCAGCCGTATGAACGCATGCTGCGCCTGGCGAAGAAAGAGGGGCTGAAGTTCTCCTTCGCTTCGGATTGCCACATGCTGGAGCACGTGGGCAAGCTGGGCTATTGCTATGAAATGATCGACGCGCTGAATCTTCAGGAGGGCGATCTGTACGTACCCGATTGCGAAAAACGGGCGTAATACTTTTGATTGATCGTGGGCGACACGGCATTTATTATGCCGTGCCGCCGTTGTGCGTTTCTGATTGGTGAGGGCAAATGAAAAGGCAACGTTCCAAAAGAGAAAAAACGCTGTTTCGCACCCTGCTATCCGGCATCATCGGCATTTGCGTGATCGATGTGGCGGTGCTGCTGGCGTACCTGATTTTGCATTCTACGCCGGTATATCTGCACAAGCTGAGCCGCCAGATGGAAAATTACGCTGCAAACGTATCCGGCGCGGTGGACGATACGCTGAGCGCCTACGCGCAGGTGATCGAGGATATCACGAACGATGCGGATCTGATCGATCTTGTGCGCGCGCAGGGCGTTGCGCAGACGCCGGATACCTACGGCATTTTATACCGGTATCGAATGCGCCTGAATCAGAATGTAACATTGCATCTTCTGCCGCCCAGCCGGAGCTACGCGATTTCACTGGGCTACAATACGCATGAATACGTAATCGGCGATTACGCCGGAATCGATCAGCTGCTGTGCAGAAGCGCAGCGCCGGTCATCGTGCCCCGCCATTTTATCAATACCAGCGGCGATCATGTGGCGCTGGTGATCGCCGGTCAGATCATGGA
>CAKUKP010000025.1 GCA_934663625.1 uncultured Clostridia bacterium
TGCAGTTGCCAGACCGCATCTCTATTTTAGCAAAAGGAGTTTCTCTTTTCACCTCACCGCTTAAGCTTCTTTGAACCTCACGCCTAGCGTGGGGTTTTCGGTACACAAAAAACCGTCCGAGGATGCGCATCCTCGGACGGTTTTGCAATTAAAAGGCAGCTATTTACATTTTTGCATGCAAAAATGGTAAGTATGCTTTCAGAAATTGCCTGTTTCAGCCGTACATCTTTCCCAGGATGAACCGAACCAGCCTGCCCGGCAGAATGCGGTACAGCAGCGCGAACGCCTTATACATAGCGCCGATGGTATACTGCGGCGCGGGGTTTCTCTTCAGCGCGACGTTTGCGATGAATTTGCCCGCGATGGCGGGATCCATGCCGTTCTGCTCGTCCCGCTCCATGCGCGCGACGGATTTCGATATGCGGCCGCCGTAGGCGGTATCGCCCGCATCACTCTTTTCGCGCGCGGCGGTAAAGCCGGTTTTGATATCGCCGGGCAATACGCAGCACACCTGCACGCCGTAGGGGCGCACTTCGTTGGATACCGCCATGCTCAGGGCGCGTACCGCCGCCTTGGAAATCGAATACCACGCCTGAAACTGAATCGGGAAGATCGCCGCCACGGAGGAAAGATTCACGATCGTGCCGGATTTCTGCGCCCGCATGTGGGGCAGCGCGGCGCGGATCATGTTGTTCATGCCGAACAGATTGACCTCCATCAGCCGGTGCGCCGCTTCGGATTCGGTCGTTTCAAATGCGCCCGATATGCCGAAGCCCGCGTTGTTGATCAGGATATCGATGCGGCCTTCCTTCTGCATGATCTGCGCCACCGCATCGCGTGCGGCGGCTTCGTCCGTCACGTCCGCGCGGATGTGGGTCATGCCGTCGATCTGCGCATCGCGTCTGGATAATATGTACACCCGGCAGCCGCGCTGCTTCAGCGCGCGCGCCGTCATCAGGCCGATGCCGCTGGTGCCGCCGGTAACGATTGCAACGGGATTCATATTTAATGCTCCTTCAAAACCTTCGCGATGATGTCGCCCGCTTCATCGATCAGCGCTTCCGTGAGCGAAGCCATGCAGCTGATGCGCAGCAGGCAGCCCTCCTTCGGCGCGGCGGGCGGCAGCACGGGATTTACGTATACGCCCTCGTCGAACAGCGTCTTGGCGACGGTCAGCGTGCGCACGGGATCATAGGTGTATACCGGCACGATCGGCGTGGTCGCTTCGATGATCGGGATGCCGCGCTGCTTGAAGGCGCTGCGGGTATAATCGGACAGATGATGCAGGCGTTCAACCAGCTCCGGATGCGCGATGATGTGGCGCAGGCTCGCCAGCGCGACCGCGCAGCTCGCCGGCGGGATCGCCGCCGCGAACATGAACGGGCGGGAATTATGCTTCGCATAATCGATCACTTCCGCCTTCGCCGCCATATATCCGCCCAGGCTCGCCAGCGATTTGCTGAACGTGCCCATGTAAATATCCACTTCATCCTCCAGACCGAAATGGCTCGCGGTGCCGCGGCCGCCCTCGCCCAGCACGCCGAAGCCGTGCGCATCGTCCACCATCACGCGCGCGCCGTATTTCTTCGCCAGCCGGCAGATCTCCGGCAGGTTCGCGATATCGCCCTGCATCGAAAATACGCCGTCCGTGATGATCAGCCTGCCCGCGTTGTCCGGAATTTTTTGCAGCTGAATTTCCAGCTCTTCCATGTTCTGATGGCCGTAGGTCAGCATTCTGCCGTAGGACAGGCGGCAGCCATCGTAAATCGAAGCATGGTTTTCGCGATCGCAGATCACGTAATCGCCGTGACCGACGATGGCGGAAATGATGCCCAGATTCGATTGGAAGCCCGTGGGAAAGGTCATTACCGCTTCCTTGCGCAGAAATGCCGCCAGTTCGCGCTCCAGCGTGAGATGCATCGTCAGCGTGCCGTTCATGAACCGGCTGCCCGATACGCCCGTGCCGAATTTCCGCAGCGCTTCCACGCCCGCTTCGATGATTTCCGGATTTTCCGTCAGCCCCAGATAGTTGTTCGAGCCCAGCATGATCCGGCGCTTGCCTTCCATGATCACTTCCGGCGCCTGTCGGGATTCCAGCGCGTGAAAATAGGGATAGATGCCCATCGCGCGGTAGTCGTTCGCCAGCGTGTAGTTTCTGCATTTTTCAAATATGTCGGTATACTTTCTTTCTTCCACGGCGGAACCTCCATTCTTGTCGTTGCAAATTGGAATTCTTTGCACAGTATTATACGCTTCTTATACGGTTCTGTCAAGCGGGGAGGTTCACAGGAAATGATCGTGCTTTTTCGAAAGTCATAAGAAGTAAAACTACAGCCGCCATCCGGCGTTACCGGAAGGCGGCCAAACGTTTTGGTTTTATCAGATCAGTTGTTTCTGTTCCATCGTAAGGAAATTTTTCATGCGATCGATGGCCTGCTGTTGGCGTTCGATCAGCCATGCGGCGACGCCGTGGGCATCCGCGCCCGCATCGGGGCAGGCGTTGCGCGCCTTGGTCATCTCCACGATGCCCATGGTCGCGCCCTGAATGCAGATATCTGCGATGTGCGAAGCGGATCGATCCATCATGGTGTTTACCTGCATACCGAACCACATGCCCGCGCGCGCCATCGCGCCCTTGGGACGGGGGCGAACGCCCTGCTTTTCCAGCAGCGCTTCCGCATCGCGCGCGGCGGATTCATAATCATCGCGCTGGGTGCGCAACTCGCGGCACATGGCGTCGTCCTCGCATCGATCCGCCAGCTGACTGCATGCGTCCGCGCCGCTTCGCGCGCCCTCCACAATCTTCTGAAGCAAACTTAAATCCTGATTCATTTTATTTCCCTCCTTTTTTATGGTATTATTCGCGTTTCCTATCAAATAATACAAACGCAGGGCGTTTGATCCCAGCTGCTGCCGCGCAGGGGATGACGAATCCATGTCCCCACAAGTTCAAGGGACATGGATTCTATGTTTCTATTCTGTTCGGACTTTCTACGAACCCCCGTTTTGATGCCCATAGATTTTAGGCATCAAAACTTACGTGGTTCTCTCCTTCCGTCATCGCGACAAGTCGCGCTGACACCTTCCTCGTCAGAGGAAGGCAAGGTTACGCCCGTTCGTTCTTTGGCTCCACCTGATGGGGGAGCTGGCTGCGCACTTGTGCGCAGATTGAGGGAGAGAAACCCATAGATCGCTGTACCAACGCAGTTTTTCTGCCTTGAATCTATGGGCAGAAAAACGTCGCTTGATTGTGCCCATAATCTACGGGCGCAATCAACAGAGCGGTAGCTACTGGGCTCAAGCGCACCGCGCTTGTTTGTGAAGAAAATAGGACATCTTGCTGTAAGTGTTGCATAAAGCTTGAAAAATGTATATAATGAACATATAAATGCGAAAATTGGGGTGGTATTATGTCCATGTATCCTCTTATTTTAATTGCCGACGATGATGCAGTCGTGCATGAATCGCTGGGATTGTATCTGTCCAGCGAAGGGTTTGAACATCAGAGCGCATATGATGGCCAGCAGGCGCTGGACATGTTTGAAAGCCTGCACCCCGACCTGGTGGTGCTGGATCTGATGATGCCGAAGGTAACGGGTCTGGACGTTTGCCGTCAGATTCGCCAGAACAGCTCGGTGCCGATCATCATGCTGACGGCGAAGGGCGAAGAGATCGACCGCATACTGGGTCTGGAGCTGGGCGCGGACGATTACATCGTAAAGCCGTTCAGCCCGCGCGAGGTGCTTGCGCGCATCAAGGCGGTACTGCGCCGGTTCGCGGAAAAGACGGGCGACGAGGACGCTTCGATCATCCGTCTGCCGCAGCTGGAAATCAGCCTGGACAATTACCAGGTCAAGGCGGCGGGCAAGGTAATCCCCTGCACGCCGAAGGAAGTGGAAATTCTGCACATGCTGTGCTCCAACGTAGGCCAGGTATATTCGCGCGAACAGATTTTGTCCCGCGTATGGGGCTATGATTACTTCGGCGATACCCGCACCGTAGACGCCCACATCAAGCGCATCCGCCAGAAGCTGCCGCAGGATAATGTCCCGTGGGCGCTGAAAACCGTTTATGGCGTGGGCTATCGCTTCGAGGTCAATGCGTAATGAATGAAAAAAGCAGTCCATCGCGGAGGAAGCGTACCTGGGATCGCTTTCTTCCGCGGGGGATGCAGAGCGCGTTGACCCGGCGCGCTGTTGCGTTTACCGCGCTGGAATTTCTGGCGGCGGTAATCATTGGCAGTCCGATATTTCATCTGTGCCAGCGCGCGGGCTGGGGCAAGTTCGCCTCCGTCGCGGGGCTGGGCGCGGGCATTGCCGCCGCAGTTCTGGCGGGCATACCGCTGTGCAGAAGGCTGATCGTGCGCCCCGTGCGCCAGATCGAACGTCTGCGCGATGCGGCTGTGCAAATGGCGGGCGGCGATCTGGACGCGCGCGCGGATGAAACTGCCGAGGGCGAAATCGGCGAACTGGGCGCGGCGCTGAACAACGTATCCTACCAGCTATCGCGCAATATGTATCTGCTGATCGTGGAGCGCAACCGGTTAAAGCATATGCTGGACGGCCTTTCCGAGGGCATTATTGCCATCGATGCGGAAGGGCTGATCACGCATACGAATCCCGCCGTCGCCAATCTGTTTGAACAGCAGAAGGTTTCGCTGGGTCTGCCGGATCCTCGAATGAAATATCTGCCGGATAAATCCGTGTGGGAGGACTTCGATTCCGTAATCAAAAGCGGTCAGCCCGTCACCCGCAATATCACATCCCGCGATATGACGATCCGGATTACCATCAGCCCGATCGTGGATGAAATCGGCGCGATCGCGGGCGCGGTGGGCCTGTTTTCCGATATTACGCAGTCTGAACGGCTGGAGCGCACGCGCCGCGAATATGTTTCCAACGTATCGCATGAGCTGCGCACGCCGCTCACCGCCGTGCGCGCGCTGATCGAACCGCTGAAGGAAGGCATGGTTACCGAAGAGGCCGACCGGATGCGCTATTATGATATTATCCTGCGCGAGGTTATGCGCCTGTCCCGCCTGATCAATGATCAGCTGGAGCTTTCCCGCCTGCAAAGCGGCAGCGTCGCCATCGAAAAGCGCCGCATGGCGCTGGATGATCTGATCTACGATGTCTGCGACCGCTTCGGCGCGGTTGCGCAGGATCACGGCCTGCAATTGAACCTGCAAACCGATCTTTCCGATTGCCCCGCCGTGTACGCCAACGCCGATCGCGTGGAACAGATGCTGATTATCCTGCTGGATAACGCTATCAAGTATACCGAATCAGGCAGCGTGAACGTTTCCGTTTCGTGGGATGATTCCATCGTCTATGTCACCGTGCGCGATACCGGTATCGGTATCGATGAAAAGGATCTGCCCTATGTGTTCGATCGATTCTATAAGGTCGATAAGGCGCATAGCGGCAAGGGCAGCGGACTGGGACTTTCCATCGCCAAGGAACTGCTCACCCGCATGGGCGAAACCATATCCGTAACCAGCAAGCGCGGCGAAGGCACCGCATTCACCTTCACCATCCGGCGGGCAGGCTGAGCCTGCACCCAGCTGCTACCGCGTTATAAAAGACGAACTCTTGCCTCCGTAAGTTCAAGAGGCAAGAGTTCTACGTTTCTATTCTATTCCAACTTATCTTTGATTCACGTTTTGATGCCCATAGATTTAAGGCATCAAAACTTATGTAGTTCTCTCCTTCCGTCAAAACCTGCGGTTTTGCCACCTTCCTCATCAGAGGAAGGCAAGGGTTACGACTTTTGCTCTTACGGCTCGTCGTTCTCTTGGCTCCACCTGATGGTACGCACCGAAGACCCTGCTTGCAGGGTTTCGGCAGCGCGGTGCTGGAATCCGTAGGATTCGCACCGGCTGGTCGCGTGCTGCTTGCAGCCCGCGACTGCTGAAGGGAACTGGCTGTGCGTTAGCACAGACTGAGGAAGAGAAGTCCCTAGAACGCTGCACCATCATAGTTTTTGAAGCTTGAATATATGGCTTCAAAAACGTCGTTTCGCGGCGACTATACTGTACGGTCGCCGTCGAACTAACGCGGTAGCTACTGGGATCAAACGCCCTGCGTTTGGCGCGGCAGCTACTGGAAGCGGGCACAGCCCGCCAGCGCGGCAGCAACTGGCTGTCGGCACTGCCGACTAGAGGATTTTGGCGAGGAATTCCTGGGTGCGGTGGTTCTGGGGACAGGTGAAGATCTGTTCAGGCGTACCTTCTTCGATGATCTGTCCGCCGTCCATGAAGATCACGCGATCGCCGACCTCGCGGGCGAAGCCCATTTCATGGGTAACGACCACCATGGTCATGCCCTGCTCGGCGAGCTTTTTCATAACGTCCAATACTTCGCCGACCATTTCCGGATCGAGCGCGGAGGTCGGTTCATCGAACAGCATTACTTCGGGCTGCATGCACAGGGCGCGCACGATGGCGACGCGCTGCTTCTGGCCGCCGGAAAGCTGGCTGGGATACGCGCCTGCGCGATCGGCGAGCCCGACGCGCTCCAGATATTCCATCGCGGTCTTTTCGGCATCCGCGCGGGATTTCTTGAGCAGCTCCATCGGCGCGACGGTCATATTGCGCAGAATGGTCATATTCGGGAACAGATTGAAATGTTGGAACACCATGCCCATCTTCTGGCGATGAATATTGATGTTCACGGCGGGATCGGTGATATCCACGCCCTCGAATTCAATCTTGCCGCCGGTGGGGCGTTCCAATAGATTCAGACAGCGCAGGAACGTGGATTTGCCGCTGCCAGAAGGCCCGATGA
This sequence comes from uncultured Clostridia bacterium, assembly GCA_934663625.1. Lineage (GTDB taxonomy): Bacteria > Bacillota > Clostridia > Christensenellales > Aristaeellaceae > SFTH01. The sequence goes on from CAKUKP010000025.1 coordinate 6,786, forward strand.
CCACCACCACTTCGCCGCGATGAATTTCCGCGTTCACGCCGTTCAGCGCGCGGATTTCACGATTGGCATTCGAAAACTGCTTTTCAAGACCGGTTACGCGAATCAATACATCAGTGGTCACTGTTCCTCAGCCTCCTTTCCAGCAGAGCGACGAGCTTCGAGAAGAAAATTACCAATATCAGGTAGATCGCCGCCACCGCCAGCAGCGGCAAAAACGGCGAATACGTGCGGCTGCGAATGATATCGCCCGCCTTGGTCAGATCCTTTACCGCCACATAGCCCGCGACGGAGGTTTCCTTCAGCAGCGCGATGAATTCGTTCGCCAGCGCGGGCAATACGTTCTTGATCGTCTGCGGGATGATCAAAAACCGCATCGTCTGCACATAATTGAAGCCCAGACTGCGCCCCGCTTCGAACTGCCCGTTATCGATGGACATGATGCCGCCGCGCACGATCTCCGCTACATATGCGCCGCTGTTCAGACCGAACGCCAGCGCCGCAACCAGTATGCCGTTATCCGACGATGCAAAGATTACAAAATAGATGATCATCAGCTGTACGACCACCGGCGTGCCGCGCAATACCGTAAGATATAGCTTGCAGAAGCCGTTCAGTATGCGGAACATGAACCGCCCGAACGTCTTGCGCGCGTCCGCCGCCGTTTTATCGTAGGTCGATCGTACCATCGCGATCACTACGCCGATTACGATGCCCAGCATCAGCGCCAGCAGCGTGATCAGAAGCGTGCTGCCCAGGCCCTTCAAGAGCAGCAGCCAACGCTTGCCCTGTATAAAATTCAGATTGAAATCCGCTATGAATTGATCAAACATCGCCCGTTCCCCCCCTCATCCGAAACGTACGTTTCGGAGCATACCCAAATTATACGCCGATATTCGTTAAATCGCAAGCATATTCAAGTTATATGCACGGTATACGCATAAAAATACAAATGGCTGCGGCGATGGGACGGTGGACGGCGGCATATCCCGAACTTTGCCCTGTATGAACTTGCAAGATGTATATAAATATGATACAATACGATCAGGGAAATGTGGAATATTTTCCGAATCAGCGGGCGGCGGAATGTGCCGCGCGTCGGGTTTTACGTTAAAGGAGAAATGCACAGATGCCAGCCAGAGAGGGCAACAGCTATTGGACGACGCGCATCCGGCCCAAGACCGGATGGTTTGATTTGAATTTGAAGGATGTTTGGGCGTACCGGGATCTGATCTGGGTATTGGTCAAGCGCGATTTTTCGCTGATTTACAAGCAGACGATACTGGGGCCCGCGTGGGTTGTGATACAGCCGCTGCTGACTACGCTGATTTTCACGGTGATCTTCGGCAATGTGGCGGGGCTGCCCACGGACGGCGTGCCGAAATTCATGTTTTACATGGGCGGCAACATCGCATGGCACTTTTTTTCCAGCTGCCTGACGCAGACGTCGAATACGTTCATTACGAATCGAAATCTGTTTGGAAAGGTATACTTTCCGAGGCTGTGTATGCCGATTTCTACGGTGTTTTCGCAGCTGATCAATTTCTTCGTGCAGTTTGCGATGTTTATCGGCTTCGTGGTGTTCTTCGCGCTGCAGCCGGACGCGGCGATTCAGCCGAACTGGCGGCTGATCGCGCTCACGCCGCTGATGCTTTTGCAGCTGGGCATGCTGGGGCTGGGCTTCGGCATCATCGTATCATCCGTCACCACGAAATACCGCGATTTGCAGCTACTGGTCACGTTCGGCGTGCAGCTCTGGATGTACGCCACGCCGGTTGCCTATCCGGCTTCGATGATCGCGGAGAAATTCCCGCACATGCTGGGCGTATATATGCTGAATCCGATTACGCCGCTGATTGAAATGTTCCGTTCGGCGTATCTGGGCACGGCGTGTTATTATATGCAGTACTACTGGCTTTCGTTGGGCATGACCATCGTGGTATTCATGCTGGGCGTGGTTTTGTTCTCCCGCGTGGAAAAGACGTTCATGGATACGGTCTGACGCGCGTATACCTTAATACAGATGGAATACGAGGAATGGGTATGTCCGAAAGATTGCTGGAAATTGATCATGTTGGGAAACAATATCGGCTGGGAATGATCGGCGGCGGCATGCTGTACCGCGATATCAACAGCTGGATCGCGCGCAAGCTGGGCCGTGAGGATCCGAATCGCAAGATCGGCGTGAGCAGCGCGCACGACGGCGAAATCCTGAAGGCGCTGGATGATGTGACCTTCAACGTGGATCGCGGGGACGCGCTGGCGCTGGTCGGCAGAAACGGCGCGGGCAAGAGCACCATGCTGAAGCTGGTTTCGCGAATCACCAGCCCATCCACGGGCGAAATCCGCATCCATGGCCGCGTGGCGAGCTTGCTGGAGGTCGGCACGGGCTTTCATCAGGAATTGACCGGCCGCGAAAACGTATATCTGAACGGCGCAATTCTGGGCATGAGCAAATCGGAAATCAGGGCGAAGATGGATGAAATCATCGAATTTTCCGAGATCGATAAATTTATCGATACGCCCGTAAAGCGGTATTCCTCCGGCATGTATGTCAAGCTGGGCTTTGCCGTGGCGGCGAATCTCGCGCCGGATGTGCTGATCTGCGATGAGGTGCTGGCGGTGGGCGATCTGGCGTTTCAGCAGAAATGCTTAAATAAGATGGGCGATGTGGCGCGCAGCGGCAGGGCGGTTCTGTACGTCAGCCATAATATGCGCACCGTTTCGCAGCTGTGCAACCGCGCGCTGTTTCTGGATCACGGCAGGATGCTCTACGATGGTACGACCGAGCACGCCATCGAACTGTACGGCGGCGCGGGCAACCGCGATGTAATCCGCGATCTGAATGTTATGCACCGCCCGCGCAACCGCGGCGATCTGATGCGCATGCTGCGCATGGAGGTGCTGAATTCCGTCAACCTGGAATTCCAGCAGGATTCCGCGTGGGAATTCAAGATCACCAGCCGCACGAATGTAACGGAGCGCAATGTGCGCCTGCGTCTGATTCTGAAAACGAACGTCGCCGCGCCGATTGCCATGACGCATACCCCGCCCTTCGATGTAACCGAGGGCGAGGTGTTTACCCTGCGCATCCGGTTCCCGCTGAACGGCATCGCGCCCGGCGAATACATGGTAAAGCTTTCGCTGGTGTCCGATCGCGTGGGCGGCGTGAGCAATTATTTCGATACCATCGAAGATGTGGGTCAGTTCACCATCGTGGATGATCCGCAGGTGAACGACGGCTATCTGTGGGCGGAGCGCCTGTGGGGCAATATGCGATTCCCGTCGCTGGAGATGCAGCGCGTAGAAACGGAGGAAGTATGACCGCTTCGGAGCGCGCGTTTCGCGCATTGAAGCAGCGGGGACAGCGCGTGTGCTTCGCTGAAAGCCTGACCGGCGGGCTGATCGCCGCCACGTTCATCGAAAACGCCGGTGCGAGCAGCGCGATCGATGAAAGCTATGTTACCTACGCCGCGGAAGCGAAGATACGCATTCTGGGCGTTTCGCCCGATACCGTTCGGGATTTCGGCGTGGTCAGCGCGCAGTGCGCCCGCGAAATGGCGGAGGGCGCGCGCCGGATCAGCCGTTCCGATTGGGGCGTTTCCGCAACCGGACTGGCGGGGCCCGACGGCGGAACCGAAGATACGCCCGTGGGCACCGTATTCATCGGCGTTGCGGGTGCGGCGGAAACGCGCGTAATCGAATGCCATTTCCAGAACCGGAGCCGCGCCGCCGTTCGGCATGCCGCCGTGCGCGCCGCGCTGGGGATGCTCGCCGATTGCGTAAGTCGGGAAGAATAGAAAATTGCAGGGGAGGGATTGACCGATGATCAACAAAAAGCTGCCGGTAGGCATAGAATTCTTCGATGAAATGCGCCGTGAAGATTTTTATTATGTGGATAAAACCGGATTGATCGTTGATCTGCTGGCGAACTGGGGCAAGGTCAATCTGTTCACCCGCCCGCGCCGGTTTGGCAAGACGCTGAACATGAGCATGCTCAAATGTTTTTTCGAAATCGGCGGGGATAAGAGCATCTTCGACGGGCTTGCGGTTTCGAAGGAAAAGAAACTGTGCGATACTTACATGGGGAAGTATCCCGTGGTGTTCGTCACGCTTAAGAGCGTGGATGGGCTGACGTTTGAGGATGCGTACAAGATGCTCTGCGAAATCATCCGACAGGAGGTTTTCCGGCTGCAATTTCTGGTCGACAGCGATGCGCTGACTGAGGATGAAAAACAGCCTCTGCGGAACATCATGAAGCGCGCGGAACAGCCCGATGAGGTCAAGAACAGCCTGAAAACGCTTTGTACTCTGCTGGAGAAGCATTATGGTCAGAAGCCGATTCTGCTGATCGATGAATACGATGTGCCGCTGGACAAGGCGTATGCGCATGGTTACTATGATCAGATGATCGATCTGATCCGATCGATGTTCGGTGTGGCGCTCAAGACGAACGACAGCCTGTTCTTCGCCGTGCTGACGGGCTGCCTGCGCGTGAGCAAGGAGAGTATCTTTACCGGCCTGAACAACTTGAAGGTATATTCGATCACGGATTTGCAATGCGATGAATACTTCGGCTTTACGGATACAGAAGTTCGCAAAATGCTTGCCGATTATGATCTTAAGGCACATTACGAAGATATCCGTGCGTGGTACGATGGGTATCGATTCGGTACGCAGGATGTGTACTGTCCGTGGGACGTGATCAACTATTGTGATGTGCTGCGCAGCGATCCGGAAGCCGAGCCGAAAGCCTACTGGATCAACACCAGCGGCAATGAACTGGTGCGGCGGTTGATCAACAAGTGCGCCGATACCGCCGCGCAGATGGATATTGAACGATTGATTGCAGGCGAAACGGTATCCAGACAGCTGAACGAAAATCTGACGCACAACGAAATTGATCAGAACATCGATAATGTCTGGAGCCTTTTGTACATGACGGGCTATCTGACGGTTACAAAGCGTCCGTCCGGCGGTTGGTACGATCTGCGGATTCCAAATCATGAAATCCAGCAGATTTACCAGCAGCAGGTGCTTTCGTGGTTCAAGGATAAGACGAAAACGGAAACCAACGCGCTGACCGATCTGTACGCCGCCTTTGAAACGGGCGATGCGCAGGCGATTACCGAAATTCTGAATGATCAGCTTTTGTACACGATCAGCTATTACGATGCGTATGAATCGTTCTATCACGGCTTCCTGCTGGCGCTGTTGAGCACGTGCGCGGACTGGCAGGTCGCCAGCAATGTGGAAACCGGCCGCGGGCGCTGTGATATCCTCGTCCAGCGGCGGGATCGCAAGCTGGGCTTCGTGGTGGAGGTCAAGCAGGTGCGCGACCCCGATCAACTGAACGCCGCGTGCGAAGCGGCGATGCGCCAGATCGAGGAAAAGGATTACACCGCCGTCCTGCGCCGCTACCGCGTGAAACAAATCCTGAAATACGGCATCGCCTTCTGGGACAAGGAGTCTGCAGTGCGTGCAGGTAGTGCCCGCTGCCAGTAGCTGCCGCGCCGGTTCGACGGCGGTCAGAGTGACCGCCGCGAAACGACGTTTTTGAAGCCACTGATTTAAGCTTCAAAAACTGCGTTGGTACAGCGACCTATGGGTTTCTCTCCCTCAGTCATCGCTACGCGATGCCAGCTCCCCCATCAGGTGGAGCCAAGGAACGAAAAACATAAGCATTGAAGTCTTTAATCAAAGGACTTCAATGCGTGGTTTAGAAGTTAGCAACAATAGAATAGAAACGCAGAATCCATGTCCCTCAAGCTTATGGGGACATGGATTCGTCTTTATTAGTGCGGCAGCAGCTGGCAGCCGGCACTGCCGGCATAAGTTTTGATGCCTTGAATCTATGGGCATCAAAACGTGGATTAGAAATAAGTCAGAATCAAATAGAAATATAGAATCCATGTCCCTTGAACTTGTGGGGACATGGATTCGTCTTAATGATCGCGGTAGCTGCTGGGATCAAACGCCCTGCGTTTGCAGCCTGCAAGTAGTGCCGATGTTGAGCTGTGATTCGATGGTAAGTTCTGCACCGATGCGCTGGGAGATGGTTTTGCATAGATATAAGCCCAGACCGCTGGCGGCGCGATCATCGCGCCCATTTTTGCCGGTATAGCCTTTTTCGAAGATGCGCGGCAGATCCTGCGGCGCGATGCCGATGCCCGTATCGCGGATGATGATGGTCTGATCCTGCACGGATATGGTGATCCCGCCGGTGCGCGTGTATTTGAGCGCATTGGACAATAGCTGTTCCAGAATGAAGCCCAGCCATTTTTCATCGGTCACGGCGCGTGCGTTTGTGCCTTCGTAGGAGAGCGAAAGCCTGCGCAGGATGAATTCACCGGCGGATTTTTTCACGGATGCGCGGATGATCCCGTCCAGATCGCATTCGCGGAACAGATAATCGGTGGATTCCGAACCCATGCGCAGGAACGCCAGCACCATATCGGCGTACTGTCCGATCCGAAACAGATCGGATTCCAGCCGCCGCGAAAGGGGCGTATCTTCATTTTGCAGGTTCAGGCGCATGGACGCGATGGGCGTTTTGATCTGATGCGCCCACACGGTGAAATAATCGATGGCGTCGTTGTAGCGCGCGTCCGCCTGCGTGCGCATATCGGCGATCGTGCGCCGAAGCCCTTCCACCATATCGGCGTAATCCGATTCCGGTATCGTATCGGCGTCCGGCAGACGGCTGACCAGCGCCGCCTGTTGATCGATGATCTTCCGCAGTTCGTGATGCCGCGTGCGCGTGCGCAGAAAATCGATGATCCCCGCCGCGATCCAGATCGCCGCGGATAGAATCAGCGGATAGATGATCGCGCCCGCGGGCATGTGGTACAGCGCGCCGCCCGCCGCGGCGATCGCCATGGACAGAATCAGCAGCGCGATCAGCCGCGCCCTGCGCCGAAGCCATTCAAAAAACAGTTTCATACTTCAATGATGTATCCTACGCCGTGCCGCGTGGCGATAAATTGCGTAAGTCCCGCGCCGTCCAGCTTTTTGCGCAGGCGGTTGATGTTTACGGTCAGCGTGTTTTCATCCACGAAACAATCCGTTTCCCACAATCGCTGCATCAGTTTTTCACGGCTCACCACGCGCCCCGCGCTTTCCATCAGACAGGATAAGATCCGGCATTCGTTCTTCGTCAGATCGATCGCCTTTCCGTTATAGGAAAGCCGGCTTTCCGATGCGGAAAGCACCGCGCCGCGTACCTGCGGATCCGGCGGTTCGGCGGTGAAATCATAGCTCCTGCGCAGCAGCGCCTGTACCTTCGCCATCAAAACGCTCTGGTCGAACGGCTTGGCGATGAAATCATCTGCGCCCATGTTGATCGCCATCACGATGTTCATGTTCGCCGAGGCCGATGAAATGAACAGAATCGGCACCTTCGTTTGCTTGCGCAGCTCCGCGCACCAGTGATAGCCGTCAAAAAACGGGAGCGATATATCCATCAGTACGATGTGCGGCTGGTACGCCTGAAATTCCCCCGCGATGTTTCGAAAATCCTCGGCGATGCGCACATCGTAATTCCACATCCGCGCCTGCTGCGCAATGGCGGCGGCGATGCCCGCATCGTCCTCTACAATATATATCCGATACATCGTTATTCCTCCGGACAGAATGACCGCCGCAAAACGTATTCTGGACTTCAGGAAATACGTTAGAGCAGCGGTCAAGCATGAAAATCATTATACGATGGTGAAATCCTTCGTGAGTTCGTTCAGCGTCTCGCAGCCGTCCTCGGTCACGCACACCAGATCCTCCACGCGCACGCCGAACTTGCCCGGCAGATAGATGCCCGGCTCCACGGAAAAGCACATGCCCGGCTTCGCGATCACCTGATTCGTGGCGGAATTATCCGGTGGCTCGTGCACTTCCAGACCCACGCCGTGGCCGGTGCGGTGGATGAAGTATTTGCCCAGCCCCGCATCCTCGATCACGCGGCGCGCGGCGCGATCAAATTCGCACATGGGCACGCCGGGGCGTACCGCTGCGCGGCCTGCTTCATTCGCGGCGCGGCAGACCTCGTACACGCGCTTCTGTTCGTCGGTCGCATGGCCGAAGAACACCGTGCGCGTCATATCGGAAATATAGCGATTGTGCAGAAGTCCCACATCGATGATCACGCTGTCGCCCGATTTGATGCGGGTGCCATCGTTATCGTGGTGCGGCTCCGCGCAGTTCGGGCCGAAGCAGGTGATCGGTGCAAAGCTGTTGCCCGCGCCGCCCACGGCCTTGGCGTTCTTCGTGTACAGATCCTGCAATTCAATTTCGGTGATGCCCGCATGAATGCCCGCGATCGTGCGGCGCGTGGCTTCATCGTTCATATGGGAGGCCTCGCGCAGTATGGCGATTTCCTCCGCGTCCTTGCACATGCGCGCATCGTCCACCGGACGCGAACCCAGCACCGGCTGCACATCGCGCCGCGCGTTCATCAGGCGAATGGTGAACTGGCTCGGCCAGACCTTATCTACGCCCAGCTTGCCGCCCTGCACCGCTTCGGAAAGCGCCGCGATCGGATCATCCGTATCGTCGAATTCGATCAGTTCCATGCCGGATTCCGGCGCCTGCGCAAACAGGCGGTTTGCAAACAGCTTTACATCGCCGTTCTGATTTAAATACAGCGCCAGCATGCGCTCGCCCGGCGCGATCCAGCGCCCCGTGAGATAATACACCGAAGGCGTGGCTGATACCAGAATCTGCTCAAGGCTCTCCGCGCGCATATTTTCAATCACGCGGCCGATTCTGCTTTTATTCATGTCAGTCCTCCTCGCTTTCAAAGCGTTCCAATAATACGTTGCCCTCCGCCAGCATTTCGCGGGCAAATTCATCCGGATAGCCGTGCTTATATACCACGCGCCGGATGCCGGAATTTACGATCATCTTCGCACAAATGACGCACGGCTGATGCGTGCAGTACAGCGTCGCGCCATCGATGCTGCTGCCCAGCCGCGCCGCCTGAATGATTGCGTTCTGCTCCGCATGGATCGCATAGCAGATCTCCGCGCGCGTGCCCGATGCGATGCCGCTCTTTTTGCGCAGACATTCGCCGCGTTCCATGCATGTTTTGATGCCCGCCGGCGCGCCGTTGTAGCCCGTGGTCACGATTCGCTTGTTCTTCACGATCACCGCGCCGATCTTTCGATCCGGCTGGTAGCAGCTCGCCCAGCTGGAAATGACCTCCGCCAGTTCCATAAATCGGGCGTCCCATTTATCCATGCATACACCGCCTTTCCCGCATTTGTTTCATTATAACGTATTTTGATCGAATCTGCCGCCAAAATCCAAAACTTAACAGAAATATCGATGCTTCAGGGCTTGCATTTTGGGTTGAAAATGGATACACTATCAATTGTGAGCGTTAGCACTCAGAAATTATGAGTGCTAACAAATCCAACCCTACAACCAATATCAATAGGAGGACCGTGAATCATGACTATGAAGCCGCTTGGTGACCGCGTTGTCATCAAAAATATGGAAGCTGAAGAAACCACGAAGGGCGGAATCATTCTGACCGCAGCCGCAAAGGAAAAGCCGCTGATGGCGGAAGTCATCGCCGTCGGCCCCGGCGGAATCGTAGACGGAAAAGAAGTTAAAATGCAGGTTTCCGTCGGCGAAAAGGTGATCTATTCCAAGTATGCCGGCACCGAAGTAAAGATGGACGGCGTAGAATACATCATCGTAAAGCAGTCCGATATCCTGGCGGTCGTGGAATAACATCCGCACCCAAGGCAAACCGGAACAAATATCCGAAACCCGAACCGAACATCCCGACAATAGGAGGATATAATCATTATGGCAAAGCAGATTAAGTATGGCGAGGAAGCGCGCCGCGCATTGGAAGCGGGTATCAACACGCTGGCAGATACCGTTAAAATTACGCTGGGACCGAAGGGCCGCAACGTTGTGCTGGACAAGAAGTTCGGCGCGCCGCTGATCACGAACGACGGCGTTACCATCGCGAAGGAAATCGAACTGGAAGATCCCTTTGAAAACATGGGCGCGCAGCTGGTGCGCGAAGTATCCGTAAAGACCAACGATGTAGCGGGCGATGGCACCACGACCGCAACCCTGCTGGCGCAGGCGCTGATCCGTGAAGGTTTGAAGAACGTTGCCGCGGGCGCGAACCCGATGGTCATCAAGAAGGGCATCGAAATGGCGACCGACGCCGCCGTCGCATCCCTGACCAGCATTTCCAAGCCGATCGAGGGCAAGCATGCGATCGCGCAGGTCGCGTCCATCTCCTCCGGCGATGAAAACGTGGGCAATCTGATCGCGGACGCCATGGAAAAGGTTGGCAAGGACGGCGTAATCACCGTTGAAGAATCCAAGACCATGAAGACCGAACTGACCGTCGTTGAAGGTATGCAGTTCGACCGCGGCTATGCTTCTTCCTATATGTGCACCGATATGGAAAAGATGGTTGCCGAGCTGGACAACCCGCTGATCCTGATCACCGATAAGAAGATTTCCAACATTCAGGAGATCATCAAGCTGCTGGAAGGCGTTGTGCAGCAGGGCAAGAAGCTGCTGATCATCGCTGAGGATGTTGAAGGCGAAGCGCTGGCGACGCTGGTTCTGAACAAGCTGCGCGGCACCTTCACCTGCGTTGCCGTCAAGGCGCCCGGCTTTGGCGATCGCCGCAAGGCCATGCTGCAGGATATCGCAATCCTGACCGGCGGCCAGGTCATCACCGAAGAACTCGGCGTGGATCTGAAGGACGCCACCATCGATATGCTGGGCACCGCGCGCCAGGTAAAGATCGATAAGGAAAACACCGTGATCGTTGAAGGCGCGGGTGATCCCGATGAAATCAAGGCGCGTATCGCCTCGATCCGCGCGCAGATCGAAACCACCACTTCCGATTATGATCGCGAAAAGCTGCAGGAGCGCCTCGCGAAGCTGTCCGGCGGCGTAGCCGTGATCAATGTCGGCGCCGCGACCGAAGTGGAAATGAAGGAACGCAAGCTGCGCATTGAGGACGCGCTCGCCGCGACCCGCGCTGCCGTTGAAGAGGGCATCGTTCCCGGCGGCGGAACTGCGCTGATCAATGCTTCCAAGGCCGTTGCCAAGCTGGTTCCCGAAACCAACGGCGATGTCAAGACCGGCGTGAACATCGTGCTGCGTGCGCTGGAAGAGCCCGTTCGTCAGATCGCCAAGAACGCTGGCGTGGAAGGCTCCCTGATCGTTGAAAAGATCAAGTCCAAGAAGTCCGTTTCCTTCGGCTATGACGCGGCCAAGGACGAATACACCGATATGATCGAACGCGGCATTATCGATCCTACCAAGGTTACCCGTTCCGCACTGCAGAACGCTTCCTCCGTGGCGGCGATGGTGCTGACCACCGAATCCCTGGTCACCGATATCCCCGCGCCCGAACCGGCGCCCGCAGCCCCCGCAGGCGGCATGGGCGGCATGTACTAAGCGGGCTGTGCCCGCGGCCAGTAACTGCCGTGTTTGAATAGACGAATCCACGACCCCATAAGTTTAAGGGTCGTGGATTCTGTGTTTCTATCCGATTCTGACTTGCTACGGATTCACGTTTTGAAATCCATTGATTTAAGATTTCAAAACTTACGTAGTTCTCTCCTTCCGTCATCGCGACAAGTCGCGCTGACACCTTCCTTTTAGCAGTCGCGCCTTTGCGATGTATCGCAAGCGCGACCAGCCCGGACGCATTCTTCGAATGCCAGTCCGGCGCTGCCGAATCCCGGCAAAGCCGGGACTTCGGTGCGTATCATCAGAGGAAGGCTTATTATTTGGCTCCACCTGATGGGGGAGCTGGCTGTGCGTTAGCACAGACTGAGGGAGAGAAACCCATAGATCGCTGCACGCACGCAGTTTTTGAAGCTTGAATATATGGCTTCAAAAACGTCGCTTCGCGGCGGTCATTCTGACCGACCGCCGCGAACTAGCGTGGTAACAGCTGGGTGCAGGCTCAGCCCGCTAGTGCCGGTAGGTTTGCAGCATGGAGTTTTTGAGCATCCAGAGGCTGTCGGAGAGATCGACCTTGTAGCGATGCGGGTTCATCAGGCGCTTGTATTGATCCCAGAAGGTGGCAAGCTCCGCCTGACAATGCGCGGCAATTTCCTGCAGCGAGGGCGAGGTATATACGCACCTGCCCTGATCGAACACCTTCACGTGCAGTTCCTTCATGGTGTAATCGGTCAGCGTCATGCTCTTCCAGGTGTTGACCGGATCATAGATCGTCAGCGGGCGCGAAGTATCGTAATGCTCGTGCTCCAGCGCGATCAGATCCGCCACTGCCATGCCGTCCGCGCCATAGATGCGCCAGAGGCGCTTGATGCCGGGATTGGTGATCTTTTCGGGGTTTTCGGAAATCTTGATCTTGGGCACTACCTGACCATCCACGGTTTCGGCGCTCATCTTGTATACGCCGCCGAGGGACGGGCAATCCTCGCTGGTGATCAGCTTCGTGCCCACGCCCCAGGTATTGATGCACGCGCCCTGAAGCTTCAGATCGCGAATCAGATTTTCATCCAGATCGCCGGACGCGCAGATGATGGTGTTCGGGTAACCGGCTTCGTCCAGCATCTTGCGCGCTTCGTGGGTCAGATACGCCAGATCGCCGCTGTCCAGACGGATGCCCACCGGCTCATGCCCCTGCGCGCGCAGTTCATCGAATACCTTGATGGCGTTCGGCACGCCGCTGTGCAGCGTATCGTATGTATCCACCAGCAGCAGGCAGCTGGTGGGGAACATTTCGGCATACTTGCGGAACGCGGTGATTTCATCCGGGAAGGACATTACCCAGCTGTGCGCGTGCGTGCCCGCGATGGGCACATGGTACATCTGACCGGTGAGCACATTGCTGGTGGACTTGCAGCCGCCGATGATGGCGGCGCGCGCGCCGTAAATGCCCGCGTCCGGCCCCTGCGCGCGGCGCAGACCGAATTCCATCACGGTATCGCCCTTTGCCGCCTGCGCGACGCGGCTGGCCTTGGTGGCGATCAGCGTCTGATGGTTTACGATGTTCAGAATCGCGGTTTCCACCAGCTGCGCTTCGAAGATCGGCGCGGTTACGCGAATCAGCGGTTCATAGGGGAACACGATCGTTCCCTCCGGCACGGCGTATACGTCGCCGTGGAATTTGAAGTTCGAAAGCTCGGTAAGGAAATCCTCATCGAACAGGTTCAGCGAACGCAGATAATCGATCGCGTCCGCATCGAAGTGCAGGTTGTTCAGATAATCGATCACCTGCTCCAGTCCGGCGAACACCGCATAGCGCGTGGAATCCGCCTTGCTGCGGTAGAACATATCAAACGTGGCGATGTTGTTGCGCATGCCGCATTTGAAATAGCCGTACATCATGGTAAGCTGATACAGATCGGTCATCAAGGTAAGGTTTCTCATGGTATTCAACCCCGTTTCCTGTTTGTATGTCGTGCAGAGCGTTTTTTCGTGTGCCGAAGAACCAATACAATCGCCGAAGCGATAAACGCAAGTATGCTCAAAAGCTGCGATACGCGAATTCCGCCCAGATACAGGCTGTCCGTGCGCAGACCTTCCACAATGGCGCGTTCAAAGGCGTACAGCATTACGTATACGAACGCCGCATCGCCCGCGCGGCGCAATCGCCCGCGCCGTTCCAGAAGATAAATCGCCAGCGCGATCAGCGCGCACCAGACGGATTCATAGAAGAACGTCGCCAGATGCCACTCGCCCGATATGTTCACCGCCGCGGGAAAGAACTGCCATGCGGGATCCGTTACCAGTGCGCCGTAGGCCTCCTGATTTAAGAAATTGCCCCAGCGCCCGATTGCCTGCGCCAGCGCAAGCCCCGGCGCGACCATATCCGCTATGCGCCAGAAGGATACCTTTTTGATGCGGCTGTAGATGAACCCCGCGATGACGCCGCCGATCACGCCGCCGTAAATCGCCAGCCCGCCGCCGCGGATATCGATGATCTCGGCGGGATGCGCGCCGTAATAGTCCCAGGAAAAGATTACATAGTACGCGCGCGCGCAGATGATGCCCACGGGCAGACAGATCAGCGCAAGATTGATAGCGGTATCCTTCGGCAGGCGCAATTTGCGTTCGCGCGCCATCGCAATCAGCGCGGCGATGATCGCGCCCGCGGCGATCAATATGCCATACCATTTTATATCGAAGCCGAATATGCGGATCGCATCGCGTGTGATAGCAAACATTCCGCGTCCTCCTGAATATCATGATCCATTCGGGTTATTTTACCAAGTTTACCTTATTATATACCATCCGCGGACAGAAAGAAACCCATCCCGCGCAAAACCCGCGCATTTTACAGGGCGGGCACATTTCGGCTTATTATAATCATTTTGGCACGAAAATGTCAATACATCATCATTGCGCGCGGGTGCAATATAGGGTATAATTTATGAGTAGCGTAGTGTTCCATGGGGTAGCTATGCCCGTTTGAACCTTAAAATTACGGATGAACGCCCGCGCGCGCGGGCTGAAGCGAGGCTGAAATGAGAAAGAGAAGGCGAGTTACCGGAAGATTCTATATCTTTCTGGCGATACTTCTGGCGATCGCGTTTCTGATCATCCGGCCGTATCTGAACTTTGGCGACGGCACCGCGGTGATCATGACCGCGAACAGCAGCTTTTCCAAAACAATGGATTGCGTGATCATCCGCGATGAAAGCGTGGTGAGCGCGGAATCCGCGGCGCGGGTGGAATACCTGACGCCGGAAAATTCGCTGGTGCAGAGCGGCGATCAGGTGGCGTATGTATATACGGCGGGCTACAGCGAAAATCTTTTGAAGAAGCTGGAAGAAACGCGCGTCGCCATTCAGGATTACCACAAGAACGTGATGCTGAAGGACATCAAGGATACCGATCTGGAACGGCTGGATACCATCGTGGATATGATGGCGCAGCAGTTCAAGGATCTGGTAACGCACGATGCGCGCGGCAGCCTGCTGACCGTTACGCGGCAGCTGGAAACGGCGATGGTGAACCGGCAGGAATATCTGCGCAGCAATAAGCGCGATGATACGAAGCTGACCAAGCTGTACGATGAAGAAAATACGCGCATGACGTCCATCCAGAGCTGGCGCACGATCGAGCGCGCGAGCGATACGGGCGTGGTATCCTTCTATACGGACGGGAACGAAGATGATCTGAACGCCGATACGGTGTCCACGCTGTCCATATCGGATATCAAAACCGTGCTGGCGGGCAAAAAGCTGAGCCGGAATAAGACCAAAACCACGCCGGTATACCGGCTGGTGAACCAGAACCGGTGGTATGTGGCGCTGATTACGGACGGCCAATCCTGGAACCCCGTGGTGGGTCAGCCGTATTATGTGGAATTCGAAGGCTTTGAGGATCTGACCTACAACGCGAGCGTGACCAGCGTACAGAAGGAAGGCAATACCAGCGTGGCGATTCTGGAGATCGATGATCCCATCGGATCGATGATCTACCAGCGCACCGGCCGCGCGCGGCTGAGTGCGACGATTTCCGGACTTTCCATCGAAACCGATGCGCTGTACGAACAGAACGGCCAGATGGGCGTATGGCTCTACGATGTCGAGGGCGGCACGTTCGTCCCCGTGGATGTATTGTCCAGCGATGGCAAGACCGCGCTGATTCAGCCGCTGGTGGAAAACGCGCTCCAGCTGGGCCAGCGCGTACTGATCAAGAAGTAGGCGGCGCTATGGAACTGAATCGCGAAGAAATCATCAAAAACGTACATATCTGGCGCGAGCGGATCGATGAAGCGTCCGCGCGCTGGGGCGGCTGTGAAATCTGCGGCGTGACCAAGACGCACGATGCGGAAACGATCAACGCTTCCTACGATGCGGGGATTCGCATCATCGGCGAAAACCGCGTGCAGGAGCTGCTTTCGAAGATCGATGATCTGAATCCGGCGTTTGAAATTCATTTAATCGGCGCGCTGCAAACCAATAAAGTGAAAAACGTGGTGGGACGCGTTCAGATGATCCAATCGGTGGATCGCGAATCGCTGGCGCGGGAGATCGATCGCCGCGCGGCGGAAAAAAACATCACCGCAAACGTGCTGATCGAAGTGGGCATCGCGGGCGAAGCGCAGAAGAGCGGCGTGCCTGAGGATGGGCTGCCTGCGCTGCTTCGGCTGTGCGCGGAGCTTGAACACGTGCGCGTGCGCGGGCTGATGAGCGTGATGCCCATCGCAGATGATCCGGAGGATGTGCGCATATACTTTAAACGAATGCGCGCGTGGTTCGATCGCCTGCGGGATCATCCCGTATCCGATCGCGTAAGCATGGATGTTCTGTCCATGGGCATGAGTAACGACTGCATCGTGGCGGCGCAGGAAGGCGCAACCATGGTGCGTTTGGGTCGCGCGCTGTACGGCGCGCGGGCGTATCCGGCAAACAGGGAGGTTTAATTCAATGGCTCGTAAGAGTGGCAAGGGCGTAAATAAATTTCTGAATTTTATCGGTCTGGTGGACGATGGCGATCCGCGCGATACCTATGGCGAGGAATACCAGTCCGACAACTATGGCCGGCAGGACGCGTATGCGCCGCAGCGCAATACTTCCCGCGCGCGCGCGCCGCAGCAGGAAATTTCGCAGCGCCGTTCGAGCTATGAACCCACGCGCGCGCCGCGCATGAACCGCACGGCGGCTTATTCGGGCAGGTTCGATGATTCCCGCAGCGCATATGCGCAGCGCGGAACGAACGGCCGCGGGCAGATGCGCAGTTATGGAAACGATCGCAGCGCGGCGGGCTATGATTATTCCCCGCGCATGACGACATCGCGCTTCGGCACGTTCGATGAGCGCACCAATCGCTATGAGGAGGCGGAACCGGCGCGCAATCCGGAAAATCTGCCGCAGGTGCGCACGCCGAATCGCGATTCGCGCTCCCGCACGGTGATGTATTCGCTGCACGCGCTGACCGATTGCCCCGAAGTGATCGATAACCTGATTCGCAACAACACCGTGATCCTCACGATGGAGGATCTGGATGAAACCACGCGGCAGCGATCGGTGGATACGCTTTCGGGCGCGGTTTTCGCGCTGCACGCCACCATCCGCAAGGCCTCGCAGAACACCTATCTGATTGCGCCGCAGTCGGTAGAGGTCAACGATTCCTACGAAACGGACAGAAGGTTTTAACGTATGGCGCTGTATACTGTATTTCGGGCGTTCAGCTATTTCCTGTACGCCGTTCGCGTTGCAATATTTCTGTATTGCATCTTAAGCTGGATCCGTCCGAACAACCGGTTCTTCTACGCGCTGGAAAAGTTCGTCATGCCGTTTGTCATGCCGTTCCGCAGGCTCAGCGTGTGGCTTACGGCAAAGCTGAATGTGCCGCTGGATTTTTCCTGCTGGTTTTCGATCATTGCGCTTACGGTGGTGGAACGGCTGATGTGGCAGCTCTACGGTCTGCTGATCCGGATTCACTGATATGGATGCGGAACTGACGAAAAAGCGGTTTGAAGAACTTGCGATCCGCGCGGATCGATCGGGGCGCGCGCAGTTTACGCGCTTTCTGGATCCCGCGCTGGAGATGGATGCGCGCATCGCCGCCGCGCGGCAGAATGTGCCGGTGCAGTTCTTCGGCGGCTGGGATGGCGCGGAGCGCAGAATCTGCGCCTTCGGCGAAGCGGTTGCGGAGGCGGATTATCCGATTGCGTGCATCGCGATCGGGTGGAACCCGAAGTACGCAAGCCTTACGCATCGCGATCTGCTGGGCGCGGTAATGAGCCTGGGTCTGGATCGCGAAGCCACCGGCGATATCTGCATGGGCGCGGCGGAGGGCACGGCGTGCCTGTTCGCGCATCGCGATGTGGCGGATTACATCTGCGCAAATCTCGAATCCGCAAAGAACGCGCGGTTAAAGATGGAAAGAACCGATACCGCGCCGGAAATGCGCCCGCCGGAGGGCGATGTGATCCGGATTACCGTGCAGTCCGAACGGCTGGACGGCGTGATCGCGGCGGGCTGGCGATTATCGCGCGCGGAAGCGCAGCGGCTGATCGCCGCGGGGCTGGTCAAGCACAACCATGTGGAGGAACGGCGCGGCGATGCGCGCGTGGCGGAGGGCGATCTGATCTCCGTGCGCGGCAGGGGCCGGCTTCGGGTGGAATCCGTCGAGGGCGAAACCCGCAGAGGTCGAATCGCGCTGAAACTCTTTAAGTATAAATCATAACCATAAGATAAGGAGAATGAGCAATGGCAATTAGCGTAAAGGACATTCAGGAAAAGCAGTTTTCCACGCAGGTTTCCAATGGCTACAACGTAGAACAGGTGGATGATTTTCTGGACGAACTGGCGGAACAGCTGGGCGCTCTGATCCGTGAAAATCTGGCGCTGACCGGTCAGGTTCGCCAGCTGGAGGAATCCGTGCGCACGGCGCAGGCGGAGGCCGAGGATGCGAAGAAGCGCCTGCCCGATTACAACGAAGCGGAATACTTCCGCAATCTGGAAAAATCGATCCGCGAAGCGCTGATCGGCGCGCAGCGCATCGCCGATGAAGCCGTGGAAAGCGCGAAGGCGCAGGCGGAAAAGACCGTATCCGAGGCAAACGCCAAGGCAGAAAAGACGGTATCTGATGCGAACGCACAGGCCGAAAAGACCGTGACCGACGCAAACGCGCTGGCGGAAAAGACGGTTGCCGATGCGGAAGCCAGGGCGCGCGAAACCACCGATACGGCGGAACAGACCGTTGCCGCCCTGCGCACCGAAATGGAAACCCTGCGCGGCAATATCGATACCTATCGCGAAAACTTCAAGCGCATCATGCAGCAGCAGATGGCGGCGCTGGGGGAATAAGGATAGATCTTCCTGCATCGGGAACGGGGTTCTGCGGGATGGGCTTCTCTCCTTCAGTCTGTGCTGCGGTGCCGCGCCTCAATCTTTGATTGAGCCGTCGGCAGTCTGCCTTTAGGCAGACCGACAAACCAATAGGTTTGTCGCCTTGCACAGCCAGCTCCCTCATCAGAGGGAGCCAGGAACGGCGTAACCCCTGCCTTCCTCTGACGAGGAAGGTGTCGGCGTAGCCGACGGAAGGAGAGAACCCCCTTTCGCATCTGCACAGGTTTTGATAGAAAGAGAAACCCGTTCCCCCTGTCAATCTACGACAGAAATAACAGGCGCGCTTCGGCGCGCCCTATTCATAAGTATAATCCTCCCAAAATCGGCAGATACTTCCTATATCTAAAGGAGCGATCTGCATGAAGGAACGGGACAGGAACCTGATTGACCGCCTGATCGGCACGCTGGAGCGGATGCAGCTGGATCGATACGTGGAACACGTATCGAATCGCGGCCGCATGATCTGGATGAATCTGTTTTATGGAATGCTGCGCGGGCTGGGCTTTTCATTCGGGTTTACGGTGCTGGGCGCGGCGGCGCTGGTGCTGCTGCGGCATCTGCTGGAAAAAAATGTGCCGATGATCGGCGGCTTCATCGCGGAGGTAATCGATGCCATTGAAAAAAGAAGGTAAACTGGTCTGGATCGCGATCGCCGCGCTGGCGGCGGATCAGATCGCCAAGGCGCTGGCGCTGAAGATCGCGCGCCCGATCGATCTGAAGATCGTATCGCTGATCCCCACGGTGTACAATACGGGCGCGGCGTTTTCCATCGGGCGCGGCGGCGGATGGCTGCTGATCGCGCTGACGGGCGCGCTGGTCGCCGGCATCACGGCGTATCTGCTGTTGGGGAAAAACGTATCCCGAATGGAGCGCGTCGGGCTGTGGCTCGCCGCGGGCGGCGGTCTGGGCAATCTGATCGATCGGCTGTTCCGCACCGGCGTGGTGGATTTTATCGCCTGCAATCTGTTTGATTTTCCCGTGTTCAACGTGGGCGATATCTGCGTGTGCTGCGGCGTTTGCATCGCCGCCATCGGTATATGGATGGGAATGAGGAAAAGGACATGAGCGAGCTTTTCACGGCCTGCGTCGAGGGCGAACTTGCGGGCGTTCGGCTGGATCAATGGGCGGCGGAAGCGGCGGGCATTACGCGATCGCGCGCGGAAGGGCTGATCAAGGCGGGAAACGTGTGCGTAAACGGAAGCGCGCAGACCAAGGCGGGCTATAAGCTGCGCGCGGGCGATATTTTGCGCCTCGAAATTCCCGAAGCCGCGCCCGCGCAGGTGCAGGCGCAGGATATCGATATCGATATCCTGTATCAGGATATGGATGTGGCGGTGGTATACAAGCCTTCGGGCATGGTGGTGCATCCCGCGGCGGGCAATCCGGATGGCACGCTGGTGAACGCGCTGCTGGCGAAGCTGGATAATCTGTCCGGCATCGGCGGCGAAATCCGCCCCGGCATCGTGCATCGCATCGATAAGGATACATCGGGGCTTTTGCTGATCGCGAAAAACGATATGGCGCATGTTTCGCTGGCGGAACAGATTCGGCAGCACAGCGTGCATCGCGCCTATCTCGCCATCGCGCAGGGACATATGAAGCAGGAATCCGGCAGTATAGACGGCCCCATCGGGCGGCATCCCACCGATCGCAAGCGCATGGCGATCGTGTCCGGCGGGCGCGAAGCCAGAACGAACTGGCGCGTGATCGAGGATCTTCGGGGCGCGTGCCTGCTGGAATGCGTGCTGACCACCGGCCGCACACATCAGATTCGCGTACATATGGCGTCCATCGGGCATCCGCTGCTGGGCGACGGCGTATACGGGCCGAAAAAAATGCCCTATCCCGTGCAGGGCGGCCAGCTGCTGCACGCGTTCCGCATCGGATTTGTGCATCCGCGCACCGGCGAAGAAATGCTGTTCGAAGCGCCGCCGGAGGAACGGTTTGAATTCTGGCATAAAAAGCTGAAACTATAATTTTTTAATCATCTTGAAATCAAAGTGTAGCATCATTATGGTAAAATACGGGGCAGTATCTGTATTGGAGGTTTCTTCCCCTATGACGTGCAAGCGCGCTGTTGCCGCAATTCTTACCATCGTGATGCTGATTTTGTCCCTTCCCGCGTTCGCGGCGGAGGCGGGCTATTACATTACCGTCGATATCGCAAACCAGATTGTAACCGTATATGATGCGGATAATAAAACCGAAAGCGGCATCCGCATGCAGGCGATCTGCTCCACGGGCATGGGCAATTCCACGCCCACGGGGCTGTTCTGTATGCCCAAGCCGAAGTACAATTCCGAACGCCAGGAATGGTATTATTTCACCGAATACGAAATCTGGGCGAAGTACGCTTCCCGCATTCGCGCCGGAATTCTGTTCCATTCGATCCTGTATACATCGAGGGGCGCGACGCGCTCCACCTGGGCTTCCCAGCACGCGCTGGGCGGCAAGGCTTCGCACGGCTGCGTGCGCCTGCCCGTCGCCGCCGCGAAATGGATATCCGAAAACTGCGCGCCCGGCACGATGGTGTATATCTACAACGATGCGGAAAAGAACGCGGCGCTGCATGATCTGCTGAAGGATCAGGAAGTGTTCTTCGCCGATGAACAGGATTACGCCGTTTTCAAACTGGGCAGGGTCAGCATTACCCAGCGCAGCAAGGGCGATCGCGTCGCAAAAGTCCAGAAAGCGCTTGCCGATCTGGGCTATGAAGTGGGCGATGCGGACGGCATCATCGGATCGAAAACCCGCGCCGCCATCGAAGCATGGCAGACGGATAACGGTTTCGAAGCGGATTGCGTGCTGACCACCGAACAGCAGAAGCTGCTGGTGCAGGAGGAAGAGGCGCAGACCGAAAACGCCGCGCCTGAACCGGAGGCGACCGCGCCCGTTCCGGCGCTCAGCCGCGAAAGCAATTTCCAGAATATCTCCGGACTTCAGCTGCGCCTTACCGCGCTGGGCTATCCTGTGAAGGATACCGGCGTGCTGAAGGATGAAACCGAAAGCGCCATTATGGCGTGGCAGCAGGATAACGGCTATGCGGCGACGGGCGCGATGACCGTCGAACAGGTGGAGCAGATGATGCTGCAGCCCACCCCCACGCCGGAACCGACCCCCACGCCCACGCCCGAACCTACGCCTACGCCGGAGCCGACGCCGACTCCGGAACCCACGCCGACCCCGACCCCGACCCCAACGCCTAGCCCCACGCCTTCGCCGACCCCGAAACCCACGCCGACCCCGACCCCCGATCCGGAAACGATCCCCGGCACGGTGGCGATCGTGGAAACGGGCACGGACAGCAAGCTGAACCTGCGGCGCAAGGCGGATGTGGAATCCGGTCTGGCGGCGGAGCTTACGAACGGCACGTTCCTGCGCGTATTGGAGCGCGGAACCTATTGGAGCCGCGTGGAAACGCTGAACGGTACGCAGGGCTACGTGGGCAGCCAGTATATCCGCGTGATCAAGGCCGATCCCACCCCCACGCCCGCGCCGACTCCGGAACCCACGCCGACCCCGTCCCCGACCCCGACGCCTACCCCCACGCCGACGCCCACGCCGGTACCTACGCCGACCCCGACCCCCGATCCGGAAACGATCCCCGGCACGGTGGCGATCGTGGAAACGGGTACGGACAGCAACCTGAACCTGCGGCGCAAGGCGGACGCGAAATCCGATCCGATCGCGGAACTGAAAAACGGCACGTTCCTGCGCGTATTGGAGCATGGCGCATATTGGAGCCGCGTGGAAACGCTGAACGGCACGCAGGGCTACGTGGGCAGCCAGTACATTCGCGTGATCAAGGCCGATCCCACCCCCACGCCCGCACCGACTCCGGAACCCACGCCGGTGCCTACGCCCACGCCGACCCCCGATCCGGAAACGATCTCCGGCACGGTAGCGATCGTGGAAACAGGCACCAGCAGCAGCCTGAACCTGCGGCGCAGGGCGGATGCGAAATCCGATCCGATCGCGGAACTGAAAAACGGCACGTTCCTGCGCGTGTTGGAGCGCGGAACCTATTGGAGCCGCGTGGAAACGCTGAACGGCACGCAGGGCTACGTGGGCAGCCAGTACATTCGAATCATCAAGGAGTGATCGATATGAGCCGATTGGGAGATGCGATTCGCAAGGCGCGCATCGCGAAAAAATGGAGTGAAAAACAGCTGGGCCGCAAATGCGGCATGGCGGAAAACGTAATTCGGGAGATCGAAAGCGGCCGCCGCATCGTATCGGATGATCAGGCGCAGCGAATCCTCAAGCTGCTGGGCGCGGAAAATCCCGTGTCCACCGAACTGGAAGTGGCGCAGGAACCGGAGGTAAAGCTCCGTCCGCAGCCGCGCGCCTACGTGCTGCCCGCGAAAAACGTCGCGCCCGAACAGCAGAAGGCTTCCGATGAAGCGACCGATGCATGGCTGGACGCGCTGGGCGGCGTGGTCAAGCGCGTGCCCGTGATGGATGAAAACGGCGTGGTGATCGATCATGTGCTGACCCCCATCATCTCCGGCAGGATCGAAGGCGGCGCGCCCGATAAGGTGTTCTATTATCGCATGGGCGATGATGCGCTGCGCGGATTCCGCATTCACGCGGGCGATCTGCTGCTCACCGTGCCGGAAACCCGCGCGGCGGACGGCGCGATCATGCTGATCGAATACAAGGGCAGGCGCATGCCGCGCAAGCTGATGAAGATGGATGGCATGCGCATCCAGATGCAGTCCTTCGATCGCGAATTTGAAGCCGTGGTCGCGCCCGCGCCCGATGTGCGCGTGCTGGGTCGCTGCGTGCAGCTGCGGCGCACGTTATAATATCTATATTAAAAACAAAGAGATAACAATATTTGGATTCGTTATTAACAATTCAATGGTAAAATATAGGCAAATCAAATAAAGGAGATTAAGATCATGACGAAGCGTATTATTGCTGTTCTCATCGTTCTCGTACTGGCAATCGGCTGCGTGTTCGCGCTGGCTGAAACCACCACGGCGGAACCCTCCGCCGAACCCACCGCAGAAGCGACCGCCGAGGTCAATGCGGAAGTCACCGCGGAAGCGGCCGCAGAACCCACCGCCACCCCCATTCCGGAAGGCAAGACCCGCTATGTATCCGCCCCCAGCGGACTGTACATTCGCGAAGCCGCCGATCTGGAAGCCAAGATCGTCGCGACCCCCGATTTCAATTATGCGCTGAAGGTCATCGGCGAAGAAGGCAAGTGGAGCCACGTAATCTTCGAAACCAACGGCCGCGTATTCGAAGGCTATTGCTGGACGGCGTACCTCAGCGATCATAAGACCGTGCTGAAGCCCGCTGCGAAGGTTGAACCCACCGCAGAACCCACCGAAGAACCGTCCGTCGAGCCGACCCCGGTTCCGGGCGGTGAAACCGGTGAAGGCGAAGACGGCGGCGATATCTGGCTTTAATTTCAACCGTTCTAAAAAGACAGACCGATCCGGTCTGTCTTTTTTATACGCCTTTTTACAGCACAAAGCCTTCCGTGGGAAGCGGAAGGCCTTGCTTTGGTTGAATATTTTGAGGAAGAATGGAGTGCTATTGAAGAAGGAGGGGGGGTTTCTTCAATGACTGTATGATACCACCCGTTTATGAACCGAACATGAACAGGCGAAAAACAATTGTTGAATGATTTTGCGGATCAATTCCAGCTGACTTGCAGCCGCTTTTTATGGATGGCACAGTCCGCCAAATACAAATTGATCAGGGTTTGATAGGGAATGCCGGAATCCTGTGATTGCATTTTGAAATATTCGATCGTGTCTGCGTCCAAATTGATCGTGATCTGTTTTTTCAGTTTTTTGGTGTAGGGATTTTTCTGTGCGTTGCTGAAATCATATTCTTCTTTCATATCATATACCTCCTCTAGAAATATGATATTGCCGCGTTTCGGCAGTGGTTGCTTTTCGGGCAGAAATAATCCGGATTACGGATTCAGCGAATCGGCAGCAATGACAGACCACAAGCAAATTTGCCCGATGACTGTATCCGAGAATAATAAATCTTTCCTCCTGCTCGGAATGCTCGGGATCGTCAATGACCAATGCTTCAGGATCATAAAACACCGTTTTTGCCTCTTCAAAAGCAATGCGATGCTTTTTTTGATTAATTATGTTTTTGTTCTCATCCCATTCAAATCTCATACAATCCATAATTATATTATAATTATTATATGATTATTTGTCAAGCGATATTCCACTTCAAGAATGATTTCAAGGCGAAAATAAACCCCGAAGCACTGCTTCGGAGCTTAAATTATCCGTCTGAACCGCCTATTCCACAACGGCGTCCGCATCATCGCTGGATCGGGTGCCCAGGATATAATAGGTCTTTACCGCGGATACGCCCTCGATGCCCGCGATGGCGCGGTGCACCTGGCGGAATTCTTCGGTGGATACGGCGTAGACCGAAGCCAGAAAATCCAGATCGCCGGTCAGAATGTAGAAGGAAACGACGTGCGGATCGGCGGAAATCATATCCGCCACCTTATCGATGTAGCGCGTGTGTTCGATTTTGATGCCGATCATGGCGGTGATGCCGCCTTCGATCTTGCTCTCATCTACCACCGCGGTATATTGCAGAATCACGTTCTGGTTTTCCAGACGGCGAATCCGCTCCGTAACGGAAGAAACGGCGAGCCCGACTTCCTTGGCGATGGCGGATGCGGAAACGCGCGCGTTTTTTTTCAGCATGGATATAATTTTCAGATCGGTACTGTCCATAATTACAGGTTTCCCTTCGTATGATACTGTTCATATTATAGCCGAAATATCCGAACATTGCAAGCGATAACCTGAAACTTTTTTTATTTCTCAAAATTTATTCTGTAATTCAGGCGATTTTTGCTATGAACGTGTAAACTATCCCCTTTCTACCCATGTGCGATCATAATTTTCTTGCTTTTGTCATAGAATTGATGTATAATACCTGTGGTTACATAAATAAATATGCGATGGTGATTCGATGAAACGATATACGTATATCAAAAAATGTGCGGCAGCGCTGCTGTTGGTCGTGCTGCTTGCGGCGGCGATCTGTCCGGTCGCATCGGCGTTCGAAGCGCGCATCTTTTCGGATTCTTCCGTAATTTATGAATATCCCTCTTCCGGCGCGCGCCGCGTTTCGGGTTATGGCGGCGTCAGCGTAGAGGTTACGGATTGGCAGAATGGCTGGGCGAAGATCCGGCGCGGCGGCGTTACGGGTTACATCCTGATTCGCGATCTGAATCTGGCGAATCCGATTCCCGGCTGGACGAATTGCGCCGCTACGATCTACAACGCCAACGGCAAAAAGGCCGGTACCGCGCCGCGCGGCACGATGGTGTACGTAATCGGTTATTACAACGGCTATTGCCGCGTGGTGGACAGCAGCGCGACGAAGGGCGGCTACATCCACATCAGCGATCTTTCCCGCTCCGCACCCTCGTCATCCGGTTCCGGTTCCGGCTCCTCCGGCTCCGGTTCTTCCGATTCCGGTTCTTCCGGCGGCTATACCCCCGGCGATTACACCGGCGACGCCCGATTGGATTATCTGCTGTACGTCGCGTACAGCAATCTGGATAAGCCCTACAGTTCGCCTTCGAACCCGCCGCGCAATTTTGATTGCTCCTCGTTCGTCAATTATTGCTACAGCGCGATCGGCTACGATGTCGGCCGCACGGCGGAAATTCAGGGCTACAACGAAAGCTTCGCCAAGATCGATTACGATCACATCCGCGTGGGCGATATCCTCTGCTTCAATACCGATACCGATGACAGCGATCTTTCCGATCATACCGCCATCTACCTCGGCAACGATCAGTTTGTACATGCCTCCTCCAACGGCGGCAAGGTACAGGTGAATTCCTTCACCAGCTACTACCGCGAACACTTCAGCTGGGCGCGTCGCGTACTGGGATAATCGCATAAATTCTGATGCGGCTTCGGGTTTTTGCCCGAAGCCGCGTTTTGCTTGCTACGATTTGCAAAACGTGGTATACTGAAATTGGTGGGTTGGATTCTGGTTTCGACAGGAGGATTGACCGATGATCAACAAAAAGCTGCCGGTGGGCATAGAC
>CAKUKP010000026.1 GCA_934663625.1 uncultured Clostridia bacterium
ATTCTGAAACTGTATGAAAGCAACATAGAGTATTTCAGATATTGTCCGCCCAATCCCACATGGGCGAGCGTACAGGAGGATATGCTTGCGCTGCCGCCCGCGAAGACGATGGCGGATAAGCATTTCATCGGTTTTTTCGACAGGGACGCCCTCATTGCGGTGATGGATTTAATCGATCGCTATCCGGATGCGCAGACTGCGTTTATCGGGCTTTTCATGGTGGATCAGAACCGGCAGGGGCGGGGCGTGGGCGCGCATATCGTGCGGCGCCTATCGGATGTGCTCAGAACCGAAGGCTGCCGGCGCATCCGCTTGGGGATTATTCAGGATAATCTGCCTGCGCGGCGCTTTTGGCGGAGACTGGATTTTCAATTGACCGGAGTGGAATTTGAAAGGGAACATTCTGCCGTTCTGGAAGCGGAAAAAATGCTGTAGTGAGGAAGATGCAGATGGATGCAAGACCGGAATTGAATGATAAATTGGATGCGGATACGTTTCGCAGCTATTATTATCTGAAACAGGAACTTATCGATTTCTGCCGGAAAAACGCCTTGCCGGTTTCGGGCGGCAAGCGGGAATTGACGGATCGAATCGCCTGTTTTCTGGAAACGGGGAAGATACCGGCATTCTGCGCCAAACGCAAAACGATCGCGCGGACAGATATGATTTCCGAGGATGCGATCATCGAACCGGACATCGTATGCTCCGAAAGGCATCGGGCGTTTTTTACGCAAAAAATCGGAAGGCGTTTTTTCCTTCAATGTGTCCTTTCAGAAATGGCTGAAGGCAAATGCCGGAAAGACCTACGCCGATGCGATTGCGGCGTATGATCGGATTCAGGCGGAAAGAAAGCGCGGAAAGACGGAAATCGGCGGGCAGTTCGAATACAACGCCTACATCCGCGATTTCTTTGCGGACAATCCTGAAAAGCGTTTGCAGGATGCGATCGCCTGCTGGAAGTACAAAAAGAGCCTGTCGGGACATAACCGATACGAGCGATCCGATTTAACGGCGTTGGACTTATGATATTTGGAAAAGGGATAGAAACAGCAAAAAACGTCGAGAAGATTTCGGCGCGGCGCGGTATACTGTGATTTGCAGGAGGAAGAACGCATGAAGGATCAGGTACTGGCCGTGCAGCGGATGCAGGATTACATCGAAAATAACTGTTCGGAGGAAATCGGCTTAACTGAACTGGCGCGCGCATCGATGTTTTCTCCGTGGTATTCCTATCGTTTGTTTCGGGAATATCTGAATCTTACGCCCACGGAATACATTCGCAAATACCGGCTTACGCGGGCGGCGAAGCAGCTGCGCAGCGGAGATACGAAGATCATCGATGCGGCGTATGCGGCGGGCTTTGCCAATGTGGACACCTTTACGCGGGCGTTTTATCGGGAATTCGGACTGAAGCCGAGCGATTACCGTAAGCATCCCGTACCGATTGTGTTCTTCATTCCCTACAGCGCAAAACTGCGCGAACTGCGAAAGGAGAATATCGATATGTCCAACATCCAGACCGTTTTTATTCAAATGATTCGAAAGCCGGCGCGAAAGTGCATTATCAAGCGCGGACGGAACGCGGAGGATTATTTTCCGTATTGCGAGGAGGTCAGCTGCGATGTATGGGGCGTTCTGACCAGCATGGAATCCCTCTGCGGTGAACCCGTTTCCATGTGGCTCCCGCCAAAGTATAAAAAGCCGGACACTTCCACCTATGTGCAGGGCGTGGAGGTCGAAACCGATTATGCGGGCGCAATCCCCGATGGCTTTGATGTGATCGATCTGCCCGAAGCGGAATATATGATGTTTCAGGGTCAGCCATTTCGCGAGGAGGATTACTGCGAAGCGATCCGCATCGTGCAGAGCGCGATGGACGGCTATGATCCGTCCATAATCGGATATTGCTGGGACGATGCAAACCCGCGCATTCAGCTGGAACCGCGCGGCGCGCGCGGCTATATCGAAATGCGCGCGGTCAAAAGGACCAACCAATAATTCGATTTTCCGAATCAGCGGTGGAAATCCCTTTTTGTATGTGCTATGATATATGCAAAGCGATACGGAAAGAGGAATTGCAGCCTATGATCGGCCCGAACCCGAACAGCATTTATCCCAACGAACAGATCAAACAGATCGTGTACATCAAAAACGTGATTACCCGCCCCAACATCATCGTCGGCGATTATACCTATTATGATGATGTGGACGGCGCGGAGAACTTCGAAGATCACGTGACGCATCATTATGCGTTTCTGGGCGATAAATTGATCATCGGAAAATTCTGCGCCATCGCGAGGGGCATAGAATTTGTGATGAACGGCGCAAACCACAGAATGAACAGCGTCAGCACCTATCCGTTCAATATCATGGGCGGCGGTTGGGAAAAATTTGCGCCGGCGCTTGACGATCTGCCGCTGAAGGGCGATACGATCGTGAGCAACGATGTATGGATCGGACAGAACGTAACCGTTATGCCGGGCGTGCATATCGGCGACGGCGCGATTATTGGGGCGAATTCGGTCGTGGCGCGAGATGTTCCACCGTACACCATCGCAGCGGGGAATCCCTGTCGGGTGATTCGGCATCGCTTTGATGAAGAACTTACGGATTATCTTTTGAAACTGCAATGGTGGAATTGGGATGCGGAAAAAATCTTTCGAAACATGGAAGCGCTGTGCAGCGGAGATTTGCGGAAGATACGAAGCATAGCGAATGAATACAATACTTTTTGACGGAGCCGGAAACGGCTCCATTTTTTTGCATATATGCAGTTGATTATTCAAAATCAATTGGCTATAATGAATGTATCGCGGATCGATGAAGAGGGGGGAATTACAGATGTACGGAATCCATGGCAATCTGGGCTTTGGCTTTATGCGCCTGCCGATGCGGAAAAAAGAAATCGACATGGATAAAACCATGCAGATGGTGGATGCGTTTCTGGATGCGGGCTTTAATTACTTTGATACCGCGCACGGCTACTTGCAGGGCAGGAGTGAAACGACGCTAAAAACCTGCCTGACCGACCGTTATCCCCGCGACCGATACATACTGACCGACAAGCTGACGGCGAATTTTTTCAAGACGGAGGCGGACATTCGCCCGCTGTTTCAGCAGCAGCTGGAAGCCTGCGGCGTGGAATACTTTGATTTTTATCTGATGCACGCGCAGGGCGCGACCAACTATTCGCATTTCAAGGCGTGCCGCGCCTATGAAACGGCGTTTGCGCTGAAGACGGAGGGTAAGGTGCGCCATGTGGGCATTTCATTCCATGATCGCCCCGAAATGCTGGAACAAATTTTGACGGAATATCCGGAAATCGAAGTTGTTCAAATTCAGTTTAACTATCTGGATTATGATGATCCCGCTGTGCAGAGCCGCGCCTGTTATGAGGTTTGCGTAAAGCACAATAAGCCCGTGATCGTGATGGAGCCGGTAAAGGGCGGAAACCTGGTAAACCTTCCGGAAGATGCGAAGGCGGTGCTGGACGAACTGCACGGCGGCAGCTATGCAAGCTATGCGCTGCGATTCGCGGCGGGCTTTCCGGGCATCATGATGGTGCTCTCCGGCATGAGCAATCTGGAACAGGTGCAGGACAATACATCGTTTATGCGCAATTTCCAGCCGCTGAACGATCGCGAGCATGAGGCGGTTTCGAAGGTGCAGAAGATTTTCCACGATAAGCATCTAATCCCCTGCACATCCTGCCGCTATTGCACGGACGGCTGCCCGAAGCATATTTCCATACCGGATCTGTTCGCCGTAATGAACGCAAAGCAGATTCACCACGATTGGAATGCGGATTATTACTATGAGGAAGTGCATACCGCGCCGGGGCGCAGGGCTTCCGATTGTATCAAGTGCGGCAAGTGCGAAAAGGTATGCCCGCAGCATTTGCCGATTCGCGATCTGCTTGCGGATGTGGCGAAGGAATTCGATAAGCATAATAGAGACTGACGGCATATTCAAATACGTTTGCAGGCAAGCTGTATGATAGCGATGCTTCAAGATAGAAAGGAGATTCCAATGAAAGAGGTCAAATCCCCCAAGAAACCATTGCTGTACTACTATCTGATCATCACCGCCGCGATTTTAATCTTCAACCTGATCTTTACCCCCTTGCTGCTCAAGGAACAGGTGAAGGACGTCGATTATGGAACGTTCATGTCCATGATCGAAAAGAAGGAAATTGGCGAAGTGCAGGTAGAGGATTCCGAAATCATCTTTACCGATAAGGACAACGCCAATATCTACAGCACCGGCGCGATGGATGATCCTACGCTCACGCAGCGTCTGTATGAATCCGGCGCGAAGTTTACCAAGGAAGTGCAGCAGACGACTTCGCCGCTGGTCAGCTTCCTGCTGACGACCATCCTGCCGCTGCTGATCTTTATCGGCATCGGCCAGTATCTGAGCAAAAAGCTCACGGAACAGATGGGCGGCAAGAATTCCATGATCTTTGGCTCCGCCGGAAAATCCAACGCGCGGGTGTACGTACAGTCCACCAAGGGCATCCATTTCAGCGATGTGGCGGGCGAGGACGAAGCCAAGGAAAGCCTTTCCGAAATCGTGGATTATCTGCACAATCCTGAAAAATATACCGAAGCGGGCGCATCCATGCCGAAGGGCATACTGCTTGTAGGCCCTCCCGGAACCGGCAAAACCATGCTCGCCAAGGCGGTCGCGGGCGAAGCGAACGTGCCGTTCTTTTCCATTTCCGGTTCGGAATTCGTGGAAATGTTCGTGGGCATGGGCGCATCCAAGGTGCGTGATCTGTTTAAGCAGGCGAAGGAAAAAGCGCCCTGCATCGTATTTATCGATGAAATCGACGCCATCGGTCAGAAGCGCAGCGGCGGCGTGAACGGCGGAAATGATGAACGTGAACAGACGCTGAATCAGCTGCTTACCGAAATGGACGGCTTCGAGGGCAACAACGGCGTGATCATTCTGGCGGCAACCAACCGTCCCGAATCGCTGGATCCCGCGCTGACCCGTCCCGGTCGTTTCGATCGGCGCGTGCCTGTGGAGCTGCCGGATCTTGCCGGACGCGAAGCGATTCTGAAGGTGCACGCCAAGAAGATCAAAACGGCGGACGATGTGAATTTCCACACCATCGCGCGCATGGCTTCCGGCGCTTCCGGCGCGGAACTTGCGAATATCATCAACGAAGCGGCGCTTCGCGCGGTTCGCAACGGGCGCACGATCGTAAATCAGGCGGATCTGGAAGAAAGCATCGAAGTGGTCATCGCCGGTTATCAGAAAAAGAGCGCCGTGCTTTCCGATCAGGAAAAGAAGGTCGTCGCGTATCATGAAATCGGCCATGCGCTGGTGGCGGCGCTGCAAAATCATTCCGCGCCCGTGCAGAAGATCACGATTATTCCGCGTACCTCCGGCGCGCTGGGCTATACCATGCAGGTGGATACCGGCGATAAGTATCTGATGACAAAGCAGGAAATCGAAAACAAGATCGCAACCTTTACCGGCGGACGCGCGGCGGAGGAGGTCGTATTCGGCGAAATCACCACCGGCGCATCGAACGATATCGAGCAGGCGACGAAGCTGGCGCGCAGCATGATCACCCGCTACGGCATGAGCGATGATTTCGACATGGTGGCGCTGGAAACGGTGAACAATCAATATCTGGGCGGCGATGCGTCGCTCGCGTGCTCGGCGGAAACGCAGCGCGAAATCGATCGCAAGACGATCGATCTGGTGCGCGCGCAGCATGAAAAGGCGAAGAATCTGCTGCTGGCGAACCGCAAAAAGCTGGATGTGCTGGCGCAGTTCCTCTACGAAAAGGAAACGATTACCGGCGATGAATTCATGGCGATTCTGAATCGAGAGGAGGATGCACAATGAGGAGCCGTTCGCATTTTGGCTGGCTCGATCTTCTGGAAGGAATCCTGCTGATTCTGCTCGGCGGTTATACGCTGATTCGCCCCGCCAGCGCGATTACCGGAATCGTGATGCTGTACGGCGCGATGGCGGTGATCACGGGCATTGCGGATATTCTGTTGTACATCCGCGTGGAACGCTTTACGGGCTTCGGACCGGTGCTTTCGCTGATTACCGGCACGCTGAGCGTGATGGCGGGTTTGATGCTGCTGGTGTATCCCACCGCGGGCACGATCGCCATGACGGTATTGTTCCCAATCTGGTTCATCACGCATTGCGTATCGCGTCTGGCGGGCTTGAACGCCATTCGGGTGTTCTCCGGTGAATTTGCGTATTATTTTACGCTGATTCTGAACATTCTGGGTCTGATACTCGGCACGCTGATGCTGATCGATCCGTGGGTTTCGCTGATGTCCATTCGCTACATCATCAGCTTCTATCTGCTGCTGCTGGGAATAGACTGTGTGATTCTGGCAATACGGCAGATCAATGCAAATAAATAAAATGATTGGGACGGAGCGCGAATACGCTTCGTCCCAATTGTATAATTGTATATTGGAAGTTTTATTTCTGCTTCAGCTTCAAACCGTCCTTGAATGCGGTTCCAACGCGCTCGGTTACTTTATAATAGCCGCTGGTGAAGGGATCGTAGGCGATCGCGCCGACCTTCGAAATATCGATCTTGCCATCGCACATAACGCTTTCATCGGCGGTAACGTTTACCACCTTGCCGATCACGCCGCAGCCGTAGGTATCGCTCTGGAATTCAATGAATTTGCATTCCAGACAGATGGGGAATTCATTCACCACCGGCGCGTCCACGCATTCGGCATGGCTCGCAGTCATGCCGCTGCGGACAAATTTATCCGGCGCGCGATTTCCGGATTCCACGCCGAAATAATCCGCTTCCACAACGTGTGCGGCGTCCGCGATGCTTACGGTGAAAGCGCCGCGCGCCTTGATGTTCTGCACCGTCTTATGCGTTTCCGAAAGGTTCAGCGCCACGACGTCGCTGTCGATCATGGTGCCCCAGGCGGCGTTCATCACGTTTACGCTGCCGTCCTCGTTGTAGGTGGCGATCATCAAAACCGGCATCGGGAAAATGCCGTCGGTAACATTCAGCTTTGTTCTCATCTCATATCTCCTTTCAGACAATTGACAGGATGTACCATCCTGCCTATAATTATAACAAATCAGCATGGAATTTCAAGCGGAATTTTGGAGGGATACGGCATGTTCAGAGAGATGCGCAGAAAGAGCAGGGCAGTCGGCGATGCGGAGGCAAAGGCGCTTCTGCACAGTGCGCGAATCGGAATCCTGGCGGTGAACGGCGATGGGGGATACCCCTACGCGGTTCCGGTCAATTATCTGTACGATGAAGAAAATGACCGGATTATTTTCCACGGCGCGCGCGCCGGACACAAGGCGGACGCGCTGAACGCATCGGATCGGGTCTGCTTTACCGTATATGGAAATGAAGTGGTAAAAAAGGAAAGCTGGGCGCCGTTTGTGCAGAGCGTCGTGGCGTTCGGCAGGTGCCGCCCGCTGCAAAAGCCGGATGAAGCGCTGGATGCGCTCACGCGGCTTGCGCTGAAATACTATCCGAATATGGATGAGGTCGATCGCGAAATCCAAAAGAGCGGGGAAGCGGTCTGCGTGTTCGAAATCCAAATCGAA
The DNA here is from genome assembly GCA_934663625.1 of uncultured Clostridia bacterium. Lineage (GTDB taxonomy): Bacteria > Bacillota > Clostridia > Christensenellales > Aristaeellaceae > SFTH01. The sequence goes on from CAKUKP010000026.1 coordinate 7,576, forward strand.
CACATGCGCGGAAAAGAGATTCAGGAAAAGTAAGAAAGAATAAAATCAGCGCCGCAGGCGGAACGCTCCGTCTGCGGCGCTGTCAGCATCATGAACGCGTTTTTGTGTCGAATCGAACTGTAATCGCGGTGCCGACATTCGGCTGGCTCTCCACGGAAATGCTTCCGTGGTGCAGCTGCACGGCGTGCTTTACGATCGAAAGCCCCAGCCCCGTACCGCCGGACTGGCGGGAATGGCTCTTATCCACGCGATAGAAGCGTTCAAAGATCTTGCTTTGATGCTCCGGCGCGATGCCAACGCCCGTATCCTGTACGCGCAGCAGAACCGCGTCCGCATTCTGCGACAGATTGATTTCCACGCTGCCGCCTTCGCGATTGTACTTGATGGCGTTATCGCACAGGTTGTATACGATTTCGTACAGCAGGCGGCGAACACCGGTGATTACACCTTCCGATCCGGTAACCTTCAGGGAAACATCCTTTTGCCGAGCGGCGTCGGCAAGGTTTTCGCAAACCTCCTCGGAAAGCTCGCGAAGCGATACGCTTTCCATCGGCATATCCACGCCTTCGTCCAGCTGGGACAGGCGGATGATATCGTCGATCAGATTTACCAGCCGCGTGGCTTCCTTGCGGATGCGATCTACGAATCGCGGAATATCCGCTTCCTTTACGATCCCGTTTTCCAGCAGCTCCGCCGATCCGATGATGGATTGCAGCGGGGTCTTCAGTTCATGGGATACGTTGGCGGTAAATTCCTGCCGGTTTTGTTCCGCGTTCGCCTGATCGGTAATATCATATGCCAGAATTACCGTGCCCTGCACGGCGTTATCCGATGCGATGCGGCTCAGATCGAATTGGTAGATTCGTCCGTTTCGCTGATCGCGGAAGAATGCCCGCCCGTCCGCACGGGCGTTTTCCAGCGCGGTGCGCATGTTCTGGCTGCGATCGATGGTCAGGATATCGTTGCCGATGGGATCATTGCCCGCGCCGAACAGGCGGCGCGCCGCAGGGTTGATGCTGATGATTCTGGCGGATGTATCCAGCAGCACCAGCGCTTCCTTCATGTTGGCGGTAATCTGGTTAAATTCGTTCTGCTTGCGCTCCAGCGTCCACATCTGTTCCTTGATTTCCTGCCGCTGCGCGTGAATGCGGTGCAGCAGGGGAGAAAGCTCTTCGTAGGCGTCGTTTTCCAGCGGCGCATCCAGATTCAGCCGGTTCAGCGGCTCCACCACGCGCTTTGCAATGCGATGGGCGATCCACGCGGAAACGGCGATCGCGATCACCAATACGATGCAGATCGGCTGCAGCATGCCCAGCAGCAAAAGCACCGCCGTGGCGCGGCTTACCGATATGCGAAGCACGCTGCCGTCCGAAAGGCGCACAGCTTCATAGATCGTTTGTTCCGTCAGGGTGGCGGATTGGCGCGTGCTGCTGCCGGAGCCGGTCAGAAGCGCTTCACGGATTTCCGCGCGATCCGCGTGGTTTTCCATCGCAGCCGCGTCCGCCTGATTATCGAACAATACCGTTCCATCCGCCGCGACCCACGTCAGCCGGTAGCGATCCATATCCAGATCATCCAGATAGCGAACGCCGATTTCCTGCACCGCGCTGGCGGCCAGATGCAGTTCGTCCTTCAGCTGCGTCTGCTGAAGCTGATTGAAATAGGGATACAGCGCGCCCAAATTGATCGCGAGCGTGGCGATCAATACCGCGACCACTGCGGCGATAATCGATTTGAATATCTTACTGGTCATGTTCTACCTCCCAGCGGTAACCCACGTTGCGCACGGTTTCAATGTTTTTTCCATAGGCTTCCAGCTTCTGGCGCAGGGTGCGGATGTGGGAATCCAGCGTGCGGGAATCGCCCATGTAATCCATGTTCCATACCTGCGAAAAGAGCTGCTCGCGCGTGTATACCATGCCCGGATGGGACAGAAACAGGTGCAGCAGTTCAAATTCCTTATAGGTCAGCCGAACGCGCTTGCCGTCCACAAAAACGGTGTGTTCGTCCAGATTGATCGTAAGTCCGCCGGTTTGCAGAAGCTTGGCGGTCTGCTGCGGCTGCGTTCGGCGCAGCACCGCCTTTACGCGCGATACCATCTCCATCACGCTGAACGGCTTTACGATGTAATCATCCGCGCCCAGATCCAATCCGTGAATGCGATCGTATTCCTGTCCCTTCGCGGTGGCGAGAATTACCGGAATCGAATTGTATTCAATAGATTTTTTCATGCGAGACAGAATCTCAACGCCGTCCATGCCCGGCAGCATTACGTCCAGTACGATCAGCTCCGGCTTTTCCCGCTTCAGGGCTTCCCAGCACGCCGCTCCATCCTCGAAGCCGCGGGTTTCAAAGCCCGCGGCGTTCAATGCATACATTTCAATATCCCGAATTCCAGCGTCATCCTCAACGCACCAGATCATGGCGCAACCTCCTCATGCGTACCGGTTACGGAATAAATCACCCATTCGGCGATGTTGGTCGCGTGGTCGCCGATGCGTTCGAAATACTTCGCGATCATCAGAAGATCCAGCGCAAATTCGCCCTCGGTGGGATTATTCGCGATCAGGGATATTATACCACACTTTATTCTGGAAAAAAAGTCGTCTACGATATCATCCTGATCAATTACTTCCTTGGCGAGCTTTAAATCTTTCCGAACGAACGCGTCTACGCTCGAAGTGACCATCTTGATGGTTTCCTGCGCCATTTCCGCGATCAGATCCACATCCGCCATCGTGCGTCCATTTAGGAAGGATACGATTTCGGCGATATCCTCCGCCTGATCGCCGATGCGCTCCATATCGGTGATCATCTTCAGCGCGGCGGAAATCAGGCGCAGATCGCGGGCGACCGGCTGCTGATGTAGAAGCAGCTTCATGCAGCGGCTTTCGATATCGCGCTCCATCTGATCGATGGCGGAACCGTTTTTCCGTACCTGCTCGGCAAGCTTCTTATCGCCGTCTACCAGCGCTTTGGATGCAGATGCGATGGCTTCTTCGCACATCGCGCCCATTTCAATGATTTCGCGGTTCAGATCAAACAGCTGTTCATCAAAACGATTCCTCATGATCAACCAAACCTCCCTGTGATGTAATCTTCGGTGCGCTTATCCTGCGGCTGGAAGAAGATGGTATCGGTCTTATCGAATTCTACCAGATCGCCCAGCAGGAAGAACGCGGTATAATCGGATACGCGCACGGCCTGCTGCATATTGTGCGTCACCATTACGATGGTGTATTTTTCCTTCAGTTCTACTACCAGCTCCTCAATGCGGGAGGTGGAGATCGGATCCAGCGCGGATGTGGGTTCATCCATCAGAAGCACCTTCGGCTGTACCGCCAGCGCGCGGGCGATGCACAGGCGCTGCTGCTGACCGCCGGACATGCCCAGCGCGTTCTTTTTCAGCCTGTCCTTTACTTCATCCCAGATCGCCGCATCGCGCAGGGCGCGCTCCACGATTTCATCCAGCTTTACCTTGGCGGTTACGCCGTGCGTGCGCGGGCCGTAGGCAACGTTATCATAAATGCTCATCGGGAACGGATTCGGCTTCTGGAATACCATGCCGATTTCCTTGCGCAGATTGTTCACATCCACGTCGCGCGCGAAGATGTCCTTGCCCTCGTAGCGCACGTCGCCGGTGATCTTCACGTTCGGAATCAGATCGTTCATGCGGTTCAGCGTTTTCAAAAACGTGGATTTTCCGCATCCGGAGGGGCCGATCAGGGCGGTGATGCTCTTTTCGGGGATTTCGATGTTGATGTCGTTGAGCGCCTTGTGATTCCCATACCACAGGCACATGTCTTTCACGGTAATGATCGGCTTCATAATGCTCTCCTTTTTGCGAAATGCTTCTGCACCAGCGTTGCCGCGGTGTTGATCAACATGGTAAGTACCATCAGTATTGCGGCGATGGCGAAGGCGGCGCCAAATTCGCCCTGCTCCTTGGCGTATACGTACAGGGCGACGGTCAGCGTAGCGCCCGGCGCGGAAAGTCCGTTGATGATTCCGTTCACCGCGTGTGCAAATCCGGCGGTGAACAGAAGCGCCGCGGATTCGCCCAATATGCGTCCGACGGACAGAATGCAGCCCGTAATTACGCCGTCCACGCAGCCCGGCAGCACCACCGTGCGCACGACGCGCCATTTGCCCGCGCCCAGACCGAACGCGCCTTCGCGGTAGGACTGCGGAACGGTTTTCAGGCTTTCCTGCGTGGTGCGCATGATCGTCGGCAGATTCATGATCACCAGCGTCAGCGCGCCCGCCATCAGGCAGGTGCCCATGCGGTTGGAAAACAGCAGCATACCAACAAGCCCGTAGATGATCGAAGGAATGCCGGAAAGCGTTTCCGCCGCATATTCGATCATGCCCACGATCCGCTTGTTGGATGCGTATTCCGTTAAATAGATCGCCGCGCCCACGCCCAGCGGCAGCACGATCAGCAGCGTCGCCAGTACGATGTATACGGTGTTCAGAATATCGGGCAGAATGCCAATGCGCTCGGTCAGATAGCTGGGCGCGGTGGACAGAAATTCCCAGCTGAGGTTGGGAATGCCGCGTATCAGCACATAGATTACCAGAAACAGCGTAAGGGCGGCGGTCAGCGCGGTGGACAGGAGCATCAGCGCCTTCATCACGATGGCGTAGCCGTGCCTCTTTTTAGACAGCGTTTGATTCAGCATATTTTACTCCTTTTCCCGTTTCAGGAAGAAATTCAGCGTGGCGTTGATCAGCATGATGAACAAAAACAGCACCAGCGCGATGGAGAACAGCGCCTGTCTTTGCAGACCGCTGGAATAGGACATTTCGCTCGATACCGCCGTGGTCAGGAATCGGACGCTCTGGAACAGAGAATCGGGCATGTTCGCCGCGTTGCCGGAAACCATCATAACCGCCATCGCTTCGCCAATGGCGCGGCCTACGCCCAATACCACCGATGCGGCGATGCCGCTGCGGGCGGCGGGCATCGAAACGCGGAAATAGGTTTCGATCGGCGTTGCGCCCAGGGCGAGGGAAGCATCCTCATATTCCTTTGGAACCGCGTCCAGCGCCGTGATCGACATTTTGATGATCGAAGGCAGAATCATGATCGCCAGCACGATGATCGCCGCCAGCAGGCCGGAACCATCGGGCACGGAAAATACCTTTCGAATCGTGGGCACCAGCACCAGCATACCCACCAGACCGTACACCACCGAGGGGATGCCCGCCAGCAGGCTGACCGCCGCCTGCATCGCGGATTTTATCTTCGGCGGCGCGAGCTTCGATAGATACATCGCCGTCAGGAAGCCGATCGGCACGCCCAGAATGATCGCACCGGCGGTTCCGTATACGCTGGTCAGGATGAACGGCAGGATTCCGTATTCCGGCTCGGCAGCGGTGGACGCCCATCTCTTGCCGAACAGGAAATCGGCAAGCCCGATTTCGCGGATCGCGGGGATGCCGGAAATCACCAGATAGATCGTAATCAGCAGCACGCATCCAACCGTGATCAGCCCAAGCAGCAGAAATATGCCGTGAATGATCTTTTCAAAAATCTGATTTTTCTTCATATATGTTCAGCCTCATGAAAGATAAAGCAATGGGCGGCCGCCGGAGCTGCCGCCGTCAGACCTCTGACAAACGCCGCAACCGCAGAAATTTTCTGAAATACTTCTAACGAAGTAAAAATTTCTGCTTGCTTTGTCGGCTGCGCTTGCAAATTCGGTCATTTAGGTTAGAGCAGTCGCGCCACTGCAATGCTTTGCAGGCGCGACCAGCCCACGCTGGAATCCGGAGGATTCGCGCGGTGCTGCCGAAACCCGCTTTGCGGGTATTCGGTGCATTTTACTAAACTTCCTCATTTGCAAGCTTGCCTCCGCGCCTTGCGACGTTTCTCAGGGTCTGCAATAGCGTTTGCCTTGCGTCAGTTCGCAGGAACCGCACCAGCCGCCGCGATGATTTCGCCTGCTTCGGTGGAAAGCGCGTAGTCGAAGAATTTCTGTGCAGCTTCGCTCAGCGCTTCGCCGGTTCTGGTTACCAGTACGAAGGGGCGCTGTACCACGTATTCGCCGTTCTTGATCGCATCCTCGGTGGGGGCTACGCCGTCAACGGTCACAGCCTTTACGGTGCTCTTGATGGAAGCGGCGGATGCATAGCCGATTGCGTTCGGGTTCTGGGATACGGTGGTGATCACATCGCCGGTGGAGGTCAGCTCCTGACGATACTTGCAGGCGTCCTTGGTATCGGTGATGGTTTCGAAGCCATCGCGGGTACCGGAACCGGCTTCACGGCCGATCAGAACGATTTCCGCATCGCTGCCGCCAACTTCGCTCCAGTTGGTGATTTCGCCGGTGTAGATCTTCGCAATGTCACCAAGGCTCAGATCGGAAACCGGATTTTCGGGATGTACGATGATCGCGATGCCGTCCAGCGCCACTACGGTGCCGGTCAGACCGGAAGCGACTTCTTCATCCTTCAGCGCGCGGGAGGAAAGGCCGATATCGCAGCGTCCTTCCTGAACTGCCTGAATGCCGGAACCGGAGCCGGTGGGATTGTAGGTAACGCTGATGCCGGTTTCATTCTGGAAAGCCTCGCCCAAGGCGCCGATTACCTTTTCCATAGAAGTGGAACCATCGGTGGAAACGCTGCCTTCCGCGATCGCGGAGCCTGCTACGGCGCAGATCGCCAGGATGCAGGTCATCATAATCACAATAATCTTCTTCATCTTTCATTTCTCCCTTCGGAATTTTCTCTCTGATGTTCTGTAGCTCATCTCTGCTACGGTTATTATGATAAAGTTCGCGGGTGAAATGAAAAATACATGAAATGTGAAATCTATCTCAAATCCCCAAATTGCGCAAAAAAACGTAAAAAACGATCCGCACCGAAATTCGATACGGATCGTTTGCGGAAAACGGGCTACAACGGCGCGCCGTCCTCCATTGGCAGGCGATTTCTGCGGTAGAAATAATAGGGAATCATTACGGACAGCAGCGATGCGATCCAGGAAACCGGTTCCGTATAAAACAGCACATCGCTGCCCAGCCAGATAATCACCAGCTTTACCATGCCGATGCGGGCGAACGTTTCTACAAAGCCGGAAATCATCGACCAGATCGAATCGCCGATGGATTGCAAATGGCTTCTGTAAACGTAGATCATATACAGAAACGGCAACGCAGCAGCCATATTCGTAAGAAAGCGCTTTGCAACGGCGATGGCCTCGGCAGCGCCCGCTTCATCCACATTCAAAAACAGCTGCGGCAAAACGCCGCGCAGCGCGAGCAGCGGAAGCATTACGGCGATCGCCCCGCCGATTGCCATCAGATTGCAGGTTCTTACGCTTGCGCGCACCCGTTTATACAGACTCGCGCCGTAATTCTGCGAAGCAAACGTGGTAAACGCCGCGCCCAGCGCGATTGCGCTGCATTCCAATATGCCGTAGAGCTTGTTTACGGCGGTATATCCCGCCACAAAGCTGCTGCCCTGCAGATTGATCACCGATTGTACGAAAAGTCCGCTGGTGTTGATCACGGTATATTGAATTGCCAGCGGAAGCCCGAACAGCAAAAGCGACCGCAGAAGCTTTGGATTGATTTTCCACGTGCCCCTGTCCAGATGGACGCAATCGATCCGGCGAATTCGGGCAATGCAGAACAGGAAGGAAAAGAGCTGGCTCAGCACGGATGCGATCGCCGCGCCGAACACGCCCCAGCCAAAGCCCATCACGAACAGCAGATCCAGCGCGATATTCATAAGCGCCGCGATGATCATCGCCCACAGCGGGGATTTGCTGTCGCCGAACGCGCGCAGGATCGAAGCGGTCAGGTTATAGCCGGTCACGATGATCGTGCCCGCCGCCATGGTGGTTAAATAGGTGGTCGCATCTTTTAATATGTTGGCGGGCGTATCCAGCGCCATCAGCACCGGCTTGGCCAGCGCAACGCCCGCGATGGTGAAGACCGCGGCGATGATAACCGAAAGCAGCGCGGACATGGTGATCGTCTGATTCAGCATCCGATCATCGCGGCTGCCGTAATAGCGGGATACGAAGGTAGAAAAGCCCTGCGTCATCACCTGCATACTCATCAGGATGATCCAATACGTCCAATCGGTGCAGCCCACGGCAGCGAGCGCATCCACGCCCACGCCGCGGCCTACGATGGCGGCGTCTACGATCATGTACAGCTGCTGACCGAGATTGGTCAGAATTACGGGGAACGCAAATTTCAGCATCAGCCGCACGGAGTTTCCGCGGGTCATATCGATGGTGCTCAAGTACAAAAACTCCCATTCAATAGCATTTGTACCATTATCGCACAGAACTGCCGATAAGTCCATGCCGCGCAATGATTATTTAACGGTGAATATGCAAACTATATGATATAATAATAAGATAGAAGCAATTTAATGGGAGGGCGGCGCGTATGCGAACGATAATCATCGGCGATATTCACGGCTGCGACCGCGCGTTTGCCGCGCTGCTGGATGCGACGCGCATCAATCCGGCGCGCGATACGATCGTTCTGCTGGGCGATATTCTGGATCGCGGCCCCAACGCATGGGGCGTGTACCAGCGCGTTTTGCAAATTTCGGAAAGCATGGGCGATCGATTTGTCCTGCTGCGCGGCAATCATGAAGCATACTGGCTGCAAAAGAATCCAACCATCGCGCAGAAGATTCTGCACAGCCGCGTGGGCAGGGGCAGCACGATCGCTTCCTTCCGCGAACACGGCGCGGATCTTTCCGAATGTGCGCGCTGGATCGAAGCGCATTCCGTACTTTATTATAAGCAGGATGCGTTTCAATGCGCGCACGCGGGCGTATGCGTGGAGCCGATCGAGCGCAACGATCCGGATGTGCTTCTGCACGATCATTCCATCGTGCGGGAAAACCGGTATCAGGGCAAGCTGACCATTACCGGTCATCTGGCGCTGCGGGAGCCTGCGTGGTTCACGGGCGATGGAAAAAATATACAGAAGCTTGCAAGCCGGCAGGAATATGAGCTTCCGTGCCGCGGCGTAATCTGCATCGATACCGGCTGCTGCATGGGCGGAACGCTGACCGCGATGGCGATTGAAAATGATCGTTTCATGCTGTTCGCGGTGCAATAGCGATTATCGCCCGCCCGTCTGCGTTAAATGGAAGCTTTGCGCGATGATGGGCATGATTTCATCATCGGACATGGTGCCATCCAGCCGCACGCCGATCCAGTGGGTTTTGTTCATGTGGTACGCGGGCACGATGGCGGGATACGCCGATTTCAGAAAATCGCCGTCCATCGGATCGCATTTTACATTGATCCATATGCAGCCCTCATGTTCAAATATGTAGGCGAAGGATTTGCGGTTGGTTTTGTGGCGCATCACCGTCCAGTTGGAATCGTGGAACGGATAATCTTCATATGCGTCGGCATACGCAAGGCACATTTCAATCGCTTCGCGGCGCGTTTTCACGGATCGTCGCCTCCTTTTTTGAAAATTATACCACATCTGCCATTTTTTGTCATTTCGGAAATTGACGAAATCTGCCCGATGTTCAATATTTTGTTACACGATAAAACGGCAACAAAATACGATTCATCATCGTCTATACAAGTGAAATCAGATATGGAGGTTGGATGATGAAAAAAGTTCGCACGCTGCTGGCAATCGTACTGGCGATCGCGCTTTTGGCGTCCATTGTGTATATCACGGAGGCGGAACAGAGCGCGGATGCGGGGGAATGGCAGGCAGACCTGACGAAACTGATGAATCCGGACGACGTGCCCAAAATTCACGTCATTCGGTCGGAAAATACAGATGGCGCGGGCGATGCGGCGCAGACGCACGATATCGCCTGTGAAATCACGGTAAACGATGTCGCCTTCGGCTGCGAATTTACGTTCGATGTGCTGAATGCGAACGCGGTGGACTGGGACAGCGTTCAGCAGCTGCTGGGACAGATCGTGACCGAAGCGGCGCGAACCTCCGGCAGCGCGCCCAAGCCGTTTGCCGAGGCGATCCATAAGGCGCTGACGAACGCCATGAAGGATGCGCAGGCGGACGAGGCGGGCAATCTGCCCGCGTGGTCGAATCAGAACATCGCGCTGAACACGCTGCGCGTTTCCACGCCCTTCTATCCGGAGCTTTCCGTGGGCAAAAACGGCGATGCGACGAAGCGGCTCCAGCAGAAGCTGATCGAACAGGGCTTCCTGATCGGATCGGCGGACGGCTATTTCGGCGAACAGACGAAGAACGCCGTGATCGAGCTTGAGAATTATGTGCGCCAGCTGGAGCAGGAACTGATTGATGCGCGCCCGACGGAAACGCCCGCGCCCACCGCAGCCGCGCAGCCGGCTGCGACGAATGCGCCGACCGCCGCGCCCGCGGCAACCGCAAAGCATGTGCTTACGCTCCTGCCCGAAGAAACGCCTGTGCCGACCCTGCAGCCTACCGCCGCCCCGACGGAAGCGCCGGTTGAAATGGAAGCGGCGGCAGATGCGGCGATCGAACCAGAATTGCAGCCCGCAACGCCCGCGGACGGCGTCGCGGAAGCGCTCCTGCAGGCGTACCTGTATTCGGATTCCTTCTGCACGGTGCACCGTGAATTGAAGGTTGGGGACAGCGGAATCGATGTGGAGCGCATCCAGCGCAGGCTGCGCATGCTCGGGTGCAGCGTGGACGCTGTGGACGGCGCATATGGCACCGGAACCGCCCGCGGAATTCGCGTATTCCAGCATTACAACGGGCTTTCCGAAACCGGAATCGCCGATGCGGAAACGCAGCGAATCCTGTTTTCCGCAAGCGCCGTCGCGCCGCAGTACGCAATGCTTGCGCCCGGAAGCAGCGGCGATGCGGTAAAGCAGATGCAGACGCGCCTGAAGATCCTCGGATTTACGAACGCAGCGCCGGACGGCGATTACGGCGATAAGACCAAAACGGCGATCGAAACGCTGCAAACCTATATGCGCGATCGCGAAATCGCGGTGCTGCAGCAGTATTACGGCGAGGATCAGGATATCACCGATAAAATCACCATCGAAGTTAACGGCATTGCGGATTCCATGCTGCTGGAGGATTTCTATTCGGATCGGTTCCCGGCGATTCCGCAGCAGATGCAGAATGGATCGAAAAACGATGATGTGGCGCGCGTACAGCGCAGGCTGTACGGCCTGAACTATCTGGATACCGCGCCGGACGGCGATTACGGCAGCAAAACCGAAAAGGCGATTCGCGATTTCCAGAAGCGGCATAAGCTGAATCAGACCGGCGTGGCGGATGCGGAAACGCTGTCCATGCTGTTCTCGGAAAACGCGATGAAGGCGCTCAAGCCGTATATGATCAAGGTTTCTACCGGCGATCAGCGCGTATACGTGTACGGTCTGGATGATAACAACGAATACACCGTGATGGTAAAGAAGATGAAGTGTTCCACCGGCAGAGATGCAACGCCCACGCCCAAGGGCACCTACACCTCCACCACCGGCCCCGGTGCGAGATGGCACTACTTCAAGAAATTCGATTGCTGGGCGCAGTACGCCTATTATATTCAGGGCGATATCATGTTCCACTCCGTGCTGTACAATGAAAAGGAAGGACGGGTAACGCAAAGCTCGGTCAACAATCTCGGTCGCAAGGCTTCGCACGGCTGTGTGCGCCTGTCGGTAGAGGATGCAAAGTGGATCTATCAGAACTGCGCGAAGGGAACGACGGTTGTGGTCTACTGATCCGGATGAATTGATCATTTAAACCCCGTCGCCGGTATGGAAGATGATTCTTCCGTACCGGCGATGCTTCGTTATACGGCGGCGGATGCGCGCATAAGCTGAAGCAAACGCAGCGTAAGGGGGATGGCTATGCCGCTGAAGGTGATTCAAAAAGAAATAGAAGCGGAGCGAAAAATCGGCTATCGCATGGCGCAGATGCAGGTGCGGGCGGAAACGCTGGTGCCCGGCGCGGGCAGAGATCCGATCGATGTATTATTGTGGGATGCGAACGCGCATTTGATCCGAACGGATGTGCAATCCGGACGCGTGGTGCTCGATGGCGGGGTCGTCTGTCAGGCGGTGTATCGCATGGGCGAGGAAACATCGCTTCGGGCGCTGACCGCACGCACGAACATCAGCCAGGCGGTGGATATCGATGGCGCGGAGGAGGGAATGCTGTCCCGCGCCAAGGTGGTTGTGGACAGCACGGAAGCGCGGTATGAAAACGGGCACATGGTGTTTCAGGTGGGCTTAACGCTGTATGTGTGGGTGATGCGCCTTGAAACGGTATCGCTGGTGGAGGGAATCGAAGCGGACGCATGCGTGCAGCAGAAAAGCATGGAAATCTGCGTGCAGAAGCTGGCGGCAGAAGCGAATGAAACCATGGTGCTTACCGATCGCGTGGCGCTGCCCGCATCGCTGGATGCGCGCGCAGCGCTGATGGATTGGGGCAGCGTGGAAATTGATTCCGAGGAACAGGATCTGGGCGGATATCGCGTCAAGGGGCGCGCGATGATCGAAACGCTGATCTCCAGCGGACAGGCGGATCGCCCCGCCGTGCTGCTGAGGCATCCGATCGCCTTTGATAAATTGATCGAGCTTCCGGAATGGCTGGCGAAGGACGCGCGCGCGAGCGCCGTGCTGCGCGGCGTGCGTTCGCAGGTGGAGCAGGCGGAAAACGGCGCGGACGGCGCACTGACGCTTCAGGCGGACATCAGCTTTTCCATACAGGCAAACCCGCGCACCTGTACATCGGCGCTGGAGGACGCTTACGCCGTCTGCGGAAACGATATCGTGATCGAAAGGCGTGAGCTGGATGCGGTGAGCGACGTAATCTTTACCCAGACCACCGAAATGGCGCGCGGCACGGCGATGCTGCCGGAGGGCGCGCGGGATGTCGGCGCGGTCATCGCAGTGCGGGTACAGCCGAATATCGCGGAAATCAAAACATCCGAGGGCAGAAGCCGCATCACCGGCATATTGGACGCGGTTGTGCTCTACACCACGGCGAGCGCGCGCACGCCCGCATCGCTGCAAACCGCCATTGAATTTTCGGCGGATGTGCCGCAATCGCTTCAAGAGGATTCGCAGATCGTCATCACGGTTTTGCAGGCGGAGGCGGGCGGTATGATGGGCGATCAGCTGGATATTCGCGTAAATCTGAATATCAGCTGCATGACGCGCATTGAAACGCAGTATTCGATCGCGACGGATGTGCGCGAGGGGGACGCGATCGAACGCCGCACAGGCTTCGTGATCTTCTGGCCGGAGGCGGGCGATGATGCGTGGACGATCGGGCGCAGGTATCACGTCGGCGAGGAAAGCGTAAAGCGCAGCGCGGAGAACGGCGAAGTCGAAGCCGGAAAGCCCATCGTGATCGCGATGCGGTAAGCGGATGTAAACAGACAGGTCGGATTCTCGCCGTGGAATCCGACCTGTTTGTTCCGACGCATCAGTAATCCAGATTGAAATATTTTTTGAAATACGCCGTCTTTTCTTCAGGGGTCGCCAGCTTTTTTTCGATCAGCATATCGCCGGTGGAATCGCGGAACACATCATCGATGATGGTATACATGCCCTTCGGCTGCTTCAGGCAGATAAACGGCACCTTGTTGAACGGGGAATCCGGATTCTTTTCGCACCAGAAGGATGGCATTTCGTAATCGGTGGGAGCCTGATGTTCCTCGGTGAAGGAGAAGAAGGGACGCCATGCGCCGTCGACCTGATCGTATACCACCCAGCCCAGTATTTCTTCTTTTTCCAATTTGTACAGATCGCCGAAATCCTCCTGCACCAGTCCTTCAACCATGCGGAGCGGATTGCGCTGCGCCTTATCGCCGATGCCGACGTCCACCAGGAAATCGCCCTCCGTCAACGCTACCTTCATAACGCGATGGCGGCGCATTGGGTATTCAAGCGTTTCGCCGCGCAGATAGCGCGCCAGATATTCCGTTACCTGATAGCCGAGCTCGCGCAGCAGCCATGTCAGCAGCCCGTTCACCTCAAAGCAATAGCCGCCGCGGCGCTGGTTGATGAATTTTTCATACAGATCGTCATCCTTCAGCGAAAGCGGCTTCCCGCGAAGCAGATCCAGATTTTCATAGGGGATTGTAAAATTGTGCGCCTGGTGCAGCTCAAAGAGATGCTCCAGATTTGGCGCGTAGGGCTCCGTATAGGTCAGACCGATCCGTTCAAAATACTTCTCCAGCTTCTCTTTTCTGTTCATGCTTTGCCTCCTGTTCAATTTGTTCAATTCTGATGCTTAATTTTAACATAACGCGCTTGCCGTGTCAATCCATGGCGACGCTTTTCCAAAGTCGATTGGTACGACCAAAAAATACGAATCAAAATCGATCTCTGTCCCACCATTATCGCTGTTTCAGGGAGAATTTGACAGATACGGTCGAAATATTATGTTTAATAGTATTGAATGATTGTAAAATTCGTAGAAAACTATTTAATTATGTGAAGTTGTGATGTATAATTACAGCATAACAGGGTGGTGAAAAAGAGAGTCGCTTCCCTGGCGGGGTGGTTCGTAATCCTCGCAAAATTAAGGAGGTCGTGAATAGTGATCGTATCTACGAGAAAGCCGGTCGAGGAAATCCTCGATATGCTCAAGGGCGTGAAAAAGGTTGCGATTTGTGGCTGCCACGAATGTGCTCTGGCGTGCAAGGTCGGCGGCGATGATGAAGTGGCTGAAATGAAGCAGCTGCTGGAATCCAAGGGCTTTCAGGTTGTCGCAACGGCGATGCCCACCGAATCCTGCCTGAACTTCCATGTGCGCAAGGCGGCGAAGGAACTGATGAAGGGCAACCCCGAAGCGGTTCTTTCTCTGGCGTGCGGCAGCGGCATTCAGACGCTGGCCGGACAGCTGAAGGTTCCGGTATATCCGGGCAGCAATACCCAGTTTATCGGTCAGGTAGAAAAGGTCGGCAAGTTCAATGAAATGTGCAAGACCTGCGGCGCGTGCGTGCTGGGTCATACCGCGGCGATCTGTCCCATCACGAAGTGCGCAAAGTCCCTCGTAAACGGCCCCTGTGGCGGCGCGAAGAACGGCAAGTGCGAAGTGAACCCCGATAACGACTGCGCATGGATTATGATCTACAACCGTCTGGAACAGTTCGGCCAGCTTTCCAAGCTGGAAGAGGTTCTGGAGGATAAGACTTGGGAAGGCCGCAACTGGCCGCACACGCGCGATATGTCGAAGGAGGTATAAGCATGAGCGTTCTTGAACAGGCTCTTGAAAATGGCGTATTTGGTATCACCGCGGAAATGGCTCCGCCGAAGGGCTGCGATTTTTCGCATGAAATGGAAGTTGCACAGTGCCTGAAGGGCATCGTTCACGGCGTGAACGTAACCGATATGCAGTCCGCCTCCCTGAAGGCTTCCTCGCTGGGCTTCTGCATCGCGCTGAAGAACGCGGGTCTGGAACCCATCATTCAGATGACCGGCCGCGATCGTTCCCGCATGGCGATCATGGGCGATATGCTGTCCGCAGCCGCGTTTGGCATCGATACCATGCTGGCGCTGACCGGCGATCATACCATGGTTGGCGATTGCAAGTGCTCCAAGCCCGTATTCGATCTGGATTCGCTGGGCATTCTGCGCATGCTGACCAAGATGGAAGAAACCGGCACCGATTGCGGCGGCAACGCGCTGACCGCTACGCCGCACTTCTATAAGGGCGCGGCGGTAACGCCCGTTTATGAGCCCATCTTCCTGCAGATCAACAAGCTGAAGAAGAAGGTAGACGCGGGCGCGAAGTATGTACAGACACAGGGCATCTTCACCGTGGAAGCGCTGGAGAAGTTCATGGATCAGGTTGAAAAGGCCAATATCAAGGTGCACGTCATGGCTGGCATCATCCCGCTGAAGGCCGCGGGCATGGCGAAGTACATGAATGAAAACGTACCGGGCATCGCGGTTCCGGATGATCAGATCGCCAAGCTGGCTGCCGCAGCGGCAGAGGGCAAGGAAAAGGGCGTGAAGGGTCTGCCCGCAGCTGCCGGCGTTGAAATGGCCGCCGATCTGTGCCGTCAGATCAAGGAAAAGAAGCTGTGCGACGGTATCCATCTGATGACCATCGGCGCAGAAGAAAAGATCCCGTCCATCCTCGAAAAGGCCGGCATCTCCATCGCCTGATTTACGGTATACAATAAAACACACCGAACGTGCGATTCGTCGCAGCGTTCGGTGTGTTTTCTGCGTTCTTGTCTTGCAGCGTTTTTCAGGGTCTGGCAACCTTGCCGCTTTTTCTTACATCAAAAACCACCTGAGCATATGTATGTTCAGAGGGTTTTTGATATTTGAACGCTTAGTCCGTAAGACCGGCTACGTTTTCCGCGCGATAGCCCAGTTCTTCGCGCAGCGCGGCGCGATCGCTGGGCGCGCTCATCAGTACCTTGCAATCGTCGCTTTCAACGTATGCACCCGCGAGACCCGCGGGGATAACCACGCTTTCGAACGGCGATAATTGCATTTCTTCATCGCCCCAGCACAGCGTGCAGAAGCCCAGCGGCATCAGAAACAGCATCCGTCCGTCGCTTACCGGCATTTTGCCGGATACGTTCAGGCGGCTCAGCTCAAAATATTCATTGGCGATGTAATAGGTGCGGCTGCCGCCCTTGCAGAGCGCGGTCGTGCCGTAGAGCTTGTTCGGCTTCAGATCCGGAAGGGATACGTCGATCGCCTGCGGAATGTGCAGCGCCCTGCCCGTGCGGTTCCAATCCCAGAAACGGTAGGTTACATCGCTGGACTGCTGAATTTCATATAGCTGAATGCCCGCGCCGATGGCGTGAATCAGCCCGTGAGGGATGTAATATACGTCGCCGGGGCGCACGTTTACCCAACGAATGGCGTTTTCGATGGCGGCGCCGCCGCGGGATACGATATCGGAAAGCGCTTCGCCCTTCGTATCCAGACCGTAGGCGATCTTCGCATTCGGTTCGCAGTTCAGAATTACCCATGCTTCGGTCTTGCCCAGCTTGCCTTCGTGCGCCTGCGCGTACACATCATCCGGATGTACCTGTACGGAAAGCGTTTCCTTCGCATCGATCAGCTTGAGCAGCAGCGCGATCGAATCGGAATCCGTTCCGGTCAGTTCGCGCCCCCAGAGTTCTGCCATGCGGCGCAGGTTCGTACCGGCGTGCGCGCCGTTGCGCACGATGCTTTCGCGGCCTTCCAGCGCGGAAACCTCCAGACTTTCGCCGGTCTGTTCCGGCGCATCCTTCATGAATGCGTCGCGCAGCATATCGCCGCCCCAGGGCGTTTCCTTGCCGGATCGAAAATAGGGGGCCATCAACAGCGGATATAGCGTCATAATCATCAATTCCTCCTGCTTGAAAAAGTAGGTGATATGCCCTATAATATACAAAGATATACAACATAAATTTACCACCGGATCGATCAACTGTCAAGCGTTTTTGCGGAAAGGCGGCGAATATGAACGTACACGTGGTCAGCGTGCGTGCGCTGGCGGAATGGGCGTGCGCGCGCGGCGGCATAATGCAGGCTGCGGGCGCGCGTCGTCTGCGCGAGGGGCGCGAAGGACATGAAGCGATTCAATCGCTGTTCCCGTCCGGCTGGCGCATCGAAGCGCCCGTTTCAATGGACGTACCGTTTGAAAATGTGATTCTGCGCATTCAGGGGCGCGCGGACGCGCTGTTGATGGAAGCGGAGCGCATCTGCGTAACCGAAATCAAAACCACGCGCTGCAACCCGAATGAAATTCTGGAATTGGATTATCCCGAACATTGGGCGCAGGCGGAGATTTACGCCTATCTGTTTTCCTTCACCGAACCGGCGGAGGAAATCGAAGCGCGGCTGATTTACGCAGGTACGCGCGGCGGCAGACGCGAATTTGTACATCGCTTTGACCGCGAAGAAATCAAATGTGCGTTTCTGCGCTATGCCGAGCCGTACGCAAGCTGGCTTGCGACGCTGGATCGATGGAAGGATCAATCCGCGCCCACGCAGCAGACGCTGAAATTCCCGTTCGACGATTATCGCGAGGGTCAGCGCGATATGGCAAAATACATCTATACCGCGATGAAGCGCGGCACGCGCACGCTGATCGAAGCGCCCACCGGCATCGGCAAGACGGCGGCTTCGCTGTTTGGCGCGCTGAAGGCGCTGGGCGAGGGGAGAATTACCTGCATTTTTTATTTAACCGCCAGAACCACCGGACGCAGGGCGGCGGAAAACGCCGTGGAGTTGATGCGCACGCGGGGGTTATCGGCGCGCACGGTTACGCTGACGGCGAAGGAAAAGATCTGCTTTCCCGGCAACTGCGATTGCGCCCTCTGCGCCTACGGAACGGATTATTACGCGCGGCGGGGCGCGGCGCTCCGACAGGCGATGCAGGAGGAACGCTTTCCTGCGGAGCGCATTGAGGAACTGGCGCGCGAACATGAGCTTTGCCCGTTCGAGCTTTCGCTGGATATATCGGAACTTGCCGATGTGATCATCTGCGATTACAATTATGTGTTCGATCCGCGCGTGCGGCTGAAGCGCTATTTTGATCGGAAAAACCGCGTGGGTCTGTTGATCGACGAAGCGCACAACCTGCCGGATCGCGCGCGGGAGATGTATTCCGCCGCATTGAACGGCGAAGCGATTGAAAAAATACGCAATCAGAATCGCGCCGCCTACGGCGATGATGACCCGCTCGGCGAAGTGATGGATGTGCTGATACTGGCGCTCACCGAAGAGGACGCGGAGTACGATGCGCGCCGCGATGTACCCGATTCGCTGGTGCGCGCGGCGGAGGCATTTTCAGAACTTGCCGATAAGCTGCATCCGTCCGATGAACCCACGAAGCAGCTTGCGCAGGATTGCGCATGGTTTGCGCGCGTCGCCCACAATTTTGATGAGGATTGCTACCGCCTGATGATTCGTCCCGTGGGCGATCGAATCGAAGCGCGGCTGTGGTGCTTCAATCCTGTAAAATACATCGATCGCACGTTTGCCCGCGTCGGCGGCGTGGGGCTGTTTTCCGCCACGCTGCGCCCGATGGATTTCTATGGAAACCTGCTGGCGGTACCGGATCGAAACGCGCATCTGGAACTGCCTTCGCCGTTTCCGGAGGAAAATCTGCTGACGCTGCGGCTGCCCGTATCCGTAAAGTTCCGCGATCGCGAACAATCGTTGGAAGCGGTCGCGCGCGCGATTCACGCCATGGCGCAGGCGCACGCCGGAAACTATATGGCGTGCTTTCCTTCCTATGCATATCTGAATCAGACGTATAAGTATTATCGAACGCGCTTTCCCGGCGAGCGCGTGATCTGCCAGTCCTCCGGCATGAACGAAGCGCGCCGCGAGGAATTCATCCGCGCGTTTGAACGCAGCCCCGCAACATCCATGATCGCGTTCGTGGTGCTGGGCGGCGTATTTTCAGAGGGTGTGGATCTTCCGGACGATCGCCTGTCCGGCGCGGCGATCGTAACGACCGGCGTTCCGCAGGTCAATGCGGAATCGGAAATGCTTCGGATGCTCTATGATGACGGCGATGAGGGCGGCACGGATGCGGCGTATACCTATCCGGGCTTTCGGCGCGTATTGCAGGCGGCGGGGCGCGTAATCCGAACCGAAACGGATCGCGGCGTGATTCTGCTGATTGATGAACGCTACGGAACCGAAAAATATCTGAACTTGATGCCGAATCACTGGCATGTGCGGAAGGTGGGCAGCATGAGCGCGCTGAACCGCCGCCTGCGCGCCTTCTGGGGCGAGCCGGGTGCTGGGGATGAACAAAATTGATTGCAAATCCCATCATGTTAATATGCATTGCTTGAAGCAACCGGCCTGTTCGTGTAATCTGTGGGCATAAACCATAAGGAGGACATGAATATGTTCAGCGATAATTTAAAAGCGATTCGAAAGGCCAAGGGATATACGCAGGAGGAGCTTGCCATCAAGCTTAACGTCGTACGTCAGACCGTCAGCAAATGGGAAAAGGGATTATCCGCACCGGATGCGGATGTGCTGTCGAAAATTGCCGATGTGCTGGATACGAAGGTGAGCGTTTTGCTGGGCGGCGCGATCCCTGAAGAAGATGCTCCGAACGCGGTCGCGGAGCAGCTCGCCAAAATCAGCGAACAGATGGCGATCAGAAACCGGCGCAGCAAACGGATCTGGAAAACGGTCGGCATTCTCCTGCTGGCAGTCGTTGTATTCATGATCCTGCTGGTAATGCTGAATGCGGTATCCTTCAGGAGCTATTCAGACAGCAGCACGACGGTGCTCGAAATGAATGTGGAAGATACGACTGATTAACGCGATACGGACAGCGGTCAAAGCGATCGCTGTCTTTTGCATTTAATATTTATACATAAAGTTGGAATGCGCGGCGCCGCGCCGCGCATTGACTTTCCGCCGAATCCTGCTATAATAGTATCTGGAGAGTGATAGAATATATGGGTCGCGGCTACAACGGCAAGTTTAGAGATTCGAAAGATAAGGATAAAAAGGGCGGCGGATTTGCGCTTGGCGTGATCATGGCGATTCTGTGCTTTGCCACGGAAATGTGGTTTCCGTTTTTGCCGCTGGCGGCGCTCGGCTTCTATCGGGCGTGGGTGCACAAAAACAGCCGCGATGTTCTGGAGCATTGCCGCGAATACGGAAATCTGATGGGCATGCGCGAAACGATTTCCGTATCGGAGCTTTCGGAAACCTTCGGCAGATCGCCCGAAATCGTCCGGCGTGAACTGAAATCGAAAATCGCGAAGGATTATTTCGGAAAAGAAGCCTATCTGGACGTGGGGCGGGATATGCTGTGCTGCCCGCTGCCGGAGCGCGCAAAGCGCAGTACGGATACACGCTGGGCGGATGTGGCGATGGAGGTGCTGCGCACGCTGCGCGGCGATCCGGATACGAATCCGCAGACGGCGGCAGAGAATCGCACACAACAGAAGAAAGAACCCATCGTAACGCCCGAGCCGGAACCGAAGAAGCAGGAGCCGGAAGTGCAAAAGCCGGATATGCAGACGGGCGCTGAACCGAACCCTGCCCAGGATGCCCCCAGACCCGCGGCAAAATCGCGAATCGATTATTCGGAAGAACTGGAGCGCACGCTGAACGAGCTGTACGATCTGAATGAAAAGATACAGGATGTGCCCGTCAGCGACCGCATCGATCGAATCGGCGTGCTCACCGGAAGCATATTCCGCGTGGTAATCGAAAAGCCGGAGCGCGAGAGCGACGTGCGCAAGTTCATGAATTATTATCTGCCCACCACGCTGAAGCTGCTGAAGGCATACAGCCTGATGGAAGCGCAGAGCTATCAGGGCGAAAATATCAAGGAGAGCCGCAAACGGATCGAAGAAACGCTGGATATGCTGATCGTAGCCTTTGAAAGGCTGCTGGATAAGCTGTTCCGCGATGACGCGCTGGACATCGCCACCGATATCGATGTGCTGAAAACCATGGTGGCGGGCGATGGGTTGAGCGAAAGTGGTCAGCTGCATCTGTAAAGGAGGAATCCATTTTGCGAAACAGGATCATTTCCGGAATCATCATCGTGCTTATGCTGCTGGGCGCTGTCTGCGTGGCTGAAGAAAAAACAGAGCTTGCGCCCTATAGCCTTAAGAACATTTCGGATATTCAGGAGGAGTTGGATTTATATCTGGCGGATGAGGATATCAGCATTGGCGGCGATGATATGCGCGGTCAGCTATATAGATCGTGGAGTCCGGGAATTACGATCCAATGCACGAATGCGGGCAATATCGTAAACCTGACGGTGAATGCGGGCGGCGGAAGATTTACCCTGTTCGGCATTACGCTTGGAATGCGAGAAGACGAAGCGCGCTCTGCGCTGCATGATTATTGCACTCAAAATGCAATTCCGGTCGGCTATGAAGAATGGTATGATACGAGCCTGTATCTGGAATTCGAATATGATGAAACTCATCCGGAGCTGGATTATGGTTTTTTAGATCTGACTTTGGATAACGGCGTGGTTACGGAAATCAGCCAATACTACCTCTAACTGTGAATTGCAAAATGGAAAGGAACTGAAATATGAAGAAAATCGTGTCGATCATGTTGATTTTCCTGCTGATGGCGCTGACGTGCGCGCTTGCCGAGGATGCGGAGCGCGCAGCCGAGCCGGGCGAATTTACCGAGGAAGAAGCCGAGCCCTATATCGGCGAATGGTATCTTACGCAATTTGTGACCGAGGGTGCTGTGGTTGCGCCCGAATCAATGGGCTTTATCGGCCATCTGATGCTGTACGCCGATGGTACCGGCCAGATGATCATCGGAAGCACCGTGATGGATCAGGTATGGTACAGGAGCGGCGATGAAATCATGCTGGGCGAGGGACATGGCTATGATATGCCCATGTACATTCAGGAGAACGGCGATCTGTTTACCGGCGATGATATCGCCAGCATGACGTTCACCCGCAGATTTCTGTCGGACGATCCCGCAATCCGGCTGGATGCGGATATCGAGGATTTCAAGGGCGATTGGACGCTTGTGCGCATTGCGAAGGGTGAAAACGTGTATACGCCCGAAGAACTGGAATGTGAAATCCGCCTGACCCTCAAGAAGGACGGCTATGTTTCCGTAACCAACGGAAAAAAGGCGAAGGGCGATCTCGAACAGACGGCGTATTCGCTGGCAAACGCGGGAACGCGATTCGTGCTGCACGAGGACGGCAGCCTTTCCTGCGAAAACAGCAGCTTCATTCTGTGGTTCGTCAAGGAATAAAATCGATGCGCAGCGCTCCCTGCAAGACATGTGCGGGGAGTTTTTTTCGCTGTCTGCGTTTCCAAAATGTACGCATGATTCTTATACGTCTCGCCGAAAACTGAAAAAACATCAAAAAAACCAAACAAAGTATTGACATAAAACCCATTTTCATGTATAATTATCCTTGTTGTTCGGGGTTATAGCTCAGTTGGTTAGAGCGTCACGTTGACATCGTGAAGGTCATAGGTTCGAGCCCTACTAACCCCACCAAAAGGATCCTCATGTATAGAAGCATGAGGGTTCTTTTTTGCATTTATAGGCTGATAAAACGGTGGCTCAATGTCAAATGTAGGGTAAGAATGGCTCAATGTCAAATGTTGGGGTAAGGATTAGCTGCGAGCAGAATCCTGGCTCTAAAGGAAGCGAAGTTTCTAAAGCCGAAAGCAACGCGCTTTAGGGTTTTGATACAGGGAGCAGCTCCGCTTTTTTCGAAGCAGTTCGTTCCGTGCTTCAGTATACTGATAACCGTAAACATATACGAATTTAGTCTTTCCTGCCACAGTTTTTCCAACTACAATAGCGACCGTCTTGACGTTTATAGATATTTTCTTCGTGTCTGGGCATGTTTTTGACCTCCATGGTACAGTACTCAATTTGCTTTGTTATCTGTTGCAAAGGGCTACATTTTGACGGCAGCTCTGACGGCTTATAATGCAATCGATAAATTGTGGCAATTCTACCACGACAATGCGCCGCGGCAGGTAGATTCCTGCATTTCGGGTTATTCTATCCGAAAACCAATGTGAAAAAGCCTTTATTAAAGATCGATTGTGTTGACATAGTAATGCTTTCCACGTATAATATTATAATGGATGATATAACTGCTACGGAACAACCAAATCCTTTCGCTTGCAGGAACAGGATTCGTGTTGGCAAATAGACTCAGCTTGTATCGATGACAGAAGTAACAGAAGCGATACGAAACCTGAGCATGCTGGATGTATTCCGATTATGGCTCACGGCGAGCGGCTGAGATGTTTCCGCGGGCGACTGGATATTTTGAGGCAGATGAAGAAAAGCTTTGACATGCGTATACAGATCAACGCGGAGCGTGTTCTGTCAGGAACATCGATGTTTTCAAGAAATATAGTTTCTCATTTGCTGCAAAGCAGGCTGGTTGATTATGTTGCCACTGACGCCCATGATGTCCAGGTGCGGCAGGTTCAGATGAAGGCAGCATTTTTACGTCTAAGCTCATCCTATGGAAAAGTCTATGCAGATGATCTAACGTACACCAAGCCAATGGAGATTATCGAAGCGATGGATAAGAATTCATGGAGAGGCAGTTCCACATAGAGCTGACATGGGCGCAACGGAGGAAGTCATGAACACGGAGATGAAGGAATCAAAGTTTACTCCTGATAGCAGAACGGTGGATTCAGTTGATTCTCAGAAAGGCAGCGAGCGCTTCGTTGTTGTTCCGCTAAGCCAAAAGCAACGGAGAAAGTTAGGGATTGCACCCTATTACCGCCCATTTCGTTTAAATAAAGAGCTTCTTTCATGTCCCCGATTATATCTGATTGTCAAACGGGGCTTGGATATTTTACTATCCGCAGCAGCACTGGCAGTCCTCTGGCCGGTTATCTTGGTATTCATGCTTGCGATTGTAATTGAAGATCCACATGGCGACCCAATTTTCCGACAGAAGAGAATTGGTAAAGATGGGAGATTGTTTATAATGTATAAACTCCGTTCCATGTATACCGGTGCGGAGAAGCAGCTTCCTTTCATTATTGATCAGAATGAAGCAAATGGAAATGCATTCAAAATCAAGAATGATCCACGCATTACGAGAGTAGGACATATCGCGCGAAAATACTGTATCGACGAAATTCTCCAGCTTGTCAATGTTCTGAAAGCTGATATGAGTCTTGTTGGACCACGGCCACCGCTTCCGCAGGAAGTGGCGCAATATGATGAGTTTGAAAGACAGCGTCTTTCCATCAGACCGGGAATGACTTGCTATTGGCAGGTTTATCCGCATCGTCATGAAATCTCATTTGATGATTGGGTTGCAATGGATCTCAAATACATCATTTCGCGCAGTTTGAAAACAGATATGCAGTTGATCCTGAAGACATTTTCAGTCATTTTCAGCGGCAATGGAGAATGATTCATACTTTAGATAAATCGTGCATCCATGCTGATGCAATGGAAAGGACTGGTCGCAATGGTATATGTCAATCGCGCATTGCCTGACTATAGTGTATTGATGTCTGTTTATATCAAGGACATACCGGAATGGTTTGAACTGGCTGTCGAATCCATGGCCAATCAGACGCATCGTCCGAAAGAAATTATTCTCATTTCAGATGGCGAGATTACACCTGAACTGTGTTCTGCGCAGCAAAGGTGTATTGATCGGCATCCTGAATTGATTCGTACTATAGCGCTTGAAAAGAATGTAGGATTGGCGGAAGCAATGCGCTTGGGAGTAACCGAATGCAGTTGTGAGTGGATTGCCCGCATGGATGCAGATGATGTGTCTGATTCGCGCCGATGCCAAAAAGAACTGATGCTGGCATTGGAGAAAGATGCTGATATTGTGGGATGTGACAGTGAAGAGTTTATTGGAGACATTAGTAATCCGAAGTCCAGACGGGTGTTTCCTGCATCCCATGAGGAACTTGTAAATTTTTCACGCCGCAAAGTTCCTTTCTGTCATCCGGCGGTAATGATGAAAAAAAGTGCAGTGCTTCGAGC
>CAKUKP010000027.1 GCA_934663625.1 uncultured Clostridia bacterium
GTGAAGATTTCGCTGCCGTCGCAGCGCATCGACGCGGTGCTGACGGATACGCTGAAGGAAACCCAGAAGGTGCGCAAAACGGCGCTGACACTCGCGCCCGAAGCGGGTACGCAGCGCCTGCGCGACGTAATCAACAAGGGCGTGACCGAGGATGATCTGGTGCGCGCCGTGACCGATGCGTTTGATCAGGGCTGGAACGCCGTAAAGCTGTATTTCATGATCGGCCTGCCCACGGAAACGGACGAGGATGTGCTGGGCATCGCGGAGCTTGCGAAGAAGGTGCGCGCCTGCTATTTCGGCGTGCCGAAGGAAAAGCGCGCGCCGGGATTGCGCATCACGGTCAGCGCATCGGTATTCGTGCCGAAGAACTTTACGCCCTTCCAGTGGTGCGGCCAGCTGGACAGCGAAACGGTGATCCGCCGCCAGATGCTGCTTCGGGATGCACTCCGGCAGGTCAAGGGCGTGGAATTCAAGTATCACGCGCCCGACGTATCCTACATGGAGGCCGTGCTGGCGCGCGGCGACCGGCGCATGGGCGCGGCGATTCTGCGCGCGTGGCAGTTGGGCTGTCGATTCGATGGCTGGTCGGATCAGTATAAGCACGATATGTGGCTCCGCGCGTTCGAGGAAACGAAGCTGGATCCCGATTTCTATGCGCTTCGCGATCGTTCCGCGGATGAAGTGTTGCCGTGGGATCATCTGGACGCGGGCGTGACGCGCGCATTTTTGCTGCGCGAATGGGAGCGCGCGCAGCGCGGCGAAACTACCCGCGATTGCCGCAAAGGCTGTGTGGGCTGCGGCGTGAATCGATATGAGGGGGCTTGCAAATGAGGATGATGGTTCGCTTCGGCAAAAATTCGCGGCTCCGGTTCATATCGCATCTGGATTTACAGCGCTTTCTGCATATGGCGCTGAACCGCACGGGGCTGCCGATCATGTATTCGCAGGGCTTCAATCCGCATCCGGTGATGGCGTTCGGGTCGGCGCTCGCGCTGGGCTGGACGAGCGAATACGAAGTGCTGGATGTAAAGCTCGCCGCGCCGATGGGGCGCAAAAGGTGCGAAGAAGCGCTTCGGTTCGCATTGCCGGAGGATATGCCGGTGTACGAGGTCAAGCTGGTTGGCGATCGCTGTCCCGCCGCGATGGCGCAGGTGCGCGCATCGGATTATGAAATCCGTTTGACCGGCGCGGACGCGCAGCGCGCGATGGATTTCATACCGAAATTTCTGGCGATGGATGAAATTTACGCGATGAAGAAAACCAAATCCGGCGAAAAGGAAATCAACATTCGCCCGCTGATTCTGAATCTGCGCGCGGAAAACAGCGCGATCTTTGCGCGACTGATGCTTACCGAAAAGGATTCGCTGAAGGCGGATCTGCTGGCGCGCACGCTGTGCGCGCGCGCGGGCGCGCAGGATGTGGAAATTCGCGTGCACAGAACCTGCCTGCTGGCGCAGAATGCCGAAGGGGAATTGGTTCCGCTGATGGAAGTGCTTGCATGAAGCGCGAATATCTGTTTGAGCGCGTAATGAGCCAGACGCGCCTTGCCGTGCTGGAGGATAACCGCCTGTGCGAGATTTACTATGAACGTAAGGGGCGCGAAAAGCTGGCGGGCAATATCTACGCGGGCTGTGTGCGCAACATCCTGCCGGGGATGAACGCGGCCTTTGTGGATATCGGCTTGAACAAAAATGCGTTTCTGTACGCGAGCGATGTTTCCATTGATCAGCCGGAGCTGCGCGATCAGGTCAAGGGCGCACGAATTGAAAAAATGCTGCGTCCGGGGCAGATGATCGTGGTGCAGGTGATCAAGGAGCCGGGCGGAAGCAAGGGCGCGCGCGTGACCTGCGCGCTGAGCCTGCCCGGAAGGTACGGCGTATTGCTGCCCACGATTCGCTACGCGGGCGTATCGAATAAGATTTGCGATGCGCAGGAGCGCGACCGGCTGTACGCGATCGCGCGAAGCTTATCCGATGAAAACGGCAGCGGCGTGATTATCCGAACTGCGGCGGAGGGCGCATGCGCGGAGGAGATTCGCGCTGATTATGCAAAGCTCACCGCGCAATGGGCGCGGATCGACGCGCTGGCGCGGCATGCGAAATCGCCGCGGCTGATTCAATCCGACGGAAGCCTTGCGGTGCACGCCATGCGCGATATGGCGGATGATACGGTTTGCACATTCTGCACCGATGATGAAGATCTGCACCATGAGCTTCGGGAAGCGGCGATGCTGTACGCGCCGGAATGCGCGGATCGAATCGCACTCACGCGCACGGAAACGCCGCTGTTTGATCTGCGGCGCGTGGATCATCAGCTGGACGATGGCATGAAGCGCTATGTCTGGCTGAAGAGCGGCGGCACGATCGTGATCGATGAAACCGAAGCGATGACGGTGATCGACGTAAACACCGGAAAATTCACCGGCAATACATCGCTGGAGGATACGATATTCCGCTTAAATTGCGAAGCGGCGGATGAAATCGCCCGCCAGCTGCGCCTGCGCGATATCGGCGGCATCATCATCATCGATTTTATCGATATGCGCGCGGAGCAGAACCGCGATGCGCTGATCGATCATTTAAAGGGTGCGCTTGCGCGGGATCGAAACCGCACGAACGTGCTGGGCATTACCCAACTGGGTCTGATTGAAATGACGCGCAAAAAGGTGCGCCGCCCGCTGACCCGCCAGCTGATGCACGATTGCACGGCGTGCCTGGGCACGGGACGGGAAAAGACCTATGAAACGCAGGCGTACGATGCGGTGCGCGAAATCTGGCGCAGGCGCAGAACGGGCGATACGTGCGCATACTGCCTGACCTGCGATGCGCGCATCGCTTCGATCATTCGAAAAATCGGTCTGCCCGCGGGCGGCAATGTGCGCATTGAAGCGGGGGATGCGATTGTGGGCTATGAACTGACCGCCGATCTGTAACGGGATCGCGAACCATAGAAAGAGGAAATACCATGACGGAAAGACCGGTTATTTCGCAGCAGGAGATGGAGCGCCAGCGTGAATATACGCGCCTGGTGCGCGAAATTGACGAAAAGCCGCGCAGCTTTCACATCGTATCGATGGGCTGCCAGATGAACGCCCGCGATTCGGAATCCATCGCCGCCATGCTGGAGGATATGGGCATGGCGCGCGAGGATGTGCGCGAGCGCGCCGATCTGATTTTGTACAATACCTGCTGTGTGCGCGAAAACGCGGAAAACAAGGCGCTGGGCAACGTGATCTGGCTGAAGGAATTGAAGCGCGATAAGCCCGATCTGATGATCTGCGTGGGCGGCTGCATGACGCAGGAAAAGGGCATGGCGGCGGAGATGAAAAAGCGCTATCCGTTCATCGATCTGATCTACGGAACGCACAATCTGTATCGCCTGCCGGAATACATCTATCGCTATCTGAACGGGCGGCAGCCCGTGGTGGAGGTGGTGGATACCGATGGCGAAGTGGTGGAGGGCATGCCGGATCACCGCGAAAACGTAAACACCAGCTTCGTAAACATCATGTACGGCTGCAACAATTTCTGTTCCTACTGCATCGTGCCCTACGTGCGCGGGCGCGAACGTTCGCGCGATCCCGAAGCGATCATCGCCGAATGCGAAAGCCTTGCAGATCGCGGCGCAAAGGAAATTATGCTGCTGGGGCAGAATGTAAATTCCTATCGCGGCGGCGGCGCGGAATTTGCCAATCTTCTGCGCAGGCTGGATAAGCTGAATATTCCCCGCATCCGGTTTATGACCTCGCATCCGAAGGATCTATCCGATGAACTGATCGCGTGCTACGGCGATCTGGAACATCTGATGCCGGCGCTGCATCTGCCGGTGCAGGCGGGCAGCGATGAAATCCTGCGCCGCATGAACCGCCGCTACACGCGCGATCATTATCTGAATCTGGTGCGCAAGCTGCGCGCGGTGCGCCCCGAAATCGGGTTGACCAGCGATATCATCGTGGGTTTTCCCGGCGAAACGCAGGCGCAGTTTGAAGATACGATGTCGCTGGTGCGCGAGGTGCGCTTCGATGCGGCGTATACGTTCATCTATTCTCCGCGCAAGGGCACGCGCGCGGCGGAAATGCCCGATCCGATTACGGCGGAGGAAAAGAGCGCGCGCATTCAGCAACTGATCGAATTGCAGCAGGCGATTTCCTATGAAACCCTGCTTGCGCAGGTGGGAAAACGCGAAACGGTGCTGGTGGACAGCGTATCCGCGCGCGACGCCAGCCAGGTCGGCGGCAAAACGCCGCGCAGCCACATGGTGAATTTCCCCGGCAGCGCGGATCTGATCGGCAAATTTGTGGATGTAGAAATCACTTCCGCGGGGAAGAATACCCTGCGGGGCAGAATGATTGAAAAATAACGGGAGGATGTATCGATGGATAAGGTTTTTGAAAAGACCCGCGAACTGGGCGAAGCGCTGCTGGAGAGCGACGCTTACAAGAAGATGAAGGAAGCCGAGGAGCGCGCCATGGGCAACGCCGTCGCGGCGGAAATGATGGCGGGCTATCTGGAAAAGCGTTCCGCGATTCAGGAAATGATGGAACAGGAAAATCCCGATCCGGCGGCGATGAAGAAGCTGAGCGAGGAAATGGACGAATATCAGGAAAAACTTCAGATGATCGATGATATCGCGGCGATGACCGAAGCGCGCGGCGAATTCAACGCCCTGATCGGCCAGATCAATCAGGTGCTGCAATTCATCGTTACCGGCCGCATGGATGATGGCGGCGATTGCACCGGCAGCTGCGAAACCTGCAAGGGCTGCCACTGATCTTTGGCATAAACACACGAAGCATATACAAATGATGGTTGGATAGTTGAGGTGATACCATGCCCGTCACGCCGATGATGCAGCAATATCTGGATACGAAGGAAAAATATCCGGATACCATATTGTTTTTCCGCCTTGGCGATTTTTATGAAATGTTCTTTGAGGACGCCAAGCTGGTTTCCCGCGAATTGGAACTGACGCTGACGGGCAAGGATTGCGGCCTTTCGGAGCGCGCGCCGATGTGCGGCGTTCCGTATCACGCCGTGGATGTGTACGTGCAGAAGCTGATCGAAAAGGGCTACAAGGTGGCGATCTGCGAACAGCTTACCGATCCCGCCCTTTCGAAGGGGCTTGTGGAGCGCGACGTGGTGCGCATCATTACCCCCGGCACGGTGATTGAAAGCAGCATGCTGGAGGACAAAAAATCCAATTATATCGCCAGCGTGTGTCTGCGCAAGAACAGCGCGGGCTGCGCCTTCTGCGATGTATCCACCGGCGAATTCAAGCTGTATCAGATTCCGGATGCGAAAAACGCGCTGAGCGATGAACTGGCGCGCATCGCGCCCAGCGAACTGATCGTATCCGACGCGCAGGAATTTGCGCTGATCGATCCCGATCACGCCAAGATCGCCTCCACCCCGTGCGCGGATGATTTTTCCTATTCGCAGGCTTCCAAAACGATGAGCGCGCATTTTGATAAGAGCGTACGCGATCTGGGCTTTGATGATCAGAAGCTGGCGGTCTGCGCCGCGGGCGCGCTGCTTGCCTATCTTACGCTGACGCAGAAAAACGGGCTTTCGCACATACTGAACGCGGAGCGGTACGATAGCCGCGCCTATATGGCGCTGGATAAGACCGCCCTGCGCAATCTGGAGCTTACCGAATCCAGCCGCACGCGCAGCCGTCGGGGATCGCTTCTGTGGATACTGGATCAAACCCGCACGGCGATGGGCAGCCGCCTTCTGCGCAGCTGGATCGAACGCCCGCTGTATGCGAAGGCGGAGATCGAACGCCGTCTGGAAGCGGTATCGCAGCTGATCGAAAATCCCATGCAGGCGGAACAGCTGCGCGATGTGCTGGACAACGTATACGATGTGGAACGGCTGCTGAGCCGCATCGCCTACGATGCGGTAAACGCGCGGGACTGCATCGCCCTGCGCAATTCGCTGGCGGCGGTGCCGCTTCTGAAGGCGGCGGCGCCCGATTTCAC
This sequence comes from uncultured Clostridia bacterium, assembly GCA_934663625.1. GTDB lineage: Bacteria > Bacillota > Clostridia > Christensenellales > Aristaeellaceae > SFTH01. The sequence continues at coordinate 5,981 of CAKUKP010000027.1, forward strand.
CGCGCCGCTGATTGCGGAAACGCTCGCTGCGCTCGATCCCATGCCGGAATTGTGCAAAACGCTGAGCGATGCGATCTGCGACGATGCGCCGATATCCGTAAAGGACGGCGGCATCATTCGCGCGGGCTGGAATACTGCTCTCGATGAGCTTCGCGATGTTTCCACGAACGCGCGCAAATACCTGACCGAGATGGAACAGCGCGAGCGCGAAGCCACGGGCATCAAAACCCTGCGCATCGGCTACAACCGCGTATTCGGTTATTACATAGAAATTACCCGTTCGCTGGCGGACAAAGCGCCGTATAATTATACGCGCAAGCAGACGCTGGCGAACGCGGAGCGGTTCATCACCGATGAACTCAAGGCGCTGGAGAATAAAATTCTGGGCGCGGAGGAAAACGCCACGCGGCTGGAATACGATCTCTTCTGCGAAATTCGCAGGCAATTGAAGGATATGCTGCCCCGTTTGCAGGTAACGGCGCAGGCGATGAAAACGCTGGATGTGCTTCTGTCGCTTGCGAAGGTCGCGTCCGATTACGGCTATGTGCGCCCTGAAATCAACGATGCGGGGCGGTATCAGATCGTGAACGGTCGGCATCCGGTGGTGGAAGCATCGATCGGGCGCGAAAAATTCGTGCCGAATGATACGCAGATCAATGCGGAGCATCGCGTGATGATCATCACCGGCCCCAATATGGCAGGCAAATCCACCTACATGCGGCAGGTGGCGCTGATCGTGCTGATGGCGCATGTCGGATCGTTCGTTCCGGCGGAGAGCGCGGATATCGCGCTGACGGATCGCATCTTTACGCGCATCGGCGCATCCGATGATCTCTACGGCGGCCAATCCACCTTCATGGTGGAAATGATGGAAATGGCGAATATATTGAAGTTCGCCACATCGAAGAGCCTTCTGATTCTGGATGAGGTCGGCCGCGGCACATCCACATTCGATGGGCTTTCGATCGCGTGGGCGGCGGTGGAATACATCGCGGGTGAAAAATGCGGCGCGCGCACGCTGTTCGCCACGCACTATCATGAACTGTCCGAACTGGAAGGCCAGCTGGACGGGGTGGTAAATTACCGCATCACCGCTAAGGAAATGGGCGATGATGTGATTTTCCTGCGCAAGATCGTGCCCGGCGGCGCGGATCGCAGCTACGGCGTCGCGGTGGCGAAGCTGGCGGGACTGCCGAAATCCCTGATCGCCCGCGCGCGCCAGATCATGGCGCGGCTGGAGGTGGATAACCAGGTGAACGGTTCCATCGGCCAGAGCATACTGGATAAGCGCAAGGTGACGAACGATCGCCAGGTGGGCTTTGATGAAATCGGCCCGATGGCGCTGGTACAGGAAATTACCGAACTGGATGTGGTTTCCATGACGCCCATCGAGGCGCTGAACAAGCTGTTTGAATTAAACGAAAAGGCGAGAAGAATCTAGGCTTTTACTTATATCGGAGGAAAACAATACAATGCCGATTCGCGTATTGGATGCATCCGTCGTCGGCCGCATTGCGGCGGGCGAGGTGGTGGAACGTCCCAGCTCCGTGGTCAAGGAGCTGATTGAAAATTCGCTGGACGCGGGCGCGACCTCCATCACGGTGGAAATCCGCGGCGGCGGAATCGATTATCTGCGTGTGACGGATAACGGCTGCGGCATCGAACCGAATCAGGTTCGGCTGGCGTTTGAAAACCACGCTACATCCAAGCTGCAAAATGCGGAGCAATTGGATGATATCCGCACGCTGGGCTTCCGCGGCGAGGCGCTGCCGTCCATCGCGGCGGTATCGCGCGTGGAAATGACCACGCGCGCCCAAAATCAGGAAAGCGGCGTAAAATACACCTGCGAGGGCGGCAAAAACGCCAAAACGGTCGAAGCGGGCTGCCCGCAGGGCACCACGCTGATCATGCGCGATCTGTTCTTCAATACGCCCGTGCGCCGCGAATTTCTGAAAAAGCCCTCCTACGAGGGCGGCTTGGTGAGCGATGCGGTTTCGCGGATGCTGCTGGGCAACCCCGGCGTTTCGATGCGCTTTATCAGCGGCGGCAGTACGCTGTACCACAGCTTTGGCGATGGCAAGCTGCGCCACGCGGTGTTTTCCGTCTACGGGCGTGAAACCGCCGAACAGATGGTGGAGCTGGATGCTTCCGAGGGCGGCGTGCGCATATACGGCTTAATCGGCGTCGGCGAACTGGCGAAGGCGACGCGCGCCCACCAGATGTTTTACATCAACGGTCGTTCGGTGCGCTGTCCGCTGGTGGCGCGCGCGCTGGAACAGGTGTGCCGCAGCCGCGTGACCATCGGCATGTATCCGATGTGCGTTCTGAATCTGGTACTGCCGCCCACATCGGTGGATGTAAACGTGCACCCGAACAAGCTGGAGGTGCGTTTCCGCGATGCGGATATGATGCGCGCCGCGTGCGAACGGCTGCTTGCGCGGGCGTTTGAGGGCGAGCGTGTGCTGGAAATCGATAAGCTTACCGCGCAGAAAACGGCGATCGAGCACACCGCGCAGGTGCGCGAAATTCCGCTGGCACAGCCGGTCGAAAAAGCCATGGAAATCCCGGCGGCAAAGCCGGATGAAAAACCCACCGCACAGCCCGCGGCGCAGCCGGCTGAAAAGTCGGTCGATCCGCCCGCGGCAAAGCCGGAACAGGTGCGAATGCAGCTGAGCGGAGCGAATGTACTTCGGGAGGATATCGCGGCGGTTGGAGCCGCGCCCATCAAGACGGTGGATCTTTCGGTGCTGAACCGTCCGGAAAAGTGTCCGGAGCCGGTGTGGCCTGAACCGAAGCGTGAAGCTTCGCCCGCCCCAAAACCCGTGGAAATGCCCGCGCCGGAGCCGGTTGCACGCAGGGACGCGCCCGCGGAGCCGGATGCGGATGATCTGCCGGTGCGCGTCATCGGCGTGGCGTTTAAGACCTACATCATCGCCGAGGCGGGCGATACGCTCCTGCTGATCGATCAGCACGCCGCGCACGAACGGCTGCAATACGAACGCCTGATGGCGCGGTGCAGCGCCGGTACGGCGTCGCAGCAGCTGCTCACGCCCCTGATCTTCCATTTGACGGGCAGGGAAATGGCGCTGATCGAGGATAATATGGAATTGCTGACCGACGCGGGCTATTCGGTGGAGCCGTTCGGCGATAGCGATATTCAGGTGCGCGCCGTGCCCTTCGTGATGGGCAGGGCAGAGATCCGCCCGCTGTTTCTGGATATGCTCGGATCGCTGGGCGGGTTGAAGAACGCCACCGTGGACGCGCGCCGCGCGGAGATCATGCAGATGGCGTGCAAGAGCGCCGTCAAGGCGGGGGATGCGCTTTCCGATTCGGAAATCCGCGCGCTGATTCGCGGTATGATGAAAACGGGCGCGCCGCCCACCTGTCCGCACGGCAGGCCGGTGGTCAAAACGCTTTCGCGGCGCGATCTGGAAAAAATGTTCAAACGGATACAATGATATGGATAAACAGAAATTGATCGTCATTGCGGGGCCGACCGCCTCCGGCAAGACGGCGTGCGCGGTGGAATTGTGCAGGCGAATCGGCGGAGAGGTGATCTCCGCCGATTCGATGCAGATTTATCGCGGCATGGATATTTTGTCTGCGCGCCCGACACAGGCGGAAATGGGCGGAATCGCGCATCATCTGCTGGGCTTTGCGGATCCGGCGGAGAAATTCTCCGCGCCGAAGTACCGCGAACTGGCGCGAAAAAAGATCGATGAAATCCATGCGCGGGGGCATATGCCCGTGCTGTGCGGCGGCACGGGGCTGTACATCAACGCCGTGATTCGTCCGATGGATTTTTCGGAAAAATGCGATGAAAATCTCCGGCGCGAATTGATGGATATCGCGCAGCAGTCCGGCGGCAGGGCGCGATTGCACGCGATGCTTGCCGAAATCGATCCCGAAAGTGCCGCGCGGCTGCACGAAAATGATGTGCGCCGCGTGACCCGCGCGATCGAGGTTTACCGGCTGACCGGCGTTACGCAGACGCGGCAGATGCAGCTGGACGCGCAGCGCGAGGGCGATTATGATGTGGCGATGTTCGCGCTCGAATGGCCGCGCAACGTGCTGTATGATCGAATCGACCGGCGCGTGGATCGGATGCTGGCGGCGGGGCTGGTTTCGGAGGTTATGCGGCTCCGCGCGGACGAGCGCGCGCATCCCACCGCGCTCCAAGCGATCGGCTATAAGGAAATCAGCGCGGCGCTGGATGGCGCGATATCGATGGATGAAGCGGTGCGGCTTACCAAACAGGCGTCCCGCAATTACGCGAAAAAACAGATGACATGGTTTCGCAGGGACGCGCATACCATCTGGATTTCCGCGGAAGGGAAAACGCCTTCGCAGATCGCGGAGGAAATGTGTACGTATCTGGAGGAGAATAAAAAATGACGAATATGCCGAAAATCAGCCCCGCGGTAGAAGGGCTGATCGCCCGCGCGGAGGCGGACTGCGCCGAAGCGTTTCGCAGAATCGATCAGGTAGAATACGCAAATACGCGCCGCGTGATCGAAGCCTTTCAGCGCCATCGCGTGTCCGCGCGCCACTTCGCGCCCACCACGGGTTACGGCTACGACGATATCGGCCGCGATACGCTGGGCGAAATTCTGGCGGAGGTGCTGGGCGCGGAATGCGCGCTGGCGCGTCCGCAGATTGCATCCGGAACGCACGCGCTGGCGCTGTGTCTGTACGGCGTGCTGCGCCCCGGCGATGTGCTGCTATCCGGCGCGGGCAAGCCCTATGATACCATGGAAGAGGTAATCGGCATCGCCGGTACGGCGGGCAACGGATCGCTCGCCGATTTTGGCGTGAAATACCGTCAGGTGGAACTGCAGAACGGCAAAATCGATATTCCGGCGATCATGGATGCGCTCACACCCGATGTGAAGCTGGTGCTTTTGCAGCGCAGCCGCGGCTATGATTGGCGGCCCTCGCTTTCCGTTGCGGAATTGAATGAAGCGATCGATGCGATTCACGCAAAGCAGCCGGAAACCTGCGTAATGGTGGACAACTGCTATGGCGAATTTACCAACGCGGAGGAACCGCATGCCGATCTGATGGCGGGATCGATGATCAAGAATCCCGGCGGCGGAATCGCGCCCACCGGCGGCTATATTGCGGGCAGGCGCAAATTTGTGGATCTGGTTTCCTACCGGCTGACCTCGCCCGGCATCGGCGCGGAGGTCGGTTCCTACGCGGGCAGCTATCAGCCCTTCTATCAGGGGCTGTTTCAGGCGCCGCACACCGTGGCGCAGGCGGTCAAGAGCGCGATTCTGGCGTCCCGCGCGTTTGAACTGCTGGGCTTTGAGGTCAATCCCCGCTACGATGCGCCCCGCAACGATATCATCGAAGCGATTCGCTTCGGCGATGCGGATAAGCTGATCCGCTTCATTCAGGCGATCCAGATGTGTTCGCCCGTGGATGCGGAGGCCATTCCGGAGCCGTGGGCGATGCCCGGCTATCAGGATCAGGTGATCATGGCGGCGGGTACGTTCGTTGCGGGCGCATCCGTAGAACTGTCCGCAGATGCGCCGATCCGCGCGCCCTACATCGCCTATCTGCAGGGCGCGCTGACCTACGCGCACGGCAGATTGGGCACGATGGGCGCGATTCAGACGATGCTGAACGAAGGTCTGATTCGGCTGTAAAACAAGATAATCACGCACAAGCCCCTCGCCTCGGCGGGGGCTTGTGCGTGATGGAACAGGTTTTCACAGAACCACCTGTAAAATCAAATTCAGCGATATGCGCGGCGCTGCTTGTTCTTTCTGCATTTATATCAAAACTCTCTATACAGCGCGATCACCTTGCCCAGCACCTGCGCGCTGGGGGCGTAGATGGGTTCCATCGTGCGGTTTTCGGGCTGCAGGCGAACGCGATCCTTTTCATAGAAAATGCGCTTGACCGTGGCTTCATCATCCACCATCGCCACCACGACTTCGCCGTTTTCGGCGCTGTTCTGCGCGCGCACCACGATGATATCATCGCTCAATATGCCGATATCGATCATGCTTTCGCCCTGCACGCGCAGGCAGAATACATCGTCGCCGCGCGCCATATCCTGCGGAAGCATCATATATTCTTCGATGTTCTGTATCGCCAGAATCGGAAGCCCCGCCGTAACCTTGCCCACCAGCGGCACGCTGCGCCCGCGCGCCGCGCTGCCGTCGGTCAATTCCATCGCGCGCGTCTTGGCGGAATCGCGGCGAATCAGGCCGCGCTTTTCCAGCGCGTTCAGGTGCGCATGCACTGTGGATGTGCTTTTTAATCCCACCGCTGCGCAGATTTCACGCACGGACGGCGGATAGCCGCGGGTTTCAATTTCACTTCGAATAAAGTCCAATATCTTCTGCTGGTTTTCAATGGAAGAACGCATGATTATCACCTCTGCAAATGATTGTAACACATTTTGTCGAACAAAGCAAACGTTTGTTCGAATATGACGAAAATTAACGAGGCGTCATCAAAATTCTGTCGAAAAGCTATGACGCATGTTTTAAATACTATGAAAAGAGTGTGTAGCGATTTCAAATCCCAAAAAAGATATGCTATAATTGCAAATGTATAAGTCTGGCAGGATGGATGCGTGATTGCATCCAAAGAAGCTTTGCGTGATTGCGAAATATTCGGTACGGCGCGGTTCTTTGTCGCCGCATGAGGGAATAGATATGAACATGCAGTTAAACTCCGGCGCGCGGGTTCGGCGCGATGCGAAGATCGGCAGATGGTTGAAGCTGATCATCGCTGCGGTACTTTTCGCAGGATTGTTTATGCAGATCACGATGCTGTCGCGCATATCGGCGCAGAATAAAAAAGCGTCCTTGCTGGAAAAGGAAATTTCCGATATGCAGGCGAACGTGGATAATCTGGAGCGCAGCATTTCCGATTATCACAATCTGCACGATATCGAAAATCGGGCTCTGGCGCTGGGCATGCAGCTGCCGGAGGATGGACAGATTCGCGTTGTGCGCGTGGCGCAGACGCAGCAGGATACGCCCGCGCAGATGGCGAGCATCGCCGGAAGCGAAGAATAATCATTATTCTTTTGCGGGGGAGGGTTGCCTTTGGTACTTACGGGGCCGGTGATCCGCCGCCGCATCGCGCTGCTGATGGCGATTTTCTTTTCGTTGTTTCTTACGCTGTGCGCGCGCCTGTTCCAGCTTCAGGTACTCCGCGCGGAGGAATTGCAGCTGCGTGCGCAGGCGCAATGGACGAGCGAAAGCACGATCCATCCCACGCGCGGCAAAATCTACGATCGAAACGGCAAGGTGCTGGCGATGAGCGCCACCGCCTATACGCTCTCGGCAAATCCCCGCCAGATATCCGATCCCGAAGCGCTTGCGGATGTACTTGCGCCCGTAATCGATCTGGAACGGGAAAAGATCGTTCAGAAGGTTTCGGATAAGAGCAAGGGCGGCGTCGTGATCAAGCGCCAGCTGCCGCGGGAAACCGCGCAGATGGTGCGTTCCCTGATCGCGCAGCACACCGCGGCGGGCAGCAAGGCGCTGAAGGGGCTGTATCTGGAGGAAGAAAGCCGAAGATACTACCCGATGGGCGATCTCGCGTGCCAGGTGCTGGGGCTGACGACCATCGACGGCGTGGGTCAGGCGGGTCTGGAACAGACGCTGGACGGCTATCTTTCCGGCAAATCCGGACGCATTCTGGAGGAAATCGACGGCAAGGGGCGCGAGCTTTCCTATTCCGTCAGCGAATACATCGCGGCGGTGGAGGGCGGCAGCGTGACGCTGACCATCGATGCATCCATTCAGGCGTTCGCGGAAAAGGCGGCGCGCGAGGCGATCAACGTCAATAACGCCAAATCCGTTCGCGTGATCTGCATGGATCCGTCCACCGGCGAAATTCTGGCGATGGTCAATAAGCCGGATTATGATTTAAACGATCCGCCCCGAAACGATGTGGAAACGCTCACGGCGCAGATGCGCAATCGCTGCGTAACCGATGCTTACGAGCCCGGCTCCACATTCAAGATTCTTACTTCGGCGGCGGCGCTGGACAGCGGGCTGGTCACGCCCACGGAGGGCTTTTACTGCTCCGGTTCCACCTATGTGGACGGCGGCAGAATCAAATGCTGGGGCAAGCCGCACGGCGCGGAAAGCTTTGCGCAGGCGCTGCAGAATTCCTGCAATCCGGTGTTCGTGGAAATGGGTCTGCGGCTGGGCACGGATCGGTTTTATCAATATCTGAATGCGTTCGGCCTCGGTAAAAGCACGGATTCCGGCCTGTCGGGCGAGGCGAGCGGCATATTGATTTCGCAATCGCGGGTCAAGCGCGTGGATATCGCGCGCATCGGCTTCGGGCAGAGCGTGGCGGTTACGCCGCTGCAATTGATTCGGGCGGTGTCCGCCGTGATCAATGGCGGAAATCTGATGCAGCCGTACATCGTGAAAAGCATATCGGACGCGGATGGCAATTACGTCACGGTCAATGAACCGCGCGTGGTCGGAAATCCCATATCCGAAAAAACCTCCGCCACAATGCGGGGACTTCTGGAGGATGTGGTGCGCTACGGCGGCGGCAAGAACGCCGCGGTCAGCGGCTATCGCGTGGGCGGCAAAACGGGAACGGCGCAGGTGTACGTAAACGGCGTGGTTTCGTCCGATACGCACATCGGATCTTTTATCGGCTTTGCGCCGGCGGATAATCCGAAGATTTGCGTGCTGCTGATCGTGGATGAGGCGGACGTCGCCGTGGATTTCGGCAGCGTGACCGCCGCGCCCTATGCGGGCGAACTGCTGCGCCAGTCGCTGATGTATCTGGGCGTAGCGCCGGAGAGCGATGCGGCGGAGCAGGCGATGGTGCAGGTGCCCGATTTTTCGAACATGACCGTCGCCGAAGCGGAGCGCGCCGCCGCCGAAATCGGGCTGGATTGCGTGGAAAACGGCGTGGGCGAACGCATAACGGGACAGCTTCCCGCTGCGGGCGCGCAGATGCTTTCCGGTTCGATCGTCATGCTGTATGTTGACAACTTAACGCAGGAAGACAATAATAATGGTATCGTTCAGGTACCTGACGTATCCGGCCTTTCCGTAGTGGAGGCCAACCGGCTGCTGCGATCCTATGGACTGCAAATGCGGATCGAGGGCAGCGGACTTGCGGTATCGCAATCGCCGGAGGCGGGGGAGGATGTAACGCCCGACAGCATCGTGGAAGTTACGTTTGAACCGCCGTAACGGGATAGAATACAGGGGGAAGCCGAATGAAGCTGAATGTGCTGACCGGTACAATTCCGGATAAATTTGAAATCATCGGAAATGCGGAAACTGAAATCGCAAACATCTGCATCGATTCGCGCAAGGTACAGGCGGGCGATCTGTTCGTATGTACGCCCGGCACGGTGATGGACGCGCATGCGTTCGCGCCGCAGGCGGTGGAGCACGGCGCGGTCGCGCTGATGGTGGATCATGTGCTGGATCTGAACGTGCCGCAGGTGGTGGTGCCGGATGTGCGCAAGGCGCTGTCCTACATTGCCGCCCAGTTCAACGGAAATCCCGCGCGGAAGATGCATCTGATCGGCATCACCGGCACGAAGGGCAAAACCACCACCAGCTTTCTGATCAAATCGATTCTGGAGGAAGCGGGGCATAAGGTGGGTCTGATCGGCACGGTGTGCTGCATGATCGGCGATGAAACCATTCCCGCGAAGCTGACCACGCCGGATCCGCTGGTGACGCAGAATCAGCTGCGCATGATGGCGGATGCGGGCGTAGATTACGTGGTGATGGAGGTTTCCGCCCACGCGCTGCGGCTGAACCGGCTGGCGGGAATGCGCTTTGAGGTTGGCGCGTTTTCCAATTTTTCGCAGGATCATCTGGATTTCTTCAGCTCCATGGATGATTACTTCGATTGCAAGATGACCTTCTTCGATCACGCCTATACGGACAGGATCGTATATAACGCCGATGATGAACGCGTTGCCGAGGGCTTTGAGGCGCTCGGCCGTCCCGCGCTGCGCATCGGAATTCGCGCGAGCAGCGATTTCTACGCCAACGATATCGAGGTCGGCGAGCGCGGATGCAGCTTTTTGATGAGCTGGCACAAGCACTTCCGCGTGGCGGTCGCGCTGAAGCTTTCCGGCATTTTCAACGTGTACAACGCCCTGATGGCGGCGGCGATCTGCGCCAGCGTCGGCGTGGACTGCGATACGATTCGCCGCGGTCTGGAGGATGTACGCGCCGTGCCGGGCAGAATTGAATTGCTGGATACGGGCACGCCCTACCGCGTGATTCTGGATTACGCCCATTCGCCGGACAGCCTGGAAAACATTCTGAAGGCCGTGCGGCAGACCACGAAGGGGCGCATGATCGCCCTGTTTGGCTGCGGCGGCAACCGCGATGCGGGCAAGCGCCCGATCATGGGCGAAATCGGCGGCGAGCTGGCGGATTTTTGCATTCTGACCAGCGATAACCCGCGCAATGAAGATCCCAATGAAATTCTGAAGGCGATTGAAGAGGGAATTCGCGGCACGGAATGTCCCTACGTGGTGATCGAAAACCGCCGCGAGGCGATTCGATACGCGCTGAAATCCGCGCAGCCCAGCGATGTGATCGTGCTGGCGGGCAAGGGACACGAAACCTATCAGGAAATCTGCGGCGTGCGCCATCCGTTCGATGAAAAAATCGTCGTGGCGGAGCTTTTGCGCGAAATGGAAGAGGAATAATTCAGATAAACCGATGAGGGGTTTGCTGGCTGGAGGGAACAGAAGATGCAAAGGTTGATTTGGACGGTAATTGCCGCGTTCGCGATGACGGTGGTGCTGGGGCCGGTTTTCATTCCGTGGCTGAAGAAGCTGAAATTCGGGCAGACGATTTATGATCTCGGTCCGGAATCCCATAAGAAAAAGCAGGGTACGCCCACGATGGGCGGCATCATCTTCGCCATTCCGGCGCTGGTCGCTGCGCTGGCGTTCAGCTATGCCGAAGTGCGGTGCGGCTATGTGCTGATGATCGCCGTTTCAGCGCTGGGCTTTGGTCTGATCGGCTTTGTGGATGATTTTATCAAGGTGAAGCTGAAGCGGTCGCTGGGGCTTACGCCGAAGCAGAAGCTGGTTCCCCAGATCATCCTGTCCGCAGGTCTGGCAGTGTGGGCGTATCTTACGCCGTCCATCGGATCGACGCTCACCATTCCGTTCTTCAATGTGGAATGGGATCTGGGCTGGGTGTACATTCCGGTGATGATGTTCATTCTGGTGGGCACGGTCAATTCCGCGAATCTGCTGGACGGTCTGGACGGCCTGCTGGCTGGCTGTTCGATGATCGATTTCATCGCGATGATGTTCATCTGCATCACCATGGCGGCGGTCGGCGGCGCAGATCGGGCGAACCTGATGAACTGTGCGATCTTCGCGGGCGCGATGGTCGGCGCGCTGATGTCGTTTCTGCGCTTCAACGGCTATCCCGCGCGCGTGTTCATGGGTGACGTCGGATCGTTCTTCATCGGCGGCGCGCTGGTGGGGCTTACGATGGTCACGCGGCTTTCGCTGCTGCTGCCGGTGATCGCGCTGGCGATGTTCGTATCCAGCCTTTCCGATATCATTCAGGTAGGCTATTTCAAGTACACCAAAAAGAAGTACGGTGCGGGTCGCCGCGTATTTAAAATGGCGCCGCTGCATCATCATTTCGAGCTTTCCGGAATGCCGGAAACCCGAATCGTTACCATGTATTACATCGCGACGGCGGCGCTGTGCCTGCTGGCCATGCTGGGCTTCGTCGCGTAATTCCACATTCGGCGGCGGACGCGATGATGTATTCGCGCGCCGCCATCTGTTTCATATTTAATGGAGGATCACAAAATGGCAAAGAAGGCAATGGTACTGGGGCTGGCGCGCAGTGGCATCGCGGCAACGCATCTGGCGGTGCTGCGGGGGCTGGATGTGATCGCGTGCGATGCAAAGACGCGCGAGGATTTCCACGGCGCGCTGGATCAGATCGAAAAAGAGGGCGCGAAGCTGTGCCTGAATGAAAAGCATCCCGAAAAATGGGTAGAGGGGCTGGATATGCTGATCGTCAGCCCCGGCATTCCGCCGGAGAACAGCGCGATTCAGCGCGCGCACGAATTAAACGTGCCCGTGCTGGGCGAAATAGAATACGCCTATCGCGAAAGCATCGGCATGCTGACCGCCATTACCGGAACGAACGGAAAGACCACTACGGTCACGCTGTTGGGCGAAATATTCAAAAACGCGGGCAAGCGCACCTGGGTGGTGGGCAATATCGGCGTGCCGTATTCCGGCGCGGTGCCGGATATGAAGCCGGGCGACGTAACCGTGTGCGAAATTTCTTCGTTCATGATGGAAACATCATCGCTGTTCCATCCGCACGTCTGCGCGGTGACGAACATTTCCGAAGATCATCTGAACCGCCACGGCACGATGGAAAAATACATCGCGCTGAAGGAGCGCATCTTCGAAAATTCGGATGCGGATGATTTCGTGGTGCTGAACTGGGATGATCCGGTCACGCGCGATATGGCGAATCGCACGCGCGCGAAGGTGTATTTCATTTCCACGAAGGAAGAAGTGCCGCAGGGCGCGTTCGTGCGCGACGGCATGATCGTATTCGGCACGAAGAAGGATGCGAAGCCCGTCTGCGCCGCATCGGAAGTTTACATCCCCGGCGAACACAATCTGCAGAACGCGCTGGTCGCCACGGCGATGGCGATGGTGTGCGGCGTACCCGCGCCGGTGATTCGGCATACGCTGCGCACGTTCAAGGGCGTGGAGCATCGCATTGAATTCACCCGCGAGCTGGACGACGTGCAGTTCTTCAACGATTCCAAGGGAACGAACGTGGATTCCACCATTCAGGCGGTGCGCGCGATGAAGCGCCCTACGGTGCTGATTCTGGGCGGCTATGATAAGCATACGGATTTTACGCCGCTGTGCGATGTCATCATGAAATCCACCACGCAATCCATCGTGCTGATCGGCGCGACGGCGAAGCAGCTGGAGGAAACGCTGGAAAAGGTGGGCTTCCATGCGTGGGAGCACGCCGGAACCGATTTTGAACGGGCGATCGCAAGATCGTTTGAACTTGCGCCTGAGGGCGGCGCGGTGCTGTTTTCGCCCGCCTGCGCAAGCTTTGATATGTTCACCGATTATGAAGCGCGCGGCAGGATCTTCAAGCAGATCGTAAACGCGCTGGAATCGAAGAAGGCTTGATTCGCAGAAAACGAAACGGTGCGAATGCCGCGATTCAATCGCGGAACAGATACATAAGGCTGCATGATATCGATCCGGGGCTTGCAATCTGCTTCCTTGCGCTGATACTGTGCGGCCTTTTGATTCTCTACGCCGCCAGCTATTACAACGCGCAGGATAAGGGCGGCGCGATGGATGAAGTGGTTTCCCAGCTGATGGGCGTGGGCGCGGGCAGCCTGCTGATGCTGGCGGTGTTCCGGATCGATTACAAAATGCTGGAACGCCCGCAGTTTTCATCGGTCTTATTGATCGTGAGCGTCGTAATGCTGATTCTGGTAGCGATCCCCGGCGTGGGGCGAATGATCAATGGATCGCGCCGCTGGCTTCGGCTGGGCCCCGTCAGCTTTCAGCCGTCGGAGCTGGCGAAGTATTCGATGATACTGTTTCTGGCGCGGTTTTTAAGCCGGAAAACGTATCGCGTGGATCGCTTTTTTACGGGACTGGTTCCGGCGTTTCTGTTTCCGGGGCTGATGTTTTTCCTGATCCTTATGCAGCCCAATCTTTCTACGGCGGGCAGCATATTGATCGTATCGGCGGCGATGGTGATGCTGGCGGGCGCGAAATGGCTGCATCTTGGCGCGATCGGCGCGTGCGGCGCGGTGCTGGGCGCGTATTACGCGCTTTCGGAGGACTACCGGCGCGCGCGATTGATGTCCTTCCGCAATCCGTTCGCGTATCTGAGCAACGAAGGCTACCAACTGTCGCAATCGCTGCTGGCATTCGGTTCGGGCGGTCTGTTCGGCATGGGACTGGGCAAGGGGCGGCAGAAGTATGCGTTCATGCCGTACCCTGAATCGGATTTTATCTTCGCCGTGGTGGGCGAGGATCTGGGGCTGGTGGGCTGTATCGCGGTGCTTGCGCTGTTTGCGGCGTTCGTGTTTTTCGCGCTGCGCACGGCGATTCGCTGTCGGGATCGCTTCGGCAGCCTGCTGGCGGGCGGCATCGGCGCGATGATCGGCATACAGGTGATCATGAATGTGGCGGTGGTGATCGGCATCATGCCCACGACGGGGCTGCCGCTGCCGTTTTTCAGTGCGGGCGGAACTTCGATATCGATTCTGATGGGCGCGGCGGCGCTCGTGATGAACATATCGGCCAACGAAAGAGGGCGGCTCGACGGAGGTGCGTATACGTGAAGCGGAGAAAGAGCTGGTTGGCAAAGGCGATTGCGGCGGTTGCGCTGGTTTGCGCAATCGCTTTTGCGCTGTTTCGGTTTGTGTTCGTGGTGCGCAGCGTGGATGTGATCGGCGCGCCCGCGGAGGAAGCGCCGGAAATCGTGCGCGCGGGAAACGTGGAATTCGGCGGATCGATATTCGGGGTGGATACACAGGCAATCATCGCAGGAATCGCCGAAACGGGCGATTATTACGCGGTGGACGTTGCAAGGAGCCTTCCGAACCGGCTGCACATTACGGTGCAGCAGCGGACGCCCGTGGCGATGACGCTGTTCATGCAATCGATTCTGATCATGGATGCGGATGGCTATGTGATTTCAGCGTGCGATAGCGTGCCGGATATGGATCTGGTGTACGTCAGCGATTTAAAACCCGGCGGCTATAAGATCGGTTCCGTGGTGCAGGCGGATCAGGATCGGCTGGAAAACCTGCGCGCCGCGTTGCATGCGATCGCGAAAAACGGAGCGGCGGCGTACATTTCAGAATTGAACGTGGCGGATTCGCGGGCGATCAAAATCATTTCGCGCACGCGCACGAATGTAAATCTCGGCACGCGGGAGAATATGTCCATGAAGATCAGCTGGATGGTCAGCGCGCTGGCAGATCTGGAATCGCGCGGCGAAAGCTATGGCACGCTGGACGTGAGCAGCGGCAAAAGCGCCGATTATCGCCCCGCGAACGCCGATACAGCCGCGGAAAATACAGAAAATGGCTGAAAAGCATGACAGTTTCGTGCTTGAAATTAGAAACAATTTCGACACTTGCCAAAAAGCGCGAAAAATGGCGGTTTCGCATTTGCAAGTGACTTGAATTCAATGTATAATAACAGATATAGTGAATACCTGTGAAGGTGCATCAGGATGTTGAATGGTAAGGTGGGCGGCCGACAGATATGAGCAAGATACAAATAGCTGCCATTGAATTTGGCACATCCAAAATTGTAACAATCATCGCCCGAAACGGCGGCATTGATCGATTGGAGTTTCTGGGAACGGGCACGGTTCCCTATGATGGATATCAGGATGGCAAATGGAATACCGAAGGTCAGATGCTGCAGCGGACGCATGATTCCATCGCCGCCGCGGAGCTGGAAGCCAATGAAAAGGTGCGCGAGCTGTATGTGGGCGTGCCGGGCGAATACATCCACGTGATATCCGGCGAAGCGGAAATCAATCTGGGCGAGGACGGCGTAACGGACGAAGATCTGGACGCGGCGCAGGATGCGGTGGCGGAAAAGCTGCAAATCGCGCAGCGCGGCGGATTGGTGCTGCATCGTTCGCCCGCGTGGTATCAGATCGACGATGGCAAAAAAACGGTGGAGCCCAGCGGGCACGGCAGCGTGCTGCGCGCGTGCACTTCGTTCATCGTCGCCGATCCGGATTACATTGAAGATATCAAGGAAATCATGGGCGCGCTGAACATCACGATTCTGGGCTTCCTATCGCCCACATTGGGCGAAAGCCTGCTGCTGATGTCCATCGATGATCGCGATCGCGTATCCGCGCTGATCGATTGCGGCTATCTCAGCACGGAAATCAGCATCATTCGCGGCGAAGCGATCGTGTATCACGCCATGCTGCCCATGGGCGGCGGACACATTACCGCGGATCTTGCGACGGAATTGCGCATACCGATGCGCGCGGCGGAGCAAATTAAGCGCAGCTACGTGTTCAACCCCGATGAATTTGACCGCAACGCAGTAAACGAGGTTCGCGACCGGCGCGGCCGCCGCGTAACCTTCCCGCGCGAGGTTGTAAGCCAGTGTATCGAAAAATCGATGGATGAGCTTTGCAATATGATTGATCTTACGCTTCGAAACGATGGCGTGGATTATCTCGGAACCCGTTCCCAGATTTATTTGACGGGCGGCGGCATTTCGCTGATGCGCGGCGCGCGCGAATATCTGGCGGAGCGGATCGGGCGGCCCGTAAAGCCGGCAACGTCCAAGACGGCAAAGCTGAACAGTCCGGTGTATGCCAGTGCGCTGGGACTGCTGGATCTCACGTTCGATTCCATCGAACGCAAGGATGCGGAGCAGGAAAGCTTCTCCAGCAAGCTGGGCAGCCTATTCAAAAAGGACAGGAACAAATAAGCTAAAACCAAACCATAAAAATACAGACGAGGGGGATGCCTTGTGATTGAATTTGAACAGATGAATGTAAGCGAAGAAGAAAAGACCGATTTTGCGGCAATTAAGGTTGTCGGCGTAGGCGGCGCAGGTACGAACGCCGTGAATCGCATGGTGGATTCCGGCCTGAAGGGCGTGGAATTTATCGCGGTGAACACCGATAATCAGGCGCTTGCACTCTGCAAGGCAGCCAATAAGATTCATATCGGCGAAAAGGTCACCAAGGGACTGGGCGCGGGCGCGAATCCCGATGTAGGTCAGAAGGCGGCGGATGAAAACCGCGAGGATATCGCGGATGCGATCCGCGGCAGCGATCTGGTATTCGTAACCTGCGGCATGGGCGGCGGCACCGGCACCGGCGCGGCGCCCGTCATCGCCGAAATCGCCCGCGATATGGGCATTCTGACCATCGGCGTGGTAACCAAGCCCTTCCTGTTTGAAGGCCGTCAGCGCATGAAGAACGCGGAATCCGGCATCGAACGCCTGAAGGCGCATGTGGATACGCTGGTGGTGGTTCCGAACGATCGCCTGCTGAGCGTCGTCACCAAGGGCACCACGATGACCGAAGCCTTCAGCATCGCAGATGATACCCTGCGTCAGGGCATTCAGGGCATTTCCGATCTGATCGCCGTGCCTTCCCTGATCAACCTGGACTTTGCGGATGTACGCACCGTGATGCAGTCCCGCGGTCTGGCGCACATGGGCATCGGCGTTGGCAAGGGCGAAAACCGCATGGTGGACGCTGCCAAGATGGCGATTTCCAGCCCCATGCTGGAAACCAGCATCGATGGCGCGCGCGCGGTGCTGATCAACATCACCGGCGGCCCCGATACGTCCATCATTGAAATCAACGAAGCCGCGCAGCTGATCACCGCGGCAGCGGATGAAGAAGCCAACATCATCTTCGGTGCGGGCATCGATGAAAATATGCAGGACGAAGTGAAGATCACCGTGATCGCGACCGGCTTCGAAAAGACGCCGTTCATCGCCGATAAGAAGGCCACCCGCGTGGCTTCCTCCTACAGCGATGAAGATGCGCAGCCCGCGGAGGAAAAGGAAAGCCCCATTCGCCGCGAACGTCCTACCCGCAGCTATAACGATGATGAGGTTTCGCCGATCTTCGAACGCAGACAGCGTCCGGTGCAGCGCGAACGCCGCTATGAAGATGCGGATCGCGAATACCGCGATGCGCCGCAGGATCGTCCGCGCCGTACCCGCGTGTACAGCGATGATTCTCCGGAAAACCGCACGCAGGCGCGCCGCGGCTTTACGCCCGATGTGCCCAGCTTCATGAAGAAGCGCGGCGAATAAGCTTCAAAAAATAAATAACAACCGCTGGTTCATGTAATGCGAATCGGCGGTTGCTTTTGTCATATGATTCAGTTCTTGAAATCCTTTTTGTACTGTACCTCGGCCTTGACGATTTCATAGCCGCAGGTTTTGTAGAAGGGCGTTGCATCCTTGCGATCCGCGCCGCCGTAGATGCGCATGCCCTCCGCGCCGTGGCGCTTTGCCCAGCCCTCTGCAGCCTCCATCAGCTTGGAGGCGATGCCATAGCGGCGATAGTTCGCGTCCACCGCGATGGCGCGCAGCACCTTCAGGTTCGGCCCGTACAGGATATCGAAATCGCAGACGTGCGCAAAGCCCAGTACCGTGCCCTGATTTTCGGCGACATAGATGCAGTTGCTGGGATCGCCCATCAGGCGGCGGATGTTTTCTTCAAATTTCTCAATCGGGTATTCGAAGCCCAAAATTTCTTCACTCAGGGAACGAATGTAGGGTGCATCGGAAATCATGCACTTGCGAATCGTTATATTCATTTGCAGCATCCTTTCATAATTTATAGATCACATTATAATTATTATAGTATATGATTCGAAAAATGGCAAGCATAAAAACGGGTCTGCCGCGGAAATATGCTCTGCAACAGACCCATACTATGAAAAATCAGGATTATTCGTGCATGATCAGCGATACGCCGGTCATTTCCTTCGGCTGCGGAAGTCCCATCATATCCAGCATGGTGGGGCACAGATCGCACAGCCTGCCGCCCGTGCGCAGATGCTTTTTGGGATCCGCGGGATCGATCACGATCACCGGAACGGGGTTGGTGGTGTGCGCCGTGAACGGGCCGCCGTGAACGGGATCGATCATCTGATCCGCGTTGCCGTGGTCGGCGGTGATGATGCACTTGCCGCCCTTCTTCAGGATCGCGTCTACCACTTCGCCCACGCATTCATCAACGGTCTTGACTGCCTTCATCGCCGCCGCCATCACGCCGGTATGACCTACCATATCGCAGTTGGCGAAGTTCAGGATGATGACGTCGTACTTATCTTCGTTGATGCAGCGGATCACCGCATCCTTGACTTCATAGGCGCTCATTTCCGGCTTCAGATCGAAGGTCGGAACCTCCTCGGAAGAGGGGGAGGGGATCAGAATGCGATCCTCGCCTTCAAAGGTGCGTTCCTCGCCGCCGTTGAAGAAGAAGGTCACATGCGCGTACTTCTGCGTTTCAGCGATGCGCAGCTGCGTCTTGCCGCACTTGGAAAGATATTCGCCCATCGTCATCGAAAGCGACTCCGGCGGATAGGCGACCAGCACGTTCGGCATCGTGGCGTCATACTGCGTCATGCAGACGTAGGTCAGCGGGAAGAAGCCGTGCTTGCGCTCGAAGCCCTTGAAATCCGGATCCACGAACGCGCGGGTGATTTCACGGGCGCGGTCGGGGCGGAAGTTGAAGAACACCACCGAATCGTTCGCGCGAACCATGCCGTTTTGATCCAGCACGGTGGGCAGAACGAATTCGTCGGTCAGGTGCTTGCCGGTTTCATCGATTACTTCATAGGAAGCGCGAATCGCCTTTACGGGATCGTTCGCCTGAATGCCTTCGCCGCAGACCATCGCGTTGTACGCCTTTTCCACGCGCTCCCACGCGAAATCGCGATCCATGGCGTAGAGTCGTCCCATCGTGGTGGCGATCTTGCCCACGCCGATTTCCTTCATCTTTTCAACCAGCTCGGCCACGTAATCCGCGCCGGAATCCGGAGGCACATCGCGGCCGTCCAGCAGGGCGTGTACGTATACCTTTTTCAGACCGTGGCGCTTCGCCATTTCCAGAATGCCGTACAGGTGTTCCGTGTGGGAATGCACGCCGCCGGGGGATACCAGACCGATCAGATGCAGTGCGGAATCATGCTTTTTGCAGTTTTCCATCGCCGCCAGCATCGCCTTGTTTTCAAAGAAAACGCCGTCCTCGATATCCTTGGTGATCTTTACCAGCATCTGATATACCACGCGGCCCGCGCCGATGTTGGTATGGCCAACTTCGCTGTTGCCCATCTGGCCGTCCGGCAGACCTACGTCCAGACCGGATGCACCGATGGCGGTCGAGCAGTATTTTTCCTTCAGGGCGTCGATGTTCGGGGTGCCCTGAGCGATGATCGCGTTGGACTTGGGATCGTTTTTACCGATCCCAAATCCATCCAGAATCAAAAGTGCGCAAGTGGACATCAGTAATTCACCACCTCGGCAAATTTCGCCGCTTCGAGGCTCGCGCCGCCAATCAGGCCGCCGTCGATTTCCGGCTGCGCCATCAGGCCCTTCACGTTGGAGCCCTTCATGCTTCCGCCGTACTGGATGCGAATCTTTTCCGCGGCGTTGCGGCCGAACTTCTGCTCGATCGCCTTGCGGATCACGCCGATGGTGCGGTTTGCTTCTTCGTCGGTCGCGGTCAGGCCGGTGCCGATCGCCCATACGGGCTCGTAAGCGATTACAACGTTGTCCAGATCCGCGCCGTTCAGTCCGTGCAGCGCCATCTGGGTCTGGTAGGTAACGATCATATCGGTGTAGCCCGCTTCGCGCTCATCCTTCATTTCGCCCACGCATACGATGGCCTTCAGGCCTGCGTTCACGGCGGCGACGGTGCGCAGGTTCACGGTCTTATCGGTTTCACCGAAATACTGACGGCGCTCGCTGTGGCCGATGATTACATATTCGCAGCCCGCTGCCTTCAGCATATCCGCGCTCAGCTCGCCGGTGTAGGCGCCGCTGGCCTTGAAGTGTACGTTCTGCGCGCCCAGCTTGATGTTGGTGCCTTCGATCAGGGGCTTCACTGCCGCGAAGCATACCGCGGGCGTGCAGACGACCACATCACACTTGGCGTTCTTTACCAGCGGGATCAGGTCGGTCACCAGCGTGGCGGCCTCTTCGGGGGTCTTGTTCATCTTCCAGTTGCCGGCGATGATCGGACGGCGCTCCGGAATTACGCGGTCGTTCAGGCATACCACGCCGGGAAGCTGCTTGCCCTCAAGGAATTCGAGCGAAGCGCCGCCGCCGGTGGAAATGTGGGTCATCTTGTTGGCGAGACCCATCTGGGTAACGGCTGCCGCAGAATCGCCGCCGCCGATGATGGTGATTGCACTGGATTCTGCCATGGCCTGTGCGATCGCGAGCGTGCCCTTGGCGAAGTTCGGCATTTCGAAGCAGCCCATCGGGCCGTTCCATACGATCGTGCGCGCCTTCTTGATTTCATCGGTGAACAGCTTGATGGTCTCCGGTCCGATGTCCATGCCTTCGAAGTTATCCGGAATGTTGCGGGAATGCGCGGTGATGCGCTCGCAATCATTGCTGAAGGAATCGCCGCATACGTTGTCCACGGGCAGCAGCAGCTTTACGTTCTTCTTCTCCGCCAGTTCGATCAGTTCCTTGGCGAGATCGATGCGCTCCTCATCCAGCAGGGAACGGCCAACCTTGCCGCCCAGCGCTACCTGGAAGGTGTAGCTCATGCCGCCGCCGATCACCAGAACGTCTACCTTTTCCAGCAGGTTCTTGATCACGCCGATCTTATCCTTGACCTTTGCGCCGCCCAGAATGGCGAGGAACGGACGAACGGGATGATCTACGGCGTTGCCGAGGAAATCCAGCTCCTTGCCGATCAGGAAGCCGGCCACTGCGGGCAGATACTTCGCCACGCCGGCGGTGGAGGCGTGCGCGCGATGCACGGTGCCGAACGCATCGGATACGTAGATTTCCGCCATGGAAGCCAGTTCACGCGCAAATTCGGGATCGTTCTTTTCCTCTTCCGCATGGAAGCGAACGTTTTCAAGCATGATGGCGCTGCCGGGCTGTACTTCGGCGGCCAGACGCTTCGCATCGGGGCCGATTACGTCCTTCGCGAGCTTTACTTCAAAGCCCAGCTTTTCGGACAGGCGCTTTGCCACGGGCGCGAGGGAATACTTCATGTTGAATTCTCCCTTGGGACGGCCCAGATGAGAGCAAAGGATCACTGCGGCGTTGTGCTCCAGCAGATACTTGATCGTGGGCAGCGCGGCATTGATGCGGGTTTCATCGGTAATATTCAGATCAGCGTCCAGCGGTACGTTAAAATCGCAGCGGACGAGCACTTTCTTGCCATTCACCTGAATATCTTCAACGGTCATTTTATTAAAACTCACAACTTTCACCCCTTAATAAGTTTATGGTTCTATTCTAGCACATTTTCTATGGAAATGAAAGTTAGTTTTCTGCAATGTTCCGAGAAGTTTTTTTACTTTTAGACGCATATCGATCAAATCCATCAAAACTAAAAGTGATTTCCCGCTGTATTTAACGAACTGATGCTATAATCGGATGGAATCTCCAAATGGAGGATTGGACATGGACGATAAAATCATACAACTGGATCAGGTTGTTTATCAATATCCCGATGCGCAGACCCGCGCCGTAAACGATGTGACGCTGGATGTGGAAAAGGGCGAATTTCTGGCGGTTCTGGGCAGAAACGGCAGCGGAAAATCCACGCTTGCCAAGCTGATGAACGCGCTGCTTACGCCCACCGGCGGCACGGTAACGGTCGGCGGACTGCGGGCGACCGATGAAAATCCCTACGATGTGCGCGCGCTTTGCGGCATGGTTTTTCAGAACCCCGATAACCAGATCGTGGCGACCGTCGTGGAGGAGGACTGCGCCTTCGGCCTGGAAAACATGGGCGTGCCGAGTGATGAAATCCGCGCGCGCGTGGATGAAGCGCTGCGCGAGGTCGGCATGGCGGATCGCGCAGCGTCCTCGCCTTCGATGCTCTCCGGCGGACAGAAGCAGCGTGTGGCGATCGCGGGCGTGCTGGCGATGCGACCGCGCATCATCGTATTCGATGAATCCACGGCGATGCTTGATCCCGTGGGGCGCAAGGAAATCTTCGCCATCGCAAGGCGATTGAACCGCGAAGAGGGCATCACCATCGTATGGATTACCCATTTTATGGAGGAAGCCGTTCAGGCGGATCGCGTCGTAGTGATGGATGCGGGCAGCATCGTTTTGCAGGGCGCGCCGTGCGATGTGTTTTCGAACGTGGATCAGGTGCTGGCGCTGGGACTGGATGTGCCGGAAATGGCGCGCCTTGCCGCGCTGCTGCGGGCGGGCGGAATGCCGATACGAAACGGAATCATGCGGATTGATGAAATGGCGGTGGAACTGTGCCGGTTATTGAAGTAAAGAAATTAACGCATATCTATATGCCCGGATCGCCCTTTGAAACGCGCGCGCTGGACGGGGTGAATCTGCACATCGAAGCGGGCGAATTTATCGGCATCATCGGGCATACGGGCAGCGGGAAATCCACGCTGATTTCCTACTTCAACGCGCTGGAGCATACCGCGCCCGGCTGCGTATTTGTAAACGGCGCGGATACGGGCGATAAGAAAACGAATCTCGCCGAGGTGCGCCGCGGCGTGGGACTTGTGTTTCAGTATCCCGAATACCAGCTGTTTGAGGAAACCGTGGAAAAGGATATCGCCTTCGGCCCGAAGAATCAGAAACTGACCGAAGCTGAAATTAATGCGCGCGTGAACCATGCCATGGAAATGCTGGGGCTGGATGCGGCGCTGCGCGAACAATCGCCGTTTAACCTGTCCGGCGGACAGAAGCGGCGCGTGGCGATCGCGGGCGTGCTGGCGATGCAGCCGGATATTCTGGTGCTGGATGAACCCGCGGCGGGACTGGATCCCGCCGGCCGCCGCGAAATGCTGAATATGATCGAAAAGATCCATGCGTCCGGCGTGACCATCGTGATGGTTTCCCATTCGATGGATGATGTGGGCCGGTATTGCGACCGGCTGTACGTTTTGAACCACGGCAGAATCGCGTTCGAGGGTGCGCCGCGCGACGTATTCGCGCACGGCGACGAACTGCGCAAAATCGGCCTGGACGTGCCGGAGTGCGAAACGCTGGCGGAACGCCTGCGCGATGCGGGCGTCGCGATCGACATGGGCGCGTTTACGCCGGAGGCGATGTGCGCGCAGATTCTGAAATTGTGGAAAAAGGAGGGCGCAAAATGAAAAATGTGACCCTCGGCCAGTTCTTTCCCGGCGATTCGTTCCTGTATAAGCTCGATCCGCGCGCCAAGCTGCTGATGGCGATCGCGCTGATCGTATTAGTGTTCATCATCAAGGGTTTTACCGGCTTTGCGCTGATCTTTCTGTTTGTGCTCTGGTGCGCGCTCAGCACGAAGATCGGCATGAAATATATGCTCGGCGGGCTTAAGCCGCTGTTCGTGGTGATTTTGATTACGTTCATCCTGAATCTGCTTTTGCAGAAGGAAGGCGATGTGATCGTGCAATTCTGGATCATCCAGATTACGGAGGGCGGACTGAAAACGGCGCTGTTCATGGCGGTGCGCCTGATTTTGCTGGTGCTTTGCTCCCAGCTTCTGACGCTCACCACATCGCCGATTTCCCTGACGGACGGCATGGAATCGCTGATGCGCCCGCTTTCGAAGATTGGCTTTCCGGCGCACGAAATTTCGATGATGATGTCCATCGCGCTGCGGTTTATCCCCACGCTGATGGAGGAAATGGAGAAGATTCGCCGCGCGCAGATGTCGCGCGGGGCGGATTTCGAGAGCGGCAATCTGTTTGCGCGCGTAAAGGCAATGGTGCCCCTGCTGGTGCCGCTGTTCGTGAGCGCGTTTCGCCGCGCGGATGAACTGGCGATGGCGATGGAGGCGCGCTGCTATCACGGCGGCGCGGGCAGAACCCGCATGAAGCAGCTGAAGCTCACCTGGCGCGATGCGGTCGCCGCGGCGGCGCTCGCCGCGATGTACGCGGTAATCATCGCACTGAATGTGTTGAAGGTATTCTGATTTGTTTCCGGAGGCGGTATGCGCAGAATTCATCTGATCGTTGAATATGATGGCACCAATTACGCGGGCTGGCAGCGCCAGTCCAACGCCATGACCGTGCAGGAACAGCTGGAACGCGCCGTTTTGAAGCTGACGGGCGAAAGCGTGTGCGTATCCGGCGCGAGCCGAACCGATGCGGGCGTGCACGCGATGGGGCAATCCGCGCATTTCGATACCGAATCGCGCATTCCCGCAGATAAATTCAGCTTTGCGCTTAATACCATCCTGCCGCCGGACATTCGCGTGACTACGTCCGAGGAGGTGTCGCCGGAATTTCATTCCCGTTTTTCCGGAAAGGGCAAGCGATACCGGTATCTGATTCACGCCGCGCCGCACGCGGGCGCGCTGAACCGCCTGACGCACGCGCACGTGATCTATCCGCTGAACGTGGAAGCGATGCGCGCGGAGGCGCGCGATCTGATCGGCACGCATGATTTCGGCGCGTTCGCCGCCAGCGGTTCGGTGGTGAAGGATACCGTGCGCACGATCTGGCGCGCGGATATTCAGCAGAACGGAACGGAAATTGCGCTGTACGTGGAGGGAAACGGCTTTCTGTACAACATGGTGCGGATCATCGCGGGCACGCTGATCGGCGTGGGCAGCGGCAAGATCGAACGCGGCGCGTTTCGCCGCGCCATCGAAAGCGGCAGCCGGCTGGATCTGGGCGTTACGGCTCCGGCGCACGGGCTTACGCTGATGGAAGTATTTTATCAAGATAGATGCGTGCAGGAGGATGCACAATGACCATTACGAATGTGATGCGGCTTTTGAAGCAGGCAAATATTCCCTTTGAAACCGGCGAATACGAAGTGGACGAATCGGATTTATCCGGCGTGCACGCGGCGCAGATGCTGGGCGTAGATCCCGATTGCGTGTTCAAAACGCTGGTGGCGAAGGGCGAAAAGAAGGGAATTCATGTATTCTGCATTCCCGTAGCGCAGGAGCTGGATCTGAAAAAGTGCGCGGCTGCGGCGGGGGAAAAGAAGATCGAAATGATCCATGTAAAGGATCTGCTGGGGCTGACCGGCTACGTGCGCGGCGGCTGTTCGCCGATCGGCATGAAGAAAAAATACCCCACCACGATCGATGAAACCGCCATACTGTTTGACAAGATCTACGTGAGCGCCGGAATGCGCGGCGAACAGGTGATATTGAATCCGGAAACGCTGGCGGAATTCATCGGCGCGGATTTTGCGGATGTTACAAAGGGCTGATGCATATGATGAAGGGCATTTTATTTGATTTCAACGGAACCCTGTACGATGATACGCGCTTCCACGTCGCCGCGTGGACGCGCTATTTTCATGAGGCGCACGGGATCGATTTCACCCGCGAGGAGGTCAGACGGCGGTTCATGGGGCCGGATAACGAAATGATCTTCCGCGATGTGTTTGGAAACGATATCACCGAAGAGCAGATCGACGCATGGTCGAGCGGGAAGGAAGTAATGTACCGCGCCGCGGCTTCGGCAACGCCGGAAAATCTGCAATTGATGGAAGGCGCGCCGCAGATGTTCGATGAGCTTGTGCGGCGGGGCATTCCGTTTGCGCTGGCGACCTCGTCCCGCATGGACAACATCCGGTTTTACATGAACGATCTGGGGCTGAAGAAATGGTTTGCGATGGATCGCGTGGTATACATCGACGGCAAAATCGCGCCCAAGCCGGATCCCGCGTTTTATACCGAAGCCGCGCATCGCATCGGGCTTGAACCGGCGGACTGCATCGTAGTGGAGGATTCGAAAAGCGGCATACGGGGCGCGGTGAACGCGGGCGCGGGCAGGATCATTGCGATCGACCGCACGCTGGGCGCGGATTGCCTCGCCGAAATGCCGGAGGTATATGCGTCCATCCATGATTTCCATCAGTTCATGCGTTTTATTCCGCAGATGCAAAATCTATAACATCTATAACACAAAAAAAACGCAACACAATTGCATTTTGTGCTATAATAAATACGTATGCAAATACAGCGCAATATGCGCATTTGTGCCCGTCAACCGGGCGACGAAAAAGGAGGAAGAACCATGCAATATTCTCGCGAAGTTGAGGAAATGGTATGCGTTGCCAAGGGCCCGCACCATGGTCCCGCGCCGATTCCGGAAGAGGGCAAATGGGTACAGGCGAAGGAAATTAAGGACATCTCCGGCTATACGCACGGCGTAGGCTGGTGCGCCCCCCAGCAGGGCGCCTGCAAGCTGTCCCTGAATGTGAAGAACGGCGTCATCGAAGAAGCGCTGGTGGAAACCATCGGCTGCTCCGGCATGACCCATTCTGCC
>CAKUKP010000028.1 GCA_934663625.1 uncultured Clostridia bacterium
GGTATACTATGATCATAAAAAAAGACTGGAGGAAGCAATTATGACAGTCATTACAAAGGATAACTTTAACACCGAGGTATTACAGGCCGACAAGCTGGTGGTTATGGACTTCTGGGCGTCGTGGTGCGGCCCGTGCATGATGCTCAAGCCCATTTTTGAGGAGCTCAGCGGCGAGCTGCCGCAGGTCAAGTTCTGCAAGCTGGACGTGGATGAGGAGCGCGAGCTTGCCATTGAATACGGCATTGAGAGCATTCCTACGCTGCTGTTCTTCAAAAACGGCAAGGTTGTGCATAAGCTCATCGGTCTGCGTGGCAAGGACGAGCTGCGCGCCGAGATTGAGGCGCACGCATGAAAGTACGTCTGAACGAGGATAAAGAAGTTGTAGCGCGGGTCAAGGAAGGACTCAAGCGCACAGGCGGCTACTGCCCCTGCCGGCTTGAGCGCAGCGAGGACACAAAGTGTATGTGCCGCGAATTCCGCGAGCAGATCAAGGATCCCGAATTCGAAGGCTATTGCCATTGCCTGCTCTATTACAAGGAAAAGTAGATAATCTAAAGGGGGACGCCGCGCATATCGCGCAGCGTCCCCTTTTTAATGTGAATCATCGATCCTCGCGGAAGTACGCCAGTCCAAGGCTCTCCGGAGGCTGATCTTCCTTCTTTTTGCGCATGCTGACCAGCACCAGCACCACGATGGTTACGATGTAGGGCAGCATCTTGAACAGCTCCTGCGAAGAACGGGTCAGACCGCCGATGTAGAAATACAGCCAGTACATCAGGCCGAACACGTAAGCGCCCCATACGGCGTTCTTCGGCTTCCAGCGGGTGAAGATGACCAGTGCGACCGCCAGCCAGCCCAGCTTTTCGATGGAACCATCGTTCGCCCAGGTACCCTTGATGTAGTCCATTACGTAGTAAATGCCGCCAAGGCCGGAAATCGCCGCGCCGATGCAGGTGGCGAAATACTTATTCTTTACGACGTTGATGCCCGCCGCATCCGCGGTAGCGGGATTTTCGCCCACGGCGCGCAGGTTCAGACCGGCGCGGGATGTGCTCAGGAAGCGCTGCAAAATCACCGCGATGATGATCGCCAGATACATCATAAATCCATAGGAGAAGAACAGCTGACCGACCACGCCCAGACCGGACAGGAACGGGATCTGCGTTCTGAACGCCGCGGAGGTCGTGGCGACGGAAATCTGACCGACACCGCCCGCCAGCTTGTTGAGCGATCCGCCGAAGAAGTTCGCCACGCCGCTGCCGAAGATGGACAGCGCAAGACCGGAAACATTCTGGTTGGCGCGCAGCGTAATGGTCAAAAAGCTGTAGATCAATCCGCCCAATACGGAAGCCGCGCATCCCGCGACCAGCGCGATAATTACGCAGAGAATCGGGCTGGGCGAAGCGACCGCGTTTTCATAGAAGAACGTGCCCACCAGCGCGGCGATGCCGCCGAGGTACATGATTCCGGGCACGCCCAGATTCAGATTGCCGGATTTTTCCGTGAGGATTTCGCCGAGGGAGCCGAACATGATGACGGTGCCGAATACGATCGCCGCCTGAATCAGAGAAACAAATTGTGTCATTTATTTGTCCTCCTTATGGCTTCTGAAGATCAGTTTGTAATTGATGAAGAATTCACAGCCCAGCAGGAAGAACAGAATTACGCCGCAGATCATTTCGGACGCGTATTCGTTCAGGTTATAGCTGGAAGCGATTTCCACCGCGCCGCGATCGAGGAAGATCAGCAGCGCCGAAATCAGCACCATGGTGAAGGTATTGAACTTCGCCATCCACGCGACGATGATCGCGGTAAAGCCACGTCCGCCCGCCGTGCCGGTAGAGATCGTATGATCCGCGCCCGCGACGCCCACCATGCCGGCAACGCCGCACACCGCGCCGGAGATCAGCATCGTGCGGATGATTACGCGCTTTACATCGATACCGGCGTACCGCGCCGTATTGCGGGATTCGCCGACGACCGCGATTTCATAGCCCTGCTTGCTGCGCTTCAAATAGAAATACATCGCAATGGTCAGCGCCATTACCATCAGCACGTTCAGCATGTACGTCTGTCCGAATACCTTCGGGAACCAGCCCGCCATGGTTTTCTGGTTGATCACGCCCACGCTGTTGGAACCGAAGGGGTTTTCCCACTGCGCCACCATGAAGGAGGTCAGCTGGATGGCGACATAGTTCATCATCAGCGTAAACAGGGTTTCATTCGTGTTCCACTTCGCCTTGAATACGGCGGGTACCAGCCCCCATACCGCACCCGCGATCGCGCTGGCGATGAACATGACCAGCAGCAGCACGGGCGTGGGCAGATTCTTTAAATAGATCATGCACGCCGCGGTGGCGATGCCGCCCACCAGCACCTGTCCTTCCGCGCCGACATTCCAGAAGCGCATTTTAAACGCGGGCGCAAGGCCAACGCCGATGCACAGCAGCATCATGATATCGCGCACGGTGATCCACGCGCGGCGCGCGGTTCCGAATGCGCCGCTGAACATGGTTCCGTATACGTTGATGGGGTTCAGGCGGGTAATTGAATAGATGATCAGCGCATCGACGACCAGCGCGATCACGATTGCAATCAGACGATAGAGCAATGCCTGCCACCACAGAATCGTGGAACGCTTGGCGATGCGTACGAAGGGTTCCTTCACATGCTTTCTTGCGCCGTGGTTCATGCTTCATCACCCTGCTCTTTCTTCAAATTCGTCATCAGCAGGCCAACCTGTTCCTTGGTAGCCTCTTCGCCCTTCAGAATGCCGTTCACGCGGCCGCCGCACAGCACCAGAATCCGGTCGCACAGCTCCAGCAGAACATCCAGATCCTCGCCGACATAGATCACGGCGACGCCCTTTTTCTTCTGCTCGTTCAAAAGGTGGTAGATCATATAGGAGGTATTGATATCCAGCCCACGCACGGCGTAGGCGGTCATCAGTACGGTGGGCGCGGCGGCGATTTCGCGGCCGACCAGCACCTTCTGCACGTTGCCGCCGGAGAGCTTGCGCACCGGCGTGATCAGATCGGGCGCAACCACCTGCAAATCCTCCTTGATGCGCGCTGCTAGCTCGCGCGGCTTATGGCGATCGGTAAAGAAGGAATGCCCGTTGTTGTAGTCCTTCAGCATCATGTTATCCGCCATGCCCATGCTGCCGACCAGACCCATGCCCAGTCGATCCTCCGGCACGAAGGAAAGCGCGATGCCATGTTCGCGAATCTGGCGGGGCGAACGCGTGACCAGCTGCACGGATTCATCGCTGCCCTTCGGATAATATACGATGGACGAATCCGCCGTTACCTCCTGCAAACCGGCGATGGCCTCCAGAAGTTCCTTCTGGCCGCAGCCGGAAATGCCCGCGATGCCCAGAATTTCGCCACTGAACAGATCGAAGCTTACGTGCTCCAGCACCTTCACGCCTTCATTGTTTACGCAGCTTACGTTGCGCACGGACAGGCGCAATTGCGGATCGACCGGCTTCGGACGTTCGATGTTCAGCGCGACCTTCTTGCCGACCATCATCTCCGTCAGAATCTGTTCGTTGGCGTCCTTCGTCGCGATATCGCCCACGTATTCGCCCTTGCGCAGAATGGCGACGCGGTCGGAAACTGCCAGCACCTCGTGCAGCTTATGGGTGATGATGATGATGGATTTGCCATCGTCGCGCATATTGCGGATGATTTCAAACAGCTTGTCGGTTTCCTGCGGGGTCAGCACCGCCGTAGGCTCATCCAGAATCAGCACGTTCGCGCCGCGATACAGCACCTTCACGATTTCAAGGGACTGCTTCTGCGATACGGTCATATCGTAAATCTTCTGGTTCGGATCGATATCAAAGCCGTAGCGTTCGCAGATTTCGCGCACGCGGCGATTGATTTCCCTGCGGTTGATTCTGCCCTTTTCTTCCAGACCGAGGATCACGTTTTCCGCCGCCGTGAACACATCCACCAGCTTGAAATGCTGATGAATCATGCCGATACCCAGTTCAAACGCGTCCTTTGGCGAACGGATCGATACTTCGTTTCCGTCCACGTAAATCTGCCCCTCATCCGGATAATAGATGCCGGACAGCATATTCATCAGCGTGGTCTTGCCGCTGCCGTTTTCGCCCAGCAGCGATAATACCTCGCCCTTATTGATCGTCAGATTCACCCGTTCGTTCGCCACAACGGATCCGAACCGCTTCGTGATGTTCACCAGCTGAATCGCAGCCTTGGTTTCCAAAATCCACTTCACTCCTTCAAATGAAATCCCTATGTAGATTGCAAAACAACTATCTTAATATTCTGGCAAGGACGTGGAAAGGGAAGCTCTTATTTGGAGAGCTTCCCTCGGATAAATAACTTTCAGCGGATCGCGGCGGATTAGTTCAGCTCGGTGATGCCATCAATGCGCAGAGTGAAAGCGGGAGCGGACTGATAGTAGGATTCGCAGAACTGGCCATCGATGATCGCTTCATCAGCGTCGGCAGTCCAGTCGCCATCGGTATCGGTCGCGAACGCGGAGGTTACCTGTTCGCCGCCCACGGTGAACTTGCTGGTATCGAATACCTTGATGGAGCCATCCTTGATGCCCGCGATGGTTTCTTCAACCTTTTCAGCGGTGCCGGGAGCAACGGACTCGCCCAGTTCGGTGATGGCGACGGCGCCCTTTTCGTAGCCTGCGCACCAGTTGCGGGCGATCTTTTCGCCGTTGATCACGCACTTCATCGCGTATTCATAGTAAACTTCCCAGGTGTTGGTAGCGGAGGTCAGCGCCGCGGTGGGGGCAACTGCCAGCATATCTACGTTGTAGCCGATGGAGTAGGCAACCTTGCCGTTGTCCTGCGCGGCCTGTACCGCTGCGGGAGCGCCGGTGGAGTCGGCGTGCTGGCCGATGATCACGCAGCCGTTGGACATCAGGGCGTTGGCGGCTTCGCCTTCAGCTGTGATATCGAACCAGGAATTGGTGTACTGTACATCCATCACAACATTGGAAACGACGCTCTGCAGGCCAAGGAAGAATGCGGTGTAGCCGGAAACCACTTCCGCGTAGGGATAAGCGCCGACGTAGCCGATCTTTACGTTGCCGTTGCCATCGTAGTTTTCATCGGACAGCTTGCCTTCTTCGATCAGCTGGGCAACCTTCATGCCGGCGACCACGCCCGCTACATAGCGGCACTGATAAACGGCGGTGAAAGCATTGGAGAAGTTATCCAGGCCAGCGGCATTCGCGGTATCGCCGGTCATGGAAACGAACTGAACCTCAGGGAATTCAACGGCAGCCTGCTGGATGTAGGTCTGATGGCCGTAGCTGTTCGCGAACACCACGTTGCAGCCAGCGTCCGCCAGATCGGCAGCGGCGTCGAAGCAGGAAGCGTCCTCGCCGACGCTGTACTTCCACAGGATCTGATCACTGGACATGCCCAGCACTTCAGCAGCAGCCTGAATGCCCAGCATGTGCGCGTAAGTGTAGCCTTCGTTTTCATCGCCGATCAGGATCACGCCAACCTTGATGGCGGTGGGATCGCCGGTCAGTTCGAATTCATCAGCGGTGGTGTTGACGGAAACTTCCGCCATAGCAGCCATGGAAAGAACCAGGACGAGCGCCAGAACGATTGCCAGAATCTTCTTCATTTGATTTCCCTCCGTTATTGTCTTGTCTTTCGGACGACATGATTATCATACACCAATGAACGTTATAAAACAAGGTATCCAAAGTAAATATTCCGAACATTATCATCGTTCTTCCGCCAATAATCTGGATTTTTCCGAACATTCGATTCGAAACATAGAAAAAAACCGGATTTGCATCCGGTTTTTGGCTTGATTTGGAGTTGTACGGGGTTTATTTTAAATCAGGATTGCGCAGCGCGCGCATGGCGTTCAGGATTGCGATTACCGATACGCCCACATCCGCGAATACCGCGAGCCACATATTGGCAAGACCCAGCGCGCTCATCACCAGCACCACCGCCTTGATCGTAAGCGCGAATACGATGTTCTGCTTCACGATGCGCAGCGTTTTGCGGGAAATGCGAATCGCCTGCGCGATGCGCACGGGGTTATCGTCCATCAGCACCACATCGGCGGCTTCAATCGCCGCATCGGAGCCGAGCGCGCCCATCGCCACGCCCACATCTGCGCGGGACAGCACGGGCGCATCGTTGATGCCGTCGCCCACGAACGCCGTCACGCCGTATTGATCCTTATCGGAAAGCATCCGTTCCACGTGCTGCACCTTATCCGCGGGCAGCAGTTCGCTGTACACGGTATCGATTCCCAGATCGCGCGCCACCGCCTCCGCAGCGCTCTTCCGATCGCCGGTCAGCATCACGCAGTTCTTTACGCCGCACGCCTTCAGATCGGCGATCGCCTGCTTCGCGCCCTCCTTTTCCACATCGGAAATCACGATGTGGCCCAGATACGCGCCGTCCGCCGCCACGTGCACCACGGTGCCGGGCAGTTCGCATTCGTGCCATTTTGCGCCGACGCGATCCATCAGCTTGCCGTTGCCCACGGAAACATGCCGTCCGTCCACCACGGCGGTGATGCCGTGACCGGAGATTTCTTCGACGTCGTGAATCCGCCCTTCATCGATCGGCATTCCGAACGCATGCTGAAGCGACAGCGAAATCGGATGGCTGGAATGGCATTCCGCCAGCACCGCGATTTCCAGCAGTTCGCGCTCCGATATGGCTTCGGGGTGTACGGCGGTCACTTCAAAGCTGCCCTTGGTGAGCGTGCCGGTCTTATCAAACACAACCGTGCACACCTTCGCCAGCGTTTCCATATAGTTGCCGCCCTTGACCAGAATACCTCTGGACGATGCGCCGCCGATGCCGCTGAAGAAGCTGAGCGGTACGGAAATCACCAGCGCGCACGGACAGGATACCACCAGGAAGATCAGCGCGCGGGAAACCCATTCATGCCAGTTGCCATCGATCAGCGAAGGCACGACCGCCAGCGCCAGCGCGCATGCGCACACGGCGGGCGTATAATACCGTGCAAACTTCGTGATGAAGTTTTCCGACTTTGCCTTCTGCGAGGATGCGTTTTCCACCAGATCCAGTATCCGCGCCACGGTGGATTCGCCGTAGGGCTTATTCACGCGCACGCGCAGCACGCCGGATAGATTGATACAGCCGGAGATGACATCCTGACCCGCCGATACATCGCGCGGAGCGGATTCGCCCGTCAGCGCCGCCGTATCCAGATGCGATGTGCCTTCGATCACTTCGCCGTCCAGCGGCACGCGCTCGCCGGGGTTGACCACGATGATCTCGCCCACCTGCACCTCGTCGGGCGCAACTTCGATCGCTTCGCCGCCGCGCTCCACGCGCGCGGAGTCCGGACGGATGTCCATCAGATTCGCAATCGAACGGCGGGATTTGCCCACGGCGCAGCCTTCAAACAGTTCGCCCACCTGATACAGCAGCATAACCGCCACCGCTTCCAGATATTCCCCGCCGGCAAACGCGCCGATGGAAGCCACGCACATCAGAAAGTTTTCATCGAAAATCTGTCCGTGCGCGATGTTCTTCCCCGCCTTCTGCAAAACGCGCCAGCCTACAACGCCGTAGGGAACCAGAAACGCGATCAGCTGCCAAACGCCGTTCAGCGGAAGCGCCAGCGCAACGATGTACAGCGCCGCGGCGATCAGAATATCCCGCAGCTGCCGCTTCTGTTTCCGCGTCATATTCCGCACGAACTCCGGCATCTTCATTTTAATACAACCTCACAATCATCATCGACGCGCTTGCAGACCTTCGCCGCCTGCTTCGCGATTTCATCAAAACGTGCATCATCGGCTTCAAGCGTCATTTTCTGCGCCAGGAAGCTGATATTTACATCAGTCACACCGTCGATTTTGCGGATTTCATTTTCCATCTTTGCCGCGCAGTTTGCGCAATCCAGATCCACCATCTTAAATACCTTTTTCATTTGCTTCATCCTCCTGATCGTTATTCTTCAATGTGTTCCATGCCCTGATCGATGATCGTGCGCACGTGATCGTCCGCCAGCGAGTAATACACCGTTTTGCCATCGCGGCGGCTCTTTACCAGCTTCGCCTGCTTTAAAAGCCGCAGCTGATGTGAAATCGCCGATTGCGTCATTTTCAGCACCTCCGCAATATCGCACACGCAAACCTCCGCTTCGAACAGAACGTACAAAATCCGGATGCGCGTGGAATCGCCGAAGATTTTGAAAAGCTCCGCCAGATCGTAGAGGTGCTCCTCCTTCGGCATCGCAGGCTGCACCGTTTGGATAATATCGCCGTGCGTGCAGAATTCATCGCATCGCTCCACGCCGTTGGGATCAACCATATCGCCCGCCTCCTTTCAACCAACATATGATCATCTGTTCAATTGTTATTATATGCAATCGTTCATGCGATGTCAATACCCGATTTGCGGATTTCAACGTTAAAAAACTGCGAAAGCGCCGATCGCGCATCCGCAGTAAAAAGCATACAAACAATCAATTAATTAAACAATTCCGGATAGAAATCCGCCGCCAGCGATTCCACAGCATACGCCATGCGATCGCCCGGCAGCACGCTTTCCAGCGTAATCACGGCAAAGCGATCGTTCTGCACGCACGGCAGCAGGGAAAGCGTGGGATTGGCCTTAATCTCCGCGATCTTTTCTTCCACGGAGGGCGCATCGTAATCGTGAATCAGGATCACATCGGGGTTGCGCGCCAACACTTCTTCGTAGCTCACGGTAATCCACTGCTTGTCGGTCAGATCGTCGAACAGATTTTTTCCGCCCGCCAGACCGATCAGCAGCGATTCGAAATTCACGCCGGAGCAGGTAAACACGCCGTCGTTGCCGCTGTCGTACACCAGCACGTTCACCGGTTCCTGCCCCGCGATCTTATCGGCGACCGCCTGAATGCGCGCCTTTTGATCTTCGATAAACGCCGCAGCGGTATCCTCGATCCCGAAGATTTTGCCGATGTCCTCGATTTCCGCATACATTTCATCGATCGTCACGGCGGCATTGACGTATACATCCATGCCGTAACCGGCGACCTCCTCAATATTGCAGCCCGCATCGCCGATTTCCCAATCCAGCGCGTAGATGAAATCCGCGCCGGAGGAAATGATGGCCTCGCGGGTGGCGGAGCTGTAATTCAGCTGCGGAATGGCGTTGACCGCATCGGCATATTCCGGCAGCGGCCCGCGGCTGTGGTTCACCAGCGAACGGCCGATCACCAGATCGCCTAGCCCCAGCGCGGCGAACAGCTCGGTCACGTTGGGGCCGAGCGTCAATACCCGTTCCGGACGATCCGCGATCGTCACCGTGCGCCCGTAGTTATCCACGGTTACCGGATATTCGGCGGCGAAGGCGGCGCAGGTCAGCGTGAGCGCGCAGACCAGCATCAGGGAAAGAATCTTTTTCATGCTGTTTCCTCCATTCATGTGTGTATCAGTGTATTTCCGCGGGCAGGAAGGTGATCGACAGCCTGCCCGTAATCGGATGCTTTTCCACCGAGCTGCGCACGCCGTAAACATCGTAGATATTTTCCGCCGTCAGCACTTCCTCGGGCGTGCCCTGCAATACAATCCTGCCGTTTTTCAGCACGTAGATGCGATCGCAGTACAGCGCCGCCATGTTCAGATCGTGGATCGCCGAAAGCACCGTGACCTTCAGGCGCTTGATAAAATCAAATATCTGCATCTGATAGCTGATGTCCAAATGGTTGGTCGGTTCGTCCAGAATCAGGAAATCACTCTCCTGCGCCACGGCGCGGGCGATGATCACGCGCTGCTTTTCGCCGCCGGACAGGTGCAGATAATTGCGCTTCGCCATATTCTCCATGCCGAGGTGCTCCAGTGCGTGGTGTACGATCTGCTTATCGTGGGCGTTGTCCGGATCGAACAGCTTCTTATGCGGCGTTCTGCCCATCGCGACGATCTCCTCCACGAGGAAATCAAACGGCACATCATTTTCCTGCCCGACCACCGCCAGCTTCTGCGCCGATTTTCGGAAGGACATTTTTTGCAGGTTTTCGCCGTCCAGATAAATTTTGCCGTGATCCGGCGTAAGACCGCGATAGATATTTTTCAATACGGTGGATTTTCCGCTGCCGTTGGGGCCGATCAGACCGACGAATTCGCCCCGATCCACATGCAGCGAAATATCCCGAACGGCGTCGCTTCGCGCGCCGTAGGAATAGGTCAGCCCTTCAACATTTAAGCGCATTTTTCTTCCTCATTTCTTTTCGCGGTTGTTCTTTTTCAGCATGATGATGAAAATCGGGCCGCCGATCACCGCCGTCAGGATGCCCACCGGCAGCTCCTCCGGCGCGATCACCATGCGTGCCGTCACATCCACCCATACCACCAGAATGCCGCCCAGCAGCGCGGAAACCGGCAGCACCTTTTTGTGATCGCCGCCCACCAGCAGGCGGGTAAAATGCGGAACCATCAAGCCGACAAAGCCGATCGATCCGCTTACGGCGATGGTCGCGCCCGCCATCAGCGAGGCCACCAGCACCAGCGCCTTTTGCAGCCGGCGCACGTTCACGCCCAGCGCGCCCGCGCTTTCATCGCCCAGCAGCAGCAGATTCAGCCCGCGATAGTTGATCATCATAAACGCCATGCAGCCCAGCAGCACGATCAACGGCAGCTTCAGATACGCCCATTTTGCGCCCGCCAGCGAACCGGACATCCAGAATTCCGCGTTGTGCAGCCCCAGCGCGTTGGGCGCGCTCAGCTTGATGATGCTGGTCACGCCATCCATGATCATGGAAACCGCAACGCCCGTCAGCAGCAGCTGCGTGATGCTGATGC
This sequence comes from uncultured Clostridia bacterium, assembly GCA_934663625.1. Taxonomy (GTDB): domain Bacteria; phylum Bacillota; class Clostridia; order Christensenellales; family Aristaeellaceae; genus SFTH01. Next base: position 10,789 of record CAKUKP010000028.1, read on the forward strand.
GCCCCCGAACGCGGGAAATGCCGTACACCAGCAGAATGGTCACCGCAGAACCGATGAACGCGCTGATGGACAGCGAATAGGTGCCCAGAAACGCGAACGCGCCGAACAGCATGCCCAGCGTGGCGAACGCTGCCGCGCCGGAGGAAACGCCCAGCAAAAACGGATCCGCCAGATTGTTGCGCACCAGCGCCTGCATCGCCACGCCGCACACCGCCAGCGATGCGCCCACCACCATGCCCAGACATACGCGGGGCAGGCGCAATCCCATTACGATGTTCCAATCCAGCTGTTCCCAGCTTTGCGGAATCAGCTTGCCCACGCCTGGAATCCGGCTTAGCAGAATTTTCAGCGTGTTGATTGGCGCTACGGAAACCGGCCCCAAACCCGCGGCGAGCACCATCGTAACGGCCGCCATTACAATCAGCATACCGATAATCAGGGGCATATTGGGTTCTGTCCGGTTAAAGTGCTTTTTCAGGCTTTTCATTCGCTGTTTTCCTCGATTCGATTTCATACGCGCGCCATTGGAACGCCGACCCAGCGCATCGTTTCAACGCATCCTATTGTAGCAACTGCGTTCCCCCGCCGCAAGCCGGTCGGGGGGATGAAAAAGCGTAAACAAACGGTTAAAAAAGAACCGCATGGAAACGCATCCGTTCCCATGCAGTCCCTGTGATCAAATGAATTGAATTATGCCTTACCGTTTTCGGCTTCCGCCAGCTTGCGTCCCATCAGCACGCCCATGCAGCTCGCCATCATCAATCCGCGCGTCCATCCACTGGAATCACCCAGACAATGCAGACCTTCGATGGAGGTTACCAGATCTTCATCCATCTTGATGCGGTTGGAATAGAACTTCAATTCCGGCGAATACAGAAGCGTTTCATAGCTGGCAAAGCCCGGAACCACCTGATCCATCGCCTGAATGAAATTGATGATGTTCGTCATGGCGCGATACGGCATGGCGGCGGTAATATCGCCTGCCACCGCGTCCGGCAGCGTGGGGCGCACGTTCGATCTCGCCAGTTCACGCTCCCACGTGCGCTTTCCATCCAGAATATCGCCGAAGCGCTGCACCAGAATATGTCCGTTCGCCAGCATGTTGGTCAATTCGCCCACCTTCTGTGCGTAGGCGATCGGCTGATTGAACGGCACGGAGAAATTGTGGGAACAGAGAATCGCCAGATTCGTATTATCGGATTTCAGTTCCTTATAGGAATGCCCGTTGACCACGGCGAGGTTGTTATCGTAATTTTCCTGACTTACGAAGCCGCCGGGATTCTGGCAGAAGGTGCGCACCTTGTTTTTGAACGGCTTGGGATAGCCGATCAGCTTGGATTCGTACAGCACCTCATTTACCTTTTCCATAACCTCGTTGCGGCATTCCACGCGCACGCCGATATCCACCGTGCCGGGCTGATGCGCAATGTTGTGCTCCGCGCAGATGCCCTCCAGCCAGTCCGCGCCGCGGCGGCCGGTGGCGATGATCGTCGTATCGGCATAGATTTCCTGCTGCTGATCGTTTTTGCTGATCTGCACGCCCAGACACTTCGCGCCGTCCAGAATCAGATTATCGCACGCCCAGCCGAAGATCATTTCCACGCCGTTCTGCAAAAGATACTGTTCGATGTCGTAGTAAATCTGCTGCGCCTTCTCGGTGCCCAGATGGCGAATGGGGCAATCCACCAGCTTCAATCCCGCGGAAATCGCCCGACGGCGAATATCCTTTACCGCTTCGGGATTGGCGATGCCTTCGATCTTCGTATCCGCGCCGAATTCCAGATAGATTTTATCGGTATAGCTGATCAGATCCTGCACGGTGTTTTCGCCCACCAGCGTGGGGAAATCGCCGCCGACCTCATAGGAAAGCGAAAGCTTGCCATCGGAAAACGCGCCCGCGCCGGAAAAGCCGGTGGTGATATGGCAATATGGCTTGCAGTTTACGCATTTATGCGTTTTCGCCTTGGGACAGGTGCGCTTTTCAATCGCCACGCCCTTTTCCACGATGGTGATCCTGCGCTTGCTGCCCTTGCGAATCAGCTCCATCGCCGTAAAGATGCCCGAAGGACCTGCGCCGACAATTACGATATCCGTTTTCATATGCAAAGTTCTCCTTTTTGAATTTGCGTATCACAGGCCGATACGCGTCCCGCTTCGAACTGTATCGGCCTGTAATGATTATAAATTGATGTTAGCGAAGCTCCGCTCCGAAGCCGTTTTCCAGCGCCTTCAGAATCTTCGCCATCGCGCCGGAAATTTCCTCATCCGTCAGCGTGCGATCCGCCGCGCGGAAGGACAGCGCGAAGGCGACGGACTTTTTATTCCTGCCCAGCTTATCGCCGCGATAGATATCGAACAGCTTCGCGCTTTCCAGCGTTTTGCCTGCGGACGCCCTGATGGTATCCAGCATCGTGCCGACGCCCGCCGTTTCATCCACCACCACCGCGATATCGCGGGTAACCGCCGGAAACTTCGGCAGCGGCTTCACGCCGTAGAGCGGCTTTTCCATCGGGCGCAGGGCTTCCAGATCGATCTCCGCGATGTATACGCGGCTTTCGATGCCGAAGCGCTCCGCCACATCGGGATGAATTTCGCCCAGCTGCGCAAGCTGCACACCATCTGCGGAAAGGATCGCCTTGCGGCCGGGATGATAATATGCATCGCCGCCCGCCGCAACCTGCGGCACAACGCCGAAGATCTGCATCAGCCACATCGCCGCATTCTTCACCGAATAGAAATCCACATCGCCGCCGAACAGGCCGATCGTCAACATGTATTTTTCTATCGGAAGTTCGCCCGCCACACCCGTGGGCTGGAAGGTTTTGGAAAGCTCGAACAGCTTGCCTTCCGAATTGCCGCGGTTCAGGTTATTCGCGATGGTGTTCAGCATGGAGGGCACCATCGTAGTGCGCATTACGGAGGTATCCTCGCCCAAGGGATTGCGCAGTACCACGGTATTGCGGCGCGCGTCATCCGCACTCAGCCCCAGATTTTCAATCCAGCGCGGGCTGATGAAGGAATAATTCAAGATTTCGAACATGCCCATGCCCACGAGCGCGTTCTTCACGCGATCATTAAACGCCATGTTCACGCTGCGCTTGCCCGCCATGGTCACGCCGTTCATCAGCGTGGACGGAATATGATCGTAGCCGTACATGCGCAGAACTTCCTCGGCGATATCGGCCTCGGTTTCCATATCCTGACGGAACGCGGGAATTTCGCAGGTGAGCGTATCGCCGCAAAGCTCGGTATCGATGTAGAGGCGATTCAGGATATCCTCCATATCATCGGCGGATACCTGCACGCCGTTCAGACGGCACACGCGATCCACGCTGGCCTCGATGGTTTTGCCTTCCTTCGGATTCGGATAATTATCGTATACGCCGGGCACGACGTCGCCGCATTCCAGCATATTCACCAGCATGCAGGCGCGCTCCAGCGCTTCCAGCGCGGTAGCGGGGCAAACGCCCTTTTCAAAGCGTCCGGAAGCTTCGGTGCGCACGCCCAGCTTGCGCGCGGTCACGCGGTTGTTGGCGCGTTCAAACGCGGCGCATTCGAACAGTACGGAAGCGGTATCCGATTCGATTTCGGATTCCTCGCCGCCCATGATGCCCGCAAGGCCGGTGGCGTTTTCGTTATCCGCGATCACCAGCATGCTTTCGTCCAGCAGATGCTCCTTGCCGTCCAGCGTGGTCAGGCGCTCGCCGGGATATGCACGGCGCACCACGATGGTCTGATCCTTCACGCGGGAAAGATCGAACGCGTGCATCGGATGGCCGGTTTCCAGCATGACGAAATTCGTAATATCCACGATGTTGTTGATCGGACGAACGCCCGCGCCGTACAGATATTCGCGCATCCATTTGGGCGAAGGACCGATTTTTACATTCGTAATCACGCGCGCGCAGTAGCGCGGGCAGGTTTCGGTATCGCGCACGATCACCTTGGCGTAATCATCAAACGTGCCCTTGCCGGTTTCCGTCACTTCAATTTCAGGCATGACGAAATGCTGCTTCAGCACAGCGCTGCTCTCGCGCGCCAGACCCCATACGGACAGGCAATCCGGACGGTTCGCCAGAATTTCGAAATCCACGATATCATCGCCCAGACCGAATACCTCGTGCACATCGGTGCCCGCGGGTACATCCTCAAAAATTTCAATGATGCCCGCATCGCCGATATGGGGGTACAGTCCGGCGGGCACATCCAGTTCGGGGCCGGAGCAGAGCATGCCGCAGGAGGCTTCGCCGCGCAGCTTGCCCTTCTTGATCTTCACGCCGCCGGGCAGATGCGCGCCATCCAGCGCCGCCGCCACGCGCATGCCCGCGCGCACGTTCGGCGCGCCGCACACGATCTGAATCGGCTCTTCCTGACCCACGTTCACCATGCACACATGCAGATGATCGCTGTTGGGATGATCCACGCAGGTGATCACTTCGCCGACCACCACATTGTCAAACTGCGTACCGGTCTTTTCCACGCCCTCTACGGCGGTACCGGTCATGATCATTTTGGAGGCGTAATCCTCGGCATTCATCGGAATATCCACATATTCCTTCAGCCATTTCATCGGCACTTTCATGGAATGTATCCTCCTTATCGATACTGCGTCAGGAAGCGCAGGTCGTTTTCATACAGGTAGCGCAGGTTCGGAATGTTGTGCTTGAGCAGCGCGATGCGCTCAACGCCCATGCCGAACGCGAAGCCGGAATATTTCTTCGGATCGATTCCGCACATTTCCAGCACGTGCGGATTGACCATGCCCGCGCCCAAAACCTCGATCCAGCCGGTGCCCTTGCACATGCGGCAGCCCGCGCCCTTGCAGTTGGCGCAGGTCAGATCGACCTCGGCAGATGGCTCAGTGAACGGGAAGAAAGACGGACGGAAGCGGGTAGAAATGCCCTCGCCGTACATCTGGCGCGCAAATTCATCCAGCGTGCCCTTCAGATCGCCCATCGTGATGTTTTCATCGATCACCAGACCTTCCAGCTGATGGAACACCGGCGAATGCGTCGCATCCGCCTCATCGGCGCGGTATACGCGGCCGGGGCTGATGATGCGGATGGGCGGCTTGCGCGTGGTCATCACGCGCGCCTGCACCGGCGAAGTCTGCGAACGCAGAACGATGTTGTCCTCCACATAGAAGGTATCCTGCGCATCGCGCGCCGGATGGTTCTTCGGCACGTTCAGCAGTTCGAAATTGTAATGATCGTATTCCACTTCGGGGCCTTCTACCACTTCATAGCCCATGCCCACGAAGATATCCACCATGCGGTTCAGCGCAATGTTCATCGGATGCAGCGAACCCGCGCTGCGCTCCGGTCCGGGCAGGGTTACGTCCACGGCTTCCTTTTCAAGGCGCGCTTCCTTTTCCTTCGCCTTCAGTTCGGCGCTGCGCGCTTCCAGCGCATCCTCGATCGCCTTGCGCACATCATTGACCAGCTGACCCATTCTCGGCCGCTCCTCCGCCGGAAGCTGACCCATGCCGCGCAGCAGCGCGGTAAGTTCGCCCTTCTTGCCCAGCACGCCTACGCGAACCTGTTCAAGATTGCCGGTGCCCTGCGCATCGCGCAGATCGCCGAGCACGCGCTCCCGGATCTCCCGAAGCTTCTTTTCCATAATCGCCCAACTCTCCTTATTTATTCATATCGCGGGGCGCACAAAAAACTTCGCCCCCTGTGTAAGGGGCGAAGCATAGCTCCGCTGTACCACCCAACTTCGTTTCGCCGCGCGAAACCTCTCATCCGGATAACGAGGATGAATCCGTTCGCGCCTACTTCCGTTTCAGCGCGAAGGCTCCGAAGTGAACTTCACCGCGGGATTTCGGTACAACGCTTTCAGCCGATGGCGCTGTTCTCTGCATCCCTGTCCGCAGCGGCTACTCTCTTCATCATCGCTTATGCATCGATTATAGCATGTCCCGCCGCAGCTTGCAAGCCGTCCCGCGATTTATTAACAATCGCCAATCGCCCTGCGCCTGCGCATCCTCAGACGGATGCGTACTTCGGATAGAAGGTGGTTTTCGCAGTATTGCCGCGGGTATCGCTCCTGCTGGCGCGGTTCGACGGCGCTTCAAAATGATAGCAGAAATAGTATGCCGCGTCGTAGCAGCCGGACGCATCGTTCGATACCGATTTCAGATAATTATGTACCTTCGGATAATAATTTTCCAGTTCGTACTTCAGATAATACAGCTGCCCCAGCAGCGTGGTCGCATCGAAGCCGTTGCTCGCGCACCAGTTTTGCAGTCGGGTCTTTCTGCCCGCGTGCCATTGGCAGATGCCCACAGATGATCCGCTATCGCCGCTGGCGTTGGGACGGAAGCCGGATTCCGCCTTGATGTTGGCGAGCAGGCCGCTCGCCGCCGCGCTGTTGTAGCCCATTACCTTCACCGCGAAGGCGTAAATCAGTTCTTCATTGGAATACTTTCCGGATTCAAACACCGCTTCGATATCGGCGGATGTGCCGGGGTTCTTCCGGTTCGCTTCCGCCTCCTCGCGCGCCTTTGCCTCGGCCTCCGCGCGCGCCGCTGCTTCCGCCGCCGCTGCCGCTGCCGCCGCTGCTGCCGCCGCTTCGGCTTCCGCCCGCGCCTTTGCTTCCGCTTCCGCGCGCGCCGCCGCTTCCGCCGCCGCTGCTGCCGCTGCCGCCGCGTCCGCCGCGGAGGTATCGCCCTCGATGATCAAATGGCCGGTGTACATAAAGCCCACGTAGCCGTTGCGCTCCACCGCCGCGCAGCTGCCCTGCGTCGCCAGCACATATACCTCCAGCCCCGCCGGAACCGCCACGGAATAGCTGTTTATATCGGCGTACTGGAACACGCGGCTGTCCGTGTATACGATCGCGCGCTTTGCCACGCTCGCCACGGCGTTCATATCCGCCACGGGCGCAAATGCCGTATAGCCGCGGTAGCTGACCTGTGCCACATTTTCATTGTACGCCAGCACGGTTACCACGCTGTTGGCGGGCATCGTTCCCCAATAGGAGGTTAAGCCTGCATCAAAATAAATGCGAATGCCGCCGGCCTTGCCGATTGCGGAAAAGCTGTCCGCCAGCGCCGCGCTCGTCAATAAAAGCGCCAGCACCGTCAGCAGGGAAATAATGCGGGATAATCTTGTGTTTTTCATCTCTTTTTCTCCATTATTTCGTTCGTAATCTTGGTCGCGATCTCGCAATCCGTCATTGTTCTGTAATATTTATATCATAAAAGAAATATTTTGTCAAGCTTTTGAATTATTTTGCCGGAAATGGACATAAAAAAGAAACGCTCCCCTCGGAACGTTTCGGAACGCAGTCACTGCTCCCCTGATGATACATGACAGTATGATCGGTCGTTGCCCCTGCCTTCCTCTGATGATACGCACCGAAGACCCGCGAAGCGGGTTTCGGCAGCGCCGGACTGGCATTCGAAGAATGCGTCCGGGCTGGTCGCGACTGCTAAAGGAAGGTGTCAGCGGCATTTGCCGATGACGGAAGGAGAGATAACGCACCTATCGAATTTAAGTAGGTTTGCTAGCTCTGTGATAGAGGTTCTCTCCCTCAGTCATCGCGACAAGTCGCGCTGCCAGCTCCCCCATCAGGTGGAGCCAAGAGGACGGCATAATTACTGCATTCTTTTCAGATGTTCTTAGAACTCATAGTCGCACGCGACGGAACTCTCGCGCACCTCGTGCATGTGCTTTTTGACGGGCAGATGCACCGGATGGGTGGGATAAGCGTCGAAGGCTTCGCGGCTGTCGAATACGCAGGTCAGCGCCAGATCATAGCTGCGTTCGCTGCCCAGAATGTCCGCGCCCGCCTCCAGATCCACCATGCCTTCGATTCTGCCCTTCATACCGTAAAAATTCTTCACCAGCTGCGGGATTTCGCTCTTGAATTCATCCTTGATTTTGAACATGACGATGTGACGGATCATTGTTTTTCTTCCTCCTGTAATCTTTGATTCTGATACCAACCATCCACATCCAGGATGCGCGGTACGATATCCTTTTGCGTAACCTCCATCAGGCACATGCTGCCGCGGCACAGCGCGCCGGGATTGATCAGCAGCACATTGCCCACATACGCGGCGTACGGAAAGTGCGTATGGCCGAACAGCGCCGCGTCCATCTGATTTTCCTCGGCGTAATAGGATAGATTCGTATATCCATATTTCACGCCGTATTTATCGCCGTGCACCAGCAGAAACCGTTTGCCCTCGATGGTCACGCGCGCTTCGCGCGCCTCGCGGGACAGCATATCGCAATTGCCCGCCACCAGATCGATGGGCATTTCCGGCAGACGGCGGCGCAGCCACCGCGCATCCTCAACCACGTCGCCCAGAAAAAATACGCGATCGACCGCTTCCCGCTCGCACAGCAGGGCGAATCGTTCCAGATGCATCTCTCCGTTGTGCGAATCGGAGAATACTGCGACGCGCGTCATGCTTCGCGCTCCAGCTTCTTCAATAGTTTCTGAATGGCGCGCGCGCGATGGGAAATGGCGTTCTTCGCCGCGGGATCGGCGGTGCCGAAGCTTTCCTGCAAATCATCGGAGAAAAACAGCGGATCATAGCCGAAGCCGCCGTTTCCGGTGCGTTCGGTCAGGATTCTGCCCGTACATTTTCCATAGGCGGTCATCGGTTCATGGCCGGGGCGGCACAGCGCCACGGCGCAGCCGTAATGCGCGGTACGATCGGCCTTTCCATCCATTTCCTTCAGCAGCAGATCGTTGTTCGCTTCATCATCCCCGTGCACGCCGCAATAGCGCGCGGAATACACGCCGGGGCGGCCGTTCAGCGCGTCCACGCACAGGCCGGAATCATCCGCCAGCGTGGCGCACTTCGTGATGTTCATCAGCGCCTGCGCCTTGATCAGCGCGTTTTCTTCAAATGTTTCGCCGGTTTCCTCGACATCTACGCACACGCCCATTTCGCGCATGGAATAAACGTCGTACCGGTCGCCGAGGATCGCCTTGAGTTCCTTTAATTTGCCGAAGTTGTTGCTCGCCAACACCAGGCGGGGCTTTTTGAACAATACATCCGCGCGATCGCCCAGCGCGTCCAGCTGCGCCTGCATCAGCGCGCCGATGCCCTTTTCGCCCAGCGCCAGCAGCTGATCCAGTTCGCTTCTGGAATAGGATTTATGTTCGCCGGTGCCCTGCACCTCCACAAAGCCCATTTCGCCCTGCGCATCGCGGGTCATGATGATGTTCATATCCACCTGTGCGCGGCTGTCCTGCTGATATTCCAGATCCAGCGTGCAGATATCGTCCACCACGCCCACGGAAATCGCCGCCACCTGACGCACGATCGGGGAATCCACCATTTCGCCGGACGCGATCAGCTTATGCACCGCCAGACACAGCGCCACGAACGCACCGGTGATCGAAGCCGTGCGCGTTCCGCCGTCCGCCTGCAATACATCGCAATCGATGTACACGGTGCGTTCGCCCGTGCGGGAAAAATCGCACGCCGCGCGCAGTGACCTGCCGATCAGGCGCTGAATTTCCACGCTTCTGCCATCCTTTTTCACGCCGTCCCGCGCCTTGCGCTGGGGCGTGGCGCCGGGCAGCATGGCGTATTCCGCCGTGAGCCAGCCCGTGCCCTTTCCCTTCAAAAAGGGCGGCACGCCATCCTGCACCGATGCGGTACACAGCACGCGCGTTCTGCCGCAGCAGATCAGCACGGAGCCAGCCGCCATTTCGGTATAATCGGGCAGAATGGTCACCGCCCGCATTTCATCGCTTTTTCTGATCGTTTCCATCTTTCGTATTCCTCCGGTTCATTATCTGTTCGGGATTTTCTATTCGAAATCGAAAAGCATATCCGATTGCGTCTGAATGCTGTCGTACACAATATCATCCGCGACGTTGGCAAAGCTCGGCACCGCAAGCGCGCCCTTGCCGGGATCGTATTTTTCGCCTTCCACGTAAATTTCAACGCCCTTGATGCCTTCGAACTGCGTGCAGGTGAGCACCAGCGCCTTCAGCGCCAGCCGTCCGCCGTCGGTATTTTCCACCAACTGGGCAAATTCCTTCGTGAAATTCACCTTCGCCACGCCGTCCTGCACGGATACATCGATCAGACCGCAGCCCGCGGGCAGCGCGCGCTCCAGCGGACATGTGGCGGAAGGCCCCTTGGCAAGCTCCAGCACGGCGGTATTGACGTCCGCGCTCGAATGCACCATGCGCGTGACCGGAACCACCACGCTGCTGCCCTCGCACGGGAAATACAGCATCACCGGCTTTGCGCCCGCCGATGTGGTCACGCCCGCTTCCAGATTGATATCGCCGCGCTCGAATGGCTTGGAAATATCCGTGCCGTGCGGCAGCTTTTCAAGCTTCTGTCCGCCCACCAGAATTTCTACCTTCTGCACCGTATCAAATTCGGTCAGCGTCTGCACGATGGCGGATACCATGTTGCTCTCCGCCGCCGCATCCTCTACATTCAGCGCTTCCCTGCTCAGATCGATTCGCGCCAGCCCGTTCGCGATGTCCAGATCGATCTTCGTGCCCTCCGGCAGCACCGTGCGCAGGCCCAGCCGCGCGGCGTTCATATCGTTTTCGGATGATTTCACCATCAGGCTCAGCGTCGCCTTCGCCACGCCGTCCTGCTGTGCCACATTGCACATCACGGGCACAAGATAGCCGTAGTTATCCTGATAATACACCACGGTGGACATGGTTTTGCCCTTCGCGGGCGCGGGCGTCTGCGCCGCGGACGCGGCCTGCGAAGCGGTGGTCTGCGCATTCGGATCGATCGTTTCCTCCGGCGCGTTCACCGTAGGAACGGGCGTGATCGTGCGATCGCTGCTCGCCGTTTTGTTGTTCATGAACGTCCAAACGCACGCCAGCGCAACCGCCGCAATCAGCAGCATCAGCGCCAGCATATACAGGTTTTTCTGCTTTCCGCCGGTTTTCATATGGAACCCTCCTTATCCTGTTCTGCTTCAAAAAATGTATTCACAGCGGGAGGGACTTATTCCGGACGCTACCGCTATTTTATCACATATCCTGCGGTTGCGCAATCGGCAAAGCTGCGCTATAATTGATATGTTTCAGAAACAGAAAATGGAGGATACGCCAATGCCCCTTGATGGATTTACGCTGGGCGCGATCGCAAAGGAATTAAAGGCTACGCTGTGCGGCGGCAGGATCGATAAAATCATCCAGCCGGAGCGCGATGAAGTGATCTTCACCATACGAAACGGCGGCGCAAATCATATGCTTCTTACCTCATCCAGCGTCGGCTGCGCCCGCGCGCACATCACCGTGCAGAAGAAAACCAGCCCGCTGGAGCCGTTTAACCTGTGCATGCTGATGCGCAAGCATTTGATCGGCGGGCGAATTTCCGATATTCGCCAGATCGACTGCGACCGCATACTGGAAATTGAAATCGAGCATCTGAGCGATCTGGGCGACCGCACGCACAAGACGCTCATCTGCGAATTCATGGGCAAGCATTCCAACCTGATCTTCGTGGATGCGGAGGGCAGAATCATCGACAGCGCGCGCCGCGTGAGCGAAGCGATTTCCTCCGTGCGCGAGGTGCTGCCGGGACTGCGCTACGAACGCCCGCCGCAGCACGGCAAAATCCCCTTCGATTCCGTGCGCGCGGACGCGCTCTATTCGGCGATGGCGGGGCGAAGCGGCAGCGTGCAGAAGCTGCTCTCCGATTGCATCAGCGGCCTGTCGCGCCAGACCGCGCGCGAAATCGCCTATCGCGCCTGCGGAAACGCGGACGCGCATTCCAGCGAATGCGATCTGCATATCGTATGCGCCGCCGCGGAGGCGTTCTTTGCGCAGGATGCGCTGTCGCCCACGCTGGTATACGATGAAGGCGGCGCTCCCGCGGATGTAACCGCATTTCCCTATCAGATTTACGCCGGAATGCGCCTTGAACCGGCGGGCACGCTTTCGGAAGCTTTTGATCTGTTCTACCGCACGCGCGATCAGGCGGAGCGCATATCGCAGAAGAGCGCCGCCATCCATCGCGCGCTGAAAACCAACATCGAACGATGCGAAAAGAAGCTGGCGCTGCAGCGCGAAGCGCTGCTGGGCAGCGAACGCATGGAGGAATACCGCATCAAGGGCGAATTGCTGACCGCGAGCGCGCATCTGGTGCAGAAGGGACAAAAGAACATCGAACTGCCCAATTATTATGATCCCGATATGAAAATGCTGAAGGTGGATCTGGATGTGCGCCTTTCCGGAATGCAGAATGCACAGCGGTATTTCAAGCTGTATCAGAAGGCGCGCAATGCGCGCACGCTGGCGGCGGAACAGATCGAAAAGACCAGCGCGGAGCTTGCCTATCTGGAGGGACAGGCGGACAATCTTACCAAGTGCGCGGGCGAGAGCGAATTATTTGAAATCCGGCAGGAGCTGGAAAAATACGGCTATATGCGCGCGAGCGGCAGCCGCCGACAGATCAAGCAGCTGCCCCCCTCCCAGCCGATGCGCTTTACCGCACCGGACGGACATACGATTCTGGTGGGCAGGAACAACCTGCAAAACGATAAGCTGACCTTTTCCGCGCAGCCGAACGAGGTATGGCTGCACGCGAAGGATATGCCGGGATCGCACGTGATCATCGTGGGTACGGAGCCCGATTCCGATACGATCCTGTACGCCGCGCGGATCGCCGCCGCCTATTCAAAGGGTGGCGCCTCCAGCAAGGTGCCGGTGGACTACACGCTGCGCAAATATGTAAAAAAGCCCGCCGGTGCAAAGCCGGGGTTCGTAATCTATACCAACCAGCGCACGCTGTACGTCGCGCCCATCGAAAAATAATCAAAGATTGGCGGTGGAAGGATGCATTCCTTCCACCGCCAGTTTATTATATTTATGCAGTTGCCCGTCTTTTGCGCCTGCTCGGCTGCATATTCGCCCGAATCGTGCCGGTTACCGCGCCCGCTGCGGCGCAGATCAATATTTCGCCCAGCATTCCGCCGATCGTAAAGCCTGCGCCGCCGAGCGCGGCGTACATGCCATAGCCGATGCAGGCGTACAGGAGCGCCACCGCCGTGCCGGTCGCCAGACCGCGCTGTCCGCCGCGCGGCACTGCGATACAGGTGCCCAGAATCACCGATCCGATCTTCAAAAGCTGATTCAGGATCATTAGCCATCGATCCCCCACTGATACCACCATCATCAAGCCCGCCATCAGCAGCATGCCCGCAAGCGTTACCAGAATCGCGGAAATCAGCCCCGCCGCGATCGATTTCACTACCGCCGTTCGTTTGCCCTTCATCGAAACCCTCCCCGTTTTCAACCGTTTGACTCATCTTATGAAAAAACTCCGGCTGCATATGCAGCCGGGGCCGTATTCTTCGAATTCTCCAAAATCTCACGATTTTGTCGAGTAGGAAGAGGACTGCGGATTCCTGAAAATCTGCGGATTTTCCGGATAGCAGTCGCGTGCTGCTTGCAGCCCGCGACCAGCCGGTGCGAATCCTATGGATTCCAGCACCGTGCTGCCGAAACTCGGCTATGCTGAGTCTTCGGTGCGTTAGCGGAATCCTGACTGTCGGAATTGTTTTTTCTCCGCAAGACGGCAAACTAGAGGTTTGCCGGTCGGCTTTTCGCCGACTGCTCTGAAAAAACCAAATTCACCGCGCATGTCGCTGAATTTGATTATAACACTCCTGCACAGTTCAATACTCGGACAAAACCGCGTTCTCCAAAATCTCAGGTTTACCATCCGCACTGGCGGCATCTGCCGATGCCTGCGGAATATTCGTTGGTGGACGCGCCGTAGAAGTAGCTCTGCACCACATCCATATCGGAAGCGTTCCGCAGCGGATGTCCTTCAGGGATGTAGATGATGCCGACCACCGCCGTAGATTGGCAATATTCGCTGGCGACCAGCTTCGATTCGCGGCACAGCGTTACCGCGCGGTGCATGTTGCAGGTCGCGGACGGCATATTTTCCGCCGTGAAATAATCGGTGATCAGTCCGTAGCCGTTGATATCATTTTCGCACGCGCTGGTGGGCAGCATACCGGATACGCCGCACACCGTGGCGGGATACAGGCCGTAATCGGCGAAGCTGCCGGAAATGATATCGCGATCCGTGGTATTGCCGGTGGTGGTATGCACCGCCTCCATCACCGCCGCCCACAGCGGCGCCGCCGCGCTGCCGCCGGTCGCGGAGGATTCCAGCGCCTTATAGTTATCCGATCCGATCCATACCGCGCCCGCGTAATAGCCGGTCATGCCTGCGAAGGTCACGCCCACGTTATCGGAATTCGTGCCGGTTTTCCCCGCCACGGTCATTCCGCCGAAGTTCGCGCGGGAACCCGTGCCTTCCTCGCTGCAGCAGCCGATCAGACAGCTGACCAGCTGATAGGCGGTCGATTCCTTAAATACGCTGCGCTTTTCCTGCACTTCGTTTACATCGATGTACACCGTGCCATCCGGATTCAGCACCTGCGTAAACGCATAGGATTCCAGATAATTGCCCTTGTTCGCCACCGCGCCGTATGCCGAAGCGAGTTCGATCACGGAAATACCGGAAGAACCCAGCGCCAGACCGGAGCCGGTCGCCAGAATGTGATCCGCGCTCACGCCCAGCTTCAGAAGGTACGTTACCGAATTTTCAATGCCAACGTTGTCCATCAGCACGTGCGCGGCAGAGGTATTGTGCGATTTGTTGATCGCGACGCGCATCGATTCCACGCCGGTGAACGCATCGCCGGAGAAATTGTTCGGATAGCCCGTCGCGCTGTTCCAGCCCTTGATTTCGATAGGCAGATTCAAAACCGGCGTGCCCGGCGAAAAGCCCATATCAAACGCGGGGCCATACACCGAAAGCGGCTTCAGCGAAGAACCTACCGGCATGGGCTGCTGGTACGCGCGGTTCAGAAGCTTCTTCTGCACCGGTTCGCTCCTGCCGCCCACAACCGCCACCAGTTCGCCCGTGTGCCAGTTCGTTACCGCGGCCGCCGCCTGCGGCTGTACGACGGTCAGATATTCGCCGCCGCCCAGCGAAGCGCGGGTGGAGGAATCGTTCGCATAGCGCATGGCGGGATAGCCCGTCCAATTCGTAATCACATTCTGCACCGCGGACTGCACATCGGGATCCAGCGCGGTAAATACCTTATAGCCGCCGTTGCGCAGTCTGGTTTCCATAGCGCTTCGGTTGGAGGTCGTATCCTCAAGACCTTCTACGCGCAGCATCTTGGTTACCACATCGTAGATCGAATATTCCACGTAGAACGCATTGGCATACATCGCATCCGAAGAAGCGGTAGAGGATTCGAGCACGTTCAGCTTTTCCGCCTTGGCGGCTTCATATTCCGCATCGGTGATCAGACCCTGATCGTTCATTTCCTTCAACACGTAATTCGTGCGATCGTCGATCAGATGGGAATCATCGAACACATAATAGTTTCTGCGGGGATTATAGCGATAGGGATTTCGAATGACCGCGGCGAGGCAGGCGCATTCGCGCAGGGTCAGCTGGCTTAAATCCTTGCCAAAATAATCCTGTGCGGCAATCTTTACGCCGTAATTCGCGCCGCCCAGATAGATCACGTTCAGGTAAGCCTCCATGATCTGCTCTTTGGTCATCTGTTCTTCCAGCTCCAGCGCCAGATACGCCTCCTGCACCTTGCGCTTGTAATTCTGATCGCTGTTCAGCTGGGTAAGCTTTACCAGCTGACAGGTGATCGTGGAAGCGCCCTGCAAATTGCCGCCGGTCAGATTGTTCTTCAGCGAACCCACGATGCGCTTCAAATCGATGCCGTGATGCGTGTAGAAGCGCGCATCCTCGATGGCGATTACGGCGTTGATCAGCGTCTGCGGAATTTCATCGTAGGTTACATAGATTCGGTTTTCAGAACCCTTGAATTCCGCGATCTGATCGCCGTTTTTATCGTAGATAAACGAAGTCTGCGACTGCGTTCCGATCTTATCCAGATCCAGCGTCGGGCAGGTATCCACCCACGCCTTCGCCATGCCGCCCACCACGCCGGCCGCCGCGATGCCGATCAGCAGCACCGCAAAGACCAGCATCTTCGCCGTCATCATCACCACGGACAATATAAAGCTGCGCGCGGTTTCGCGCGGCTTGAACATCGAATACTTCAAGCTTTTTTCCTCCGTATATCATCAACCTGATTACAGGCAAAACCTACTTAATTATAATGTATTATACCACACAATTCGGATAATCGCACCCTTTTTTCGTGATATTCTAATGAACAATCTTCGAACAATGCCCTTCTTTCTTTTGGACGAAGAATCTGCAATTCCGGTTCACGCCCCATGACGGCGATTGACATTTTACCCGTGAAATGCTATATTCCATGCAGAAACCAGATCGGAGGGACAGATTATGCATAACATCAATCAGGAAGCCGTTCAGACGCTGCTTGCGCGAAAGAGCGTGCGCGCGTTTTCCGGCGATATTCCGGAAACGGATGTGCAAACCATCCTGCGCGCCGCGATCGAAGCGCCCACCGCAGGCAATATGACGCTCTGGTCCGCCATCCGCGTGACCGATCCCGATAAAAAGGCGCGGCTTGCGGAAAGCTGCGATCATCAATCCTTCATCGCCAATGCACCGCTGGTGATCGTTTTCTGCGCGGACGTGCGCCGGTGGCTGACCGCGTTCCGCGCGGCCAAACCGGATTCGCCCCTGCGCAATGCCGGCGCGGGCGATTTCATGCTGGCGGCCGTAGACGCGGTCATCGCCGCGCACGCATCGGTCACGACGGCGGAGCTGATGGGCTATGGATCGTGCTACATCGGCGATATTCTGGAAAATCTGGATACCCAGCGGGAGATTCTGCGCCTGCCCGCCTATGTAAAGCCGGTTTGCATGGCAGTGTACGGTCTGCCCAACGATGCGCAGCGTGCGCGGCAAAAGCCCGCGCGCTTCCGCACGGAGGATATCGTATTTGAAAACGAATACCGCGACGCGGACGCGGATACCGTTCTTCAAATGCTGGGCGATCGCCAGAAAAAACACGGCGACGATCTGAAGCAATGGCTTCAGGCGTTTCTGAAGCGCAAATGGAACTGCGATTTTTCGGCGGAGATGACCCGTTCCGTAAATCAGATGATCGCGGAATGGAACGAAGGGAAATAAATATACGGGTTCGGAGGATATGCTTCCGAACCCGTTGCTTTATCGGTTCAATTCGTCCTCGATCATCAGAAGCCGGTTGTATTTCGCCAGCCGTTCGGATCGCACCGGCGCGCCCGATTTGATAAAGCCCGCGTTGACCGAAACCGAAAGATCGGCGATGCTCGCATCCTCCGTATCGCCGCTGCGATGCGAAACCACGATGGCGTAACCGTTTTCCGAAGCGATGCGGATGCTGCCCAGCGTTTCCGAAACCGTGCCGATCTGGTTGGGCTTGATCAGCGCCGCGTTCGCCGCGCCCATGCCCGCGCCGCGCAGAATCCGCGCGGGATTCGTGGTAAACAGATCGTCCCCCACGATCATCACATCATCGCCCAGCGAATCGGTAATCCGGCGGAAGCCGTCGAAATCATCCTCGCCCAGCGGATCTTCGATGGACAGAATCGGAAAACGGGCGCAGAGCGCGGTATAGTATTCGATCAGATCATCGGATGCAAATCTTCTGCCGGATTTCGGCTGCACATAGAAATCATCGCTCAGCCATTCGGAAGCAGCGGCGTCCAGCGCCAGCCCCACATCCTCGCCGACGCGCCAGCCCGCCAGTTCGATCGCGCGCACCATCAGATCCAGCGCTTCGGCATCGTCGTTCAGATTCGGCGCAAAGCCGCCCTCATCCCCCACGGCGAGGGAATGCCCCGCATCATGCAGCAGCGCGCCCAGCGCGCGGCGGCACTCCACGCCCATGCGCATGGCTTCATGAAAGCTTTCCGCGCCGCACGGCACGAACATGAATTCCTGGATATCCAGATTGTTGTCCGCATGGCGGCCGCCGTTGATCACATTGAACATCGGGCACGGCATTTCGCACCCGTACACGCCGCCCAGATACCGGTACAGCGGCATTCGAAGCGCGTTTGCCGCGGCGTTCGCCACCGCCCACGATGCGGCGATCATGGCGTTCGCGCCGATTTTATGCTTGTCGGGCGTATCATCCGCTTCGATCATCGCAGCATCGATCGCGCCCTGATCAAACGCCTCCGCGCCGCGCAGCACATCGGCAAGCGCGGCATTCACATTTTCCACCGCCGCATGCACGCCCCTGCCTGAATATGCATCGCCGCCGTCGCGCAACTCGCGCGCCTCATGGCTGCCGGTGGATGCGCCGGACGGCGCGATGCCGATTCCCTCCGTGCCATCCTGCAGCATTATTTTCACGCGCACCGTAGGTTCGCCGCGCGAATCAAACGCCATATCGCCGTGAATATCCCGAATTTTCATAATTTTCGTACACCTCCGTCCACATTCTTTCCGTTTATCGCCCTTTTATCCGTTCTCTATTCGCGAAAAGTATGCTATACTATAATTATTCTCATTTATACAGGTGGCGTATGTACTACGATCAATACAGAGGAAAAAAGCGCGGGCGATCGGATGAACGCGGGCGGCGTTCGGGCGGATGCCTCGGCTTTATCATAAAAAAGCTGCTGAAGCTGATCGCCGTTCTGCTGGCGATCGCGATCCTGTGCGCGGGCGTTTTATACGTGGTTCCCATCGGATTCTGGAATGTGCAGCCGCGCGATAACGATCTGGCGATCAACGGCGATCTGCCCTCCGACCGGCTGAACGTGCTGCTGCTGGGGCTGGACGAACTGGACGAGGATCATCAGCGCAGCGATACGATCATCATCGTATCGGTAGGAAAAAGCGATGTGCGCTTGGCATCGGTGCAGCGCGATACGATGGTGGATATTCCCGGCTACGGGCGCGGCAAAATCAATTCCGCCTACGCGCGCGGCGGCGCGGAAATGAGCATGCGATGCGTAAATGAAACGTTCGGCATGAACATCACGAAATACATCGTGGTGGATTACATCACGCTGGTGAAGCTGATCGATGCGGCGGGCGGCATCGATATCGAAATTACCGATGCGGAGCTTGCGCAGATGAACGAAAACGTGGGCGATTCCGCGCACATCTTCAAGCCGCTGGGCTATGATGCGCAGCCCATGACGCAATCGGGAAAGGTGCATCTGAACGGTCTGTTCGCGCTGGGCTATTCCCGCATTCGATCGATCGACACCGATTATATGCGCACATTCCGCCAGCGCACGGTGATCGCACGCCTGCTGGAGAGCGTTCGCAGCAACATCGCAAATCCCATCATGTATGCGAAGGTCATCGACGTATGCCTGCATTATATGGATACGAATCTTTCCATTCCCGCGCTGGTCGCGCTGGGCGAAAGGATGCTGACAAACAAATCGATCCAGCAATCGCGCACGCCGGATAAAACCTGCTGTGTGGACGATGGCTCCGCCATCAAAATCAGCGATGCGGCGCAGAACAAAGCCATTCTTCGCAGCTTTTTGTACGATCCCATTTCGGAAAATGTAGAATAATCCAATGATCAACGCCGCCAAATGCTTCCTGGTGGTGTTTTTTTACTGTTTTGCACCCGTTTTTCGCAATCAGGCATAAACTTAGCACAAAATAATAGATAATTCTTGCATTATGGGAAATTTTGTGGTAGAATAACATTTGTTTTATAAGAATCGCCGCGGCGGTCTGCGCGGCGGCTTCGGAAAGGAGGAAAACAATGCTATCCAATTTATACGCGCATCTGTCCGGCGCGACGGGCGCGGCTTCAATCATCATATCGATCGCGCTGATGCTGTTTCTGGGCTTTGCCATGACGCGCCTGACGAAGCTTGCGCGGCTCCCGAACGTGACCGGGTACATCGTTACCGGCATACTGATCGGCCCCTATTGCCTGGATCTGATTCCATCGGAAATCATTCAGGGCACGGATTTTCTATCCGATATCGCGCTGGCGTTCATCGCGTTCGGCGTGGGCGAATTTTTCCGCATGGACACGCTGAAGAAGAACGGCATGCGCGTGATCGTGATTACGGTCATGGAGGCGTGCCTGGCTTCCGTTCTGATCTTCGTTGTTACCTACTGGGTGCTGGGTCTGAACATCGCGTTTTCGGCGGTGCTTGCCGCGCTGGCCTCCGCCACCGCGCCGGCATCTACGCTGATGACGATTCGCCAGACCAAGGCGCGCGGGGATTTCGTGGATACGCTATTGCAGGTGGTTGCGCTGGACGATGTAGTCAGCCTCGTGGCGTATTCCGCCGCGATTTCCATCGCGCTGGCAAGCACCAGCGGCGGCGCGGGTTCCACGTTCAGCACGGTGGTCAAGCCGATATTGATCAATCTGGGCGTTGTGGCGCTGGGCGGCGCATTCGGTATCTTGCTGAAGCTGCTGTTCAAAACCTGTTCCAGCTCCGATAACCGGCTGATCGTTTCCATCGCCACGCTGTTTGCCTTCTGCGGCATCTGCACGCTGCTGGAGGTATCCCCGCTGCTGGGCTGCATGTCGATGGGCATGGTGTATATCAACATCACGGAAGATTCAAATCTGTTCCGGCAGCTGAATTATTTCAACCCGCCGATTCTGCTTCTGTTCTTCGTACGCTCCGGCCTGAGCTTCCAGCTGGATACGCTGGTGAGCGCCACGAATTCCGCGGGCAGCGTGCCGCTGCTCACGGTAGGCGTACTGTATTTCATCGTGCGCATCGTGGGCAAATACGCGGGCGCGTTTCTGGGCTGCGCGATGGTGGGCAAGCCGCGCAAGGTGCGCGATTATCTGGGGCTTGCGCTGATTCCGCAGGCGGGCGTTTCCATCGGCCTTGCCGCGCTGGGCGCGCGCACGCTGGGCGGGCAGATCGGCGTTGATCTGCAAACCATCATACTCGCATCCAGCGTGCTGTACGAATTGATCGGCCCTGCGTGTTCAAAGCTGGCGCTCTATCTGTCCGGCTCCTATTCGCATAAGATCGAAGATCTGGTGGAGGTCAGCGCCGTAGATGAACAGCAAAAGCCGAAGTCCGAACTGGAAATCCTGATCGAGCGCATCCAGCGCATTCAAAAGGAACTGCCGGTACATCCGCCCGCGCAGATTTCCGAAGATGAAGCCGCGTTTACGCAAGCTGCGCAGGAGCAGCACGATGCGGCGATGTATACATCGCGCCGCCGCCACGGCAGAAGATAGGAGGTTTCAACCATGTTTCAATTCAGTGATCCAATCGCCCGCCTGCTCGGCGCGTGGAGCAGCGAAATATGCCTGGGAAGCGTGATCTTCCGCATCGCGCTGGCGCTGATCGCCGGCGCCTGCATCGGCTGTGAACGCGCGACGAAGCGGCACGCCGCGGGTCTGCGCACGTTCATGCTGGCGGTCGTCGCCACCTGCATCGCAATGATGCTGGATATCGGCTTCGGCGCGGCGCCCATCGTATCCGCCGCGGCGGTCGTCGGGCTCGCTATCGTCAGCAGCAATTCCGTTCTGTTCAGCTCCCGAAGCCAGATCAAGGGTCTTACGACCTCTACCGGTCTGTGGAGCTGCGGCATCGCGGGACTCGCCATCGGTTCGGGGCTGTATACGCTGGCCATCGCCGCGTGCATCGCGATTCTCGCCACGCTTTCCCTGTTCCCGAGCTTTGAAAAGTATCTGAAGGATCGATCCAACCACTTCGAAATCCATCTGGAGCTGAAGGATCGCAGCAACCTTCAGGATTTCGT